>CAZSOA010000130.1:0-10261 GCA_964608305.1 uncultured Desulfofustis sp. | reverse complement strand
CTTGCAGCCGGGTACGGAACCCGGTTGCGTCCCTATACGCTGCTGCGGCCGAAGCCACTCTTCCCGGTCCTGAACCGGCCGCTGCTGAACGCCGCCATCGACCGGCTGAAAAATGCCGGATGTACGCGCATTATCGTCAATTGCCACCATCTCGGCGAGCAGATCGCTGCAGCCGTTGCGGGGATCGACGGCGTTCTGCTCCAGGAAGAACCGGCGATCCTCGGCACCGGCGGCAGCCTGGCCGCGGTGGTCGGTCGACTTGCCGATGAGCCGCTGCTTGTCTGCAACGGCGATATCTATCACGATATCGACTGTCGGCAGATCTACGACGAGCACCGGCGCAGCGGCCATGCAGTAACCATGGTCCTGCATGATTATCCGCGCTTTAACACCGTGGGAACAGCCGCCGGGCAGATTATCGGGTTTGCTGCGCAGCCCGGTATCGCCGGCGCCCTGGCTTTTACCGGCGTGCAGGTGATCGACCCGGATCTGCTCGATGGCCTGCCCGGCAACCGGCCGTTGTGCATTGTCGACCACTATCGTCGCCTGCTGGCGGCCGGTCGGACCATCCATTATCGTTTTGTCGAACAAGCCTGGTGGACCGATATCGGCACCGTCGCCGACTATTTGCGATTGCATGGCGCGCTGCTCTCCGGGACGATGCCGATCTGGCCCGAACTTGGTTGTGCCGTCCCCGGGCCGGTGCTCATTGATAGTCGGGCCGAATGTGCTCCGCATTGTCGAATCGAACCCTGGGCCTGTGTCGGCCGGGCCCGGATTGGCGCCGGTGCGGTGATTAGCCGATCGGTGGTCTGGGATGGTGCTGCAATCGCCGCGGGACAGGTGGTCAGGGACCGTTTACTGGTCCCGGGCGCTCCGTCGTAAACATCTGCAGAAGCATGCCTTTAATCCTATGGAAGATGTGCAAAAAAACAACGAAGCCGGCGCTCCATTACAGGAGATGATCCTCGAGCTGCTGGGCAGGACGATGCCTGACGGCAGCGATGCGGCTCCGGCGGCCTTGGCAATGCAGCCGCTGTTTGGTGACGGCTCAACCCGCCGGTTCTTTCGGATCACCCGCAACGAGCGGCCCTATGGGATCGCCGTGGTACCGGGTGGTGACAAGGCCCGTGACCTGGCGGAAGCCCGCTCGGCGCTGGTCATCGGCCGGCACCTGCATCGGGCCGGTGTCCCGGTACCGGCGATACTCGCCGCCGACGAGCAGAGCGGATTGATTATCTTCGAAGACCTTGGCGATTGCCGTCTTCACGATCTGTTGCGCCGGGATCGCCCACGGGCGCTCGCCTGCTATCCGGAGATCATCCGTCGACTGGTACGCATGCAGGTGGACGGGATGATCGATTTTTCGCGACGCTGGTGTTACGATACCGAGGAGTACGACGAGCAGGTCATGGTCGAGCGGGAATCGCTCTATTTTCTTGATGCCTGCTGGCAGAATACGCTTGCCGGCGAGACGGTGCCGGCGTTGACTGATGAATTCCGGCGCCTCGCCCGGCAGGCTGCGGAAAACTTCGAGCTGCTGTTTCTTCACCGGGATTTCCAGAGCCGGAATATCATGGTGACAGACGAACGGGTCTGCTTCATCGATTTTCAGGCGGGCCGACTGGGACCACCCGGCTATGACCTTGCCTCGCTGCTGATCGATCCGTATGCGGCTTTGCCCGATCGGTTGCAGCAGGAATTGCTGGAGTATTATCTGCAAGAAGCGGCGCAGACGGACATCATCGATCCCCGGAAGCTCCGTCGCTCCTATCCGCTGCTGGCTGTCCAGCGCAATCTCCAGATCATCGGCGCGTTTGCGTATCTGGCGGGTGTCCGGGGAAAACCGTTTTTCCGTTCGTACCTGCTGCCGGCGTTAATCGCATTGCACAACCGGCTGGCCGACCCATTGTTTGCCGACTATGGAGCGCTGCGCGCCACCGTGTCGTCGGCCATCACCCGGTACCGGGACATAACCACGAAATAGCGAGCCTGTCGGCAGCGGTACGGCCGACCGAACCATACCTGAAAACGAATTGTCATGAACAATCAAGCTCCTGCCGTTGTCGCGCTGGTCGGCCGTCCCAATGTCGGCAAGTCGACATTATTCAACCGGATCACCCGGTCACGCAAGGCCATCGTCGATCCGACACCCGGTGTTACCCGGGACCGCCATTATGAGCGGGTCCGCTGGCAGGATCGTTCGTTCATCCTGGTCGATACCGGCGGCATCGATGACCAGGCGGACGACGAGATGGCCGGCAGTATTCGCGGGCAGGCGCTGGCCGCAGTCTCCGAGGCTGATCTCATTTTGTTGCTGCTGGACGGCAAACAGGGGTTGTTGCCGGCCGATTACGAACTCATCCAGCTGTTGCGCCGGGTCAACAAGACCATCCTCTATGTGGTCAACAAGATTGACGGCCCGGAGCAGGAGGAGTTGCTGCTCGCGCCGTTCTACGAACTGGGAGTCAGTCCGCTCTGGGCGCTGTCAGCCGAGCATACGTACGGGTTTGCTGCCTTGATGGACGGGTTGCTCGCCCACCTGCCGACGACGTCCGCTGCGGTGGATTTACCCGACCAGACCGTTCGGCTCGCCTTTCTCGGTCGACCTAATGTCGGCAAGTCATCAATGATCAACTTGATTCTCGGCGAGGAACGGATGGTGGTTTCCGAGGTGGCCGGAACCACCCGCGATTCGGTCGATACCCTGCTGAGCCACAAGGATCGCCATTACCTGCTGATCGACACCGCCGGCATCAGGCGGAAAGGAAAGACAACGGAAAAGCTCGAGAAATTCAGTATTATCAAGGCACTATCGGCGCTTGGCCGCTGCGATATTGCGGTGGTCCTGCTCGATGCCGAGGAGGGGATCACCGAACAGGATGCGAAGGTGATCGGCTACACGCAGGATCATGGCCGGGCGTTGATCCTGCTGGTCAATAAATGGGACCTGGTGGCCGACGACCGTACGCGTCAGCAACAGATCCTCGAGGAAATCGGCCGGGCGGTGCCGTTCGTCGGTTTTGCGCCGTTGCTGACGGTGTCGGCCAAGACCGGGCACGGCTATAAACGCCTGTTTCCGACCGTCGGTTCGGTCTACCGACAGTTCACCACCATGTTTCCGACGGCGGCGTTGAACCGACTGCTCAGCGATGCCGTCGAGCATCATTCACCGCCGATCTATAAAAACAAGCGCCTCAAGTTCTACTACACCGCCCAGGTCGGCACGGCGCCGCCGACCTTCGTCGTCATGACCAACTCCCAGAAGGGCGTGCACTTCTCCTACGAACGCTATCTGATCAACCGCTATCGCGAAGGGCTCGGTCTTGACCGGGTGCCGATCCGCCTGCTGTTCAAGGCGAAGAAACAGCAGGCGAAGCGTCGCTCCTAGCGGGGTTTTCTCAGCCTCGCGCCCGCTGAAAGGCGGTGGTGAAACCGGGAGCCGAACGGGCGATGTAATCGTCGTCGATGCAGAAGGCCAGACGAATATGCCCGGGCCTGCCGAAACCACGCCCGGGTACGGCGAGGATTTTTTCTTCCTGGAGCAGGGCACAAAACCGGACATCGTCGTCGATCGGCGTCTGCGGAAACAGGTAGAAGGCCCCTTGCGGCGGAATGAACTGATAGCCGATCCGGGCCAGGATAGAACAGAACAGGTCGCGGCGCCGGGCGTAGATCGAGCAGTCGACGGTCTCGTCCTGCAACTCGGCCACGACCCGCTGCATAAATGCCGGTGCATTGACGAAACCGAGAATTCTCGTGGCCAGCGTCATCGCATCGAGCAGGGCCTTGCGGTCGTCCGCCTCCGGATGAACGGCGAGATAACCGATCCGCTCGCCGGGCAGGGAGAGATCCTTGGAGAACGACGAGAGGACGATGCTGTTGCGGACGAGCTGGAAGATCGGCGGGACAACGACATTGTCGAAGACGATCTTCCGATACGGTTCATCCGAGATCAGGTAGATGGTAGAGCCGAAGCGGTTGCCGGCTTCCTCGAGCAGTGCGCCGAGGGCACGGATGGATACGGCGTCGTACACCTGGCCGGTCGGGTTGTTCGGTGAATTGATGATGATCGCCTTGGTCCGCTCGGTTATCGCTTCTTCAATCGCGGTGAGATCGATGGCAAAGCGCTCGTCGGTGTGGACCACCTTGCCGATGCCGCCGTGATTGTCGACATAGAAGCTGTATTCGACGAAGTAGGGGGCAAGCAGAATGACCTCGTCGCCGGGGTTGAGCAGCGCTTTCATCGTCACATTCAGCGCTCCCGCGGCACCGCAGGCCATCAGCAGGTCACCGTGGTGGATTTCGACCCCCTGTTCTCTCGACATCCGCGCGGCGATTGCTTCGCGCACCCAGGGCAGGCCGCCGTTGGGCATATAGCTGTGCTGGCCGGGGGTCGTGTTCTGCGCCATATCCAGCAAGACTTCACGAAACTTCGGCGGCGGCGGAATATCCGGATTGCCGAGGCTGAAGTCAAACACCTGGTCTTCGCCATACTGAATTTTCAGTTTGGCTCCCTCTTCGAACATCTTTCTGATCCACGATGATTTTTCGGAGAACCCCTTCATCTTGTCTGCAACGGCCATAATTACCTCACCGATTGGTTGTCTGAGCATCCGGTCCGCCGGGCGAGGCGGCCGAGGGTTTGTTATCAGGCATGGTTTTTCTTGAAATAGTCGTAAGCGCGATTGATTTCCTTCATTTTCTCTTCTGCGACCCGACGGAATTCATCGCCGAGATGGGAGACCTTGTCCGGATGATATTGCATACTCAGTCGGCGATAGGCCTTCTTGATGGCCTCCATATCCGCCCCCGGTTCAAGACCGAGTACGGCATAGTACTGGGACTCGTTCTCCCGCGCGGCGGTGGCCTGTTGGTGCCGCCGGTAGGTATGTTTTGCCTCGATGGTGCGCAGGTCGTAGTCGGTTATGCCGAGAAAGGCCGCGATTTGTCTTGCCGTCTGCAATTCATTATCGGGGACCTTATCCTTGGTGAAGATTACCTGATAGACCAACTCCAGCAGGATCAGCCGTGGCTCGTAGGCGAAGGAATTACGGAACTCCTGGAGCAGCACCTCCAGTGATTCGGTGGCCTCGGTGGCCTCTTTGATCAGGTTCTTGACCCAGGCCATCTGCGTCTGGTTATAGCGCAGGTTGTACTGAAAGAACCGCTGGATGGTCTGCACCTCGTCCCGGGAGACGTGGCCGTCAAGCTGAGCGATTTTCACGAGAATCCTGACGAGGAGCCAGACGAACCGGTTGTGGCTCTCTGTTTGCGAAGCCTCGTAGGTGGCAATGCGGCTTTTCGCCCAATAGGAAAATCCCCAGAACAGAGCGATAAAGAGCAGAACCGCGAAAAAACCGGAGAAGAATAAAAATCCGAGCAGGTTGATCAAGGCCTGTGACCCGCCGCTGACAAAGGCGATGAGCAGCAGGATGAGCAGGCAGCCGCCGCATCCGGGGGGGCGCTGTTGCTGGTAACGCATCTTCACGGGCGATGGTCGGTGGTGTCGGTGCGGCGGGGGGATAGTTGGTTCGTCGTGAACAGTGCTTCTATAAACTCGTCGGCGTTGAAATCCCGAAGATCATCAATCTGCTCACCGACGCCGATAAAACGGATCGGCACCTGCAATTCCCGGGTGATGTTGGCGACGATACCCCCCTTGGCGGTGCCGTCAAGCTTGGTCAGGGCGATGCCGGTGACGCCGACCGCCTCGTGAAACAGCGTGGCCTGGGAGATGCCGTTCTGACCGGTGGTGGCGTCAATGACCAGCAGCACCTCGTGCGGTGCCCCGGGCAGCTGTTTGTCGATGACCCGTTTGATTTTTTTGAGCTCTTCCATCAGGTTGGCGCGCGTGTGCAGGCGGCCGGCGGTGTCGATCAAAACGACGTCGTAGGCCTTGCTGATTGCCGTCGCCATGGCGTCAAAGACCACCGACGACGGGTCGGCTCCTTCGTGCTGGGCGACGACCCGAGCCCCGTTGCGATCGCCCCAGATCTTCAATTGCGAAATCGCCGCTGCTCGGAAGGTATCGGCGGCGACGAGCAGGACGGAGCGGCCGGCACGTTTGAATTTGCCGGCGATCTTGCCGATCGTGGTGGTCTTGCCGACGCCGTTGACGCCGACGACCATGATGACGAACGGCCCGTGCTCAGGCATCACGGTTTCCGCGGGCGGCGCAGCGATAGACATATAGGCCTTCAAGTCTTCCTTGATGATCGCCTTGAGTTGCTGGGGGTCGGAGAGGCTGTCGCGCTTGACACGTTTGCGGGCATGTTCCAGCAGTTCCATTGCCGTGGCGATGCCGAGGTCGGCGGTCACGAGGATTTCCTCGAGTTCTTCGAACAGCTCGGCATCGATCTGCTTCTTGCCGCGAAACAATTCGTCGATACGTTCGGTGAACGATTCGCGAGTGCGGGCCAGTCGTTCGGTCAGACGTTGAAACAGCGACAGAGATTTCGTTTCTGCGGGCTCTTCTGCTGCCGGGGGAGCGACCGCTGGGACAGCGGGTACGGGGTCGGTGACCGGTTGTTCCGGTTCGGCAGGGTCGCCTGATGAAACAGGCGGCGCCGATTCGACGTCGTCAATCGGTTCGGTGACGCCGGTCTCGTTAACGGTGGTCGCCGGTTCCGTTTCCTTTTTCTTCTTCTTTCTGAACCAACCGAGCATGGGTCTCTCCTCTGGGCGGGGTACAATGCGGCGTGTGGCGGTACAAGAAAAATCGCGCCACCGTAAGGCGGAACCGCGCTCTTGTCGCAGCAATGGTTTTGCAAACCACGTATAGTAAGGACTGATTGGTTATTGTGCAACAAAAAGTACGGCTGCCGGGTGGTGCCTGGAAGCAGCCGAATTGATGATTGCCGGCGTGTCGGCTGCTATATTTTGCATGTGCACAATATGAGTTGCATTTTTGTGTGTCGGCATTACTGTTATGACGCCGTTTCGTCTGGATGCGGCGCTGGTGAAACAATTTTTAACGAGGTTTGAGGAGGATAGGGCATGGCTCATTCATGTGGCGGCGATTCTTCGTGTTCGACGAAGGAGTCGCAGCAGGCAGCACTGGCTCAACAGGACAACGCAATAACCCGGTCGTTGGGCAAGATCAAAAACAAGATTCTGGTCATGAGCGGCAAAGGCGGGGTCGGCAAATCAACCGTTTCCGTCAACCTGGCCCTCGGACTCGCCCAGCGCGGGTACCAGGTTGGCCTGATGGATGTCGATATCCACGGCCCGGATGTGGTGCGGATGCTGAATCTGAAAGGCAAGCTCGAGGCGCCGCCGTCGGCCGATGCACTGGTCCCGCCGCTGCGTTATAACGATCGACTCAAGGTCGTCTCACTGGAATATATGATGCGTGATCGTGACGAGGCGATCATCTGGCGAGGACCGTTGAAGATTCAGGCGATTCGCCAGTTTATCGCCGATATGGACTGGGGCGAGCTTGATTACCTGGTGATCGACGCGCCGCCGGGCACCGGCGACGAACCGTTGACCGTGGCGCAGACCATCCCGCACGTCAAGGCGCTGGTCGTGACAACCCCGCAGAATGTCGCCTTGGCCGATGTCCGCAAATCGATCAATTTCTGTCGTTCGGTCAAAGTCGAGATCGTCGGGGTCGTCGAGAACATGTCCGGTTTTGTCTGCCCGCACTGCCACGAAACGGTCGATATCTTCAAGACCGGCGGCGGTGAGGCCGTGGCCCGGGAATTCGATCTGCCGTTTCTGGGAAGGGTACCGATGGACCCGCGCGTGGTCGTCGCCGGTGACGACGGTGTGCCGTACCTCTCGTCGGAAACGGACAGCCCGGCCGTCAAGGCCTTTGGGGGAATCATCACCGCGGTGGAGACCCGTCTGCCACCGGTGGCGCCACCGGCGCCGCTGAAAATGGCCGCTGCCTCAGGTTCCTGCGCCTGCTCTTCCGGGGGGTGCGGTTCCCAAAAAGGCTAGCAGCCTCTTTCTTTTTTCGCCGTTTGATGGCATGATGGGACGATTGTAGTGATCATTACCAATGACCATTCACCGGTAAGCGGAGTGCCATGAATATAGAACAACACATTGTCGGGATGATGGGTGTCTGCTGCTATCTCCTCAGTTGCGAGAAAACGAGACAGGCTGTCATTGTCGATCCCGGTGGTGACGAGGAACGCCTCCTGGCCGCCGTTCGTCGGGCCGAACTCGATGTCGTCTATATCATCGCCACCCATGGTCACCCCGATCACGTCTGCGGCAACCGCCGGCTGCAGGAAGCCACCGGCGCGAAAATCGTCATGCATGAGGCCGACGACGATTTTTTCAACCAGCCCAATATCAAAAACTATTTTTCGATGCTTGGCCTTGAGGAATCGCCGCCGGCCGATATGCGGGTCACCGATGGTGACATCATCACCTTCGGCGAGCAGTCGCTGCAGGTCATTCATACGCCGGGGCATACCCCCGGCGGCATGTGTCTCTATAACCCGCCTGATTTGCTGACCGGCGACACGCTGTTCGTCGGTGGTATCGGCCGCACCGATTTTCCGGGCGGCTCCCATGCCGAACTGATCGCCTCGATCAGCGACAAGCTGCTTGTCCTCCCGCCACAGACCGTGGTCTGGCCGGGGCACGGCTATGGCGGGAGCCGTTCGACCATTGACGAAGAACGGCGCTCCAATCCCTATCTCGGTTAACGGTCTCGGCCTCTTTTCATGCGTGAAATAGTTCTTGGCACTGCCGGTCATGTCGACCACGGGAAGACCAGTTTTGTCCGGGCGCTGACCGGCATCGATACGGATCGTCTCAAAGAAGAGAAGAAAAGAGGCATCACCATTGAACTCGGTTTTGCCTATCTCGATCTGCCGTGCGGTCATCGTCTCGGCATCGTCGACGTGCCCGGGCATGAGCGGTTCGTCAAGAACATGGTGGCCGGGGTCACCGGCATGGACCTGCTCAGCTTCATCATCGCGGCCGATGAAGGGATCATGCCGCAGACCCGGGAGCATTTCGACATCTGTCGGTTGCTCGGCGTCAAGCAGGGGCTCGTTGTCATTACCAAGAAAGATCTGGTGGATGAAGACTGGCTGGAGATGGTGATCGAGGAAGTTGAGGACTTCTGTGCCGGCAGTTTTCTCGAAGGTGCACCGATCATTCCCGTCTCGTCGATCACCGGTGAAGGGTTGGCCGACGTGGTCGAGATCATCGACCGGTTTGTCCGTGATCATCAGTTCACCGAGGCGTTCGGACCGTTTCGCCTGCCCATCGATCGGGTGTTTGCGATGAAAGGGTTTGGTGCGGTGGTCACCGGCACGTCAATTTCCGGCAGGACCGTCCTGGGCGACGAGCTGCATCTCTATCCGGGGGGCAAGACCGCCAAGGTGCGCGGCATCCAGGTACATTCCCAGGCGGTCGAGCTGGTCGAGGCCGGTCACCGCACCGCCATCAACCTCCAGGGCGCCGAACTCGATGAGATTGAGCGGGGTATGGTGCTGGCGACCCCGGGCTCGCTGGAAGCCAATTACATGCTCGATTGCTCCCTGCTCTATCTGGGGTCCAACAGCAAGCCGCTCAAGCACCGCAGCCGGGTCAGGGTCCATCTCGGCACCGCCGAGGTCATCGGCCGGGTATCGCTGTTGACCGTTGATGAACTGCGTCCCGGAGACGAGGCACCCATCCAGTTGCTGCTGGAAGAACCGGTGGCGATCTGGCCGGGTGATCATTATGTGATCCGCAGCTATTCACCGATCGCAACCATCGGCGGCGGTGAGGTGCTCGGTAATCAGTCGCCCCGGAAACGAAAACGGCTGGCCGATAAGGATCGCGCGTATAATACCTCGGTTTTTCGAGTGTTCCAGGATGGCTCGGTCGAAGAACGGATGCTGCTGCTGCTCAAGGAGGCCGGCACGGTCGGCCTGACGTTTGACGAACTGGCGGTACGGCTCGGGGTCTTCGGCAAACAGCTGACCAAGCTGCTGGGTGTGCCGTTATCGGCGAAACAGATGGTGGTTGTCGATTCGGCAACCCAGCGCTATCTGATCCGCGAGGTGGCGGACGAGGTGACCGCGACCATTCTCGCCGCGCTGACCGCTTACCATCAGGCCAATCCGTTGAAAAACGGTCTCTCCAAGGAAGAGGTGCGCTCCGGGTTCAAGCAGGCGGTCAATCCGAAGGTCTTCAATTATTGCCTCAACGATCTGTTGCGCAAGCAGGTTGTTGTCCAGGAAGAGTCGGTCATCAGGCTGGCGACCCATCAGGTGGCCCTGAAGGCGGAGGAAAAAAAGCTGCAGAC
>CAZSOA010000129.1:0-10284 GCA_964608305.1 uncultured Desulfofustis sp. | reverse complement strand
CATCGCGCTCGGCATTGACGCCGAAAACGGCAGCGACCTCGATCATGACCGTTTCGAGCAGCGAAACGAACTGCACCACACTCAAGCCACGCCGCCGCAGATTGACAATCGGATAGGCGACGAGCTGGCCCGGGCCATGATAGGTAACTTCTCCGCCCCGCTCAACCCGTACCAGATCGATCCCTTGCGCATTGAGGAAGGACTCATCAACGGTGACGTGTGACGGAGAACCGTTGCGGCCGACGGTAAACACCGCCGGGTGTTCAAGCACCAGGAGCCGGTCCGGCGCGGCACTGTCCTGCCGCAGCGATTCAACGATTGTCAATTGACGCTCGTGCGCGGCGGCGTAGGCAAGGGTCCCGCAGATCTCGACAACAAGCTGCATCGCCGCCCGGCTAACAGCCGATCAGACAGGGGGTGCGGGCCGCCCTCGTTTCATCGAGCCGGCGCACCTTGGTTCGAGTCGGGGCGTGGCGCAACAACTCGGGATCGATACCGGCTTCCCGGACGACCTCCTTGAAAACCGCGATGAAGCGGTCAAGATCTTCTTTACACTCGGTTTCGGTGGGTTCGATCATGATCGCGCCGGGAACCACCAGCGGAAAGTAGATAGTGGGTGGGTGATAGCCGTGATCGATAAGACGTTTCGCCATATCCAGCGTGGTCACCTTGAGTTCATGCTGCCTGGCGTCGGAAAAGACACTCTCATGCAGCGACGGCCGATCATAGGCCAGTACCAGAGTGTCGCGCAATGCCTCCCGCACGTACACTGCGTTGAGTACCGCCAGTTGGCTCGCTTTCTTCAGGTTGGCCGGACCCATGGACAAGATATAGCTGTAGGCGCGGATCAAGACGCTGACATTCCCGAAAAAGGCGTGCATCCGGCCAACGGAATCCGGCCGGTCGAACACGAGATCATACCCATCATCGACACAAACGATCCGGGGAATCGGCAGGAACGGCTCAAGCCGCTCGACAACGCAGACCGGTCCGGCACCGGGTCCGCCACCGCCGTGCGGTGTGGAAAACGTTTTGTGCAGATTGAGGTGCATCGCGTCTACGCCGCACCGTTTGAAATCAACGATGCCCATCACCGCGTTGAGATTCGCCCCGTCTCCGTAAACAAGCCCGCCCCGGGCATGAACGATATCGGTGATGGCCCCGATATGTTCCTCAAAGAGCCCGAGGGTGTTGGGGTTGGTGAGCATAATGCCGGCCGTCTGCTCGTCCATGGCGGCTTCGACCGCCGCCGGATCGAGCACTCCGTCGGCACCGGAGCGCAGCGGTACCGGCGTGAATCCGCACAACGCGGCACTCGCCGGATTGGTGCCGTGAGCGGTATCCGGAATCAAGATTTTCGTGCGCTGCTCGCCGTTTTTACGGAAATAGGCGGCAAACATCAGCATCGCGGTCAATTCCCCATGCGCTCCGGCCGCAGGTTGCACGGTGACCGCATCCATACCGGTGATGGCCGCCAGAAACTGCTCCAACTCCGCCATCAGCCGCAAGATGCCCTGAGTCAACCCCGGCGCCAGCAAGGGATGGGCGGCTGCCAGGGCCGGCGTGGCCGCCAGTCGCTCGTTGATCTTCGGGTTATATTTCATCGTGCAGGAACCGAGCGGATACAGACCGGTATCGATCCCGAAATTCCATTGGGACAGACGGGTGTAATGCCTTACCACGTCAACTTCGCTGAGATCGGGGAAATCAAGCTCCCCGCCAAGCAATCGCTCGTCGAGAACGGCCGTCGGTACATCCTGCGGCGGCATACTGAAGGCTGTCCTGCCCTTTTTCCCTTTCTCCCATAACAGCGGTTCATCGAGAATCAGGCCGCTTGTTCCCGGTCCGGTGGTCATGATCGCACCTCGCTGCAGAGTTCATCAAGAAGCTCCCGCGCAACGGTCTCCGTCACACAGAATAGATAGGCATTCGGATAGGCGGGGTAGAACTGCTCCAGAGGCAGCCCGGCGACTATCCCGTCCGCCATCAGTTTCTCGCGCTTCTGCGCAAAACCAGCCGGCATGGAGACGACAAATTCGTTAAACGTCGGCCCGGTGAATACCGGCTCCGCCCCGGCTGCCAGCAAACCGTTTTTCAGATACTCTGCCTTGTCATGGTTCAGTTTGGCCACCCGGCGCAGCCCGCTGCCGCCCAGAGTCGCCATATAGATCGCAGCGGTCATCGCACACAGCCCCTGGTTCGAGCAGATATTGGAGGTTGCTTTTTCCCGCCGGATATGCTGCTCCCGTGTCGACAGGGTCAGCACATAACCGCGCTTGCCGTCTGCATCTACCGTCTCGCCGACTACTCGCCCCGGCAGGTTGCGGACATGCTCCTGACGACAGGCGAACATGCCAAGCCCCGCACCGCCGAGCGACGGAGCGATACCGAAGCTCTGCCCTTCACCACAGACGATATCGGCGCCACAGGCCCCCGGGCTGCGCAACAACCCGTACGCAAACGGTTCGGTAAAGCAGGTGATAAACAGCGCGGAACGCTCATGGGCAACCGTCGCAGCGATCTGCAGGTCCTCGATTACCCCGAAGAAATTCGGCGACTGCACCGCCACCGCAGCCACGTCCTCATGGGCCGCGCATCCGGTAAGATCGGTGCGACCGGCGCCGTCCACCGGCAACTCGACAATACGGAACCCGCCCGGCTCGAGATAGGTGCGCACCACCTGCCGATAATGGGGATGAATTGCCGCAGACATCAGGATGGTTCGTTTCTTCCTGCCGATGCGCAGGGCCATCAACAGCGCCTCGGCCAGGGCCGTGGCACCATCATAGATGGAGGCGTTGGCCACCTCCATACCGAGCAGCCGGGCGGTCAGGGTCTGATATTCGAAAATCCCCTGGAGCGTACCCTGTGCCATTTCCGGTTGATATGGCGTATAAGCGGTCACGAACTCCGAGCGCCCGGCCAGTGAACGGACCACCTCCGGGATATGATGGTAATAGGAACCGGCGCCAACCAGAATGGCCCGCGCCGCGGCAACGCTCATCTGCCGGCTCAGATCTCGAAAGTGGTCGCCCAGTTGCCACTCGGTCAGTGGACCGGGCAGCTCGATCGCTCCCTGATAGCGGCACGATTCGGGGATATGCGCAAACAGATCGTCAAGCGTGCCGGCGCCGACAGCGGCCAGCATCGCCTCGATTTCATCGGGGGTATGGGGCAGATAGCGCATGGCTCAACCTTGAAGCACGGCAAGATAATCGTCCCGGCTCAGCAATTCGTCATATTCATCCTCGACGCTGGGCCGGAGTTCGATGATCCAGTTGGCGTACGGATCCTCATTGAGTAACTCGGGGGCGTCAAGCAATTCCTTGTTGACCGCCACCACCTCGCCGCTGAGCGGGACATACATTTCCGACACCGCTTTGACCGATTCGAGCGTACCGAACTCCTCTCCCCGCTCAAAGGCCGTGCCGACATCCGGCAATTCCACGAAAACGATGTCCCCCAACTGGTCCTGAGCATAGTCGCTGATACCGATTTTCACGGTATCACCGTCCTTGCGCGCCCATTCATGATCTTTTGAATAATAGACATCACCCGGCAGATTCAGTTCATCGATCTCTTTCATTTCGTCTCTCCCCTCACTGGTGTTTTCTCATCTCCCGCATCGGCCGTCGAGCCGTGCGATCGGGTCTGATATCCGCCCGGATCTCCACCGGTATGGTGCGCTTGGCGTCAGTCAAGGTTACCCGATCGCCCACCCGGCAAAGCCGTTCGGTCCGGATAAAGCCGCAGCTGAGGCCGCGCGGATTAAAGGTCGCCGGCCGCCCGGCGGAACCCGGTGTGTTGATGCTGATAATCCGTCCGTCGACCCGGTCGATTGCCATGTCCGTCGTACAGGTCAGCACCGTGCCGATGTGCTCGCCGGCATCACTGAGAACGACGGTTTCATCCGTTACCGGAATCTTTCGCGGGTCATAACCGGCAAACGGGTACGTATAACTCGGCGCGACATCACCCTGCAGCGCTCTGGCGCCGATAAATTCTTTCGTAAAGCCGTCACCTTGCTTATTCCACGGCAGCACGAAGGACCAGGGCGTGTGCTGAAACAGCCAGTTGCCGATATCCTGGTGGGACAGTGGTAGCACTGCCCCGGTCCGCAGCGAGTCGCGGGCGGCAAGCCCGCAGGCGGTTATGCCATAAGGGGCTCCGGCAATCATCAGGGATTCCCAGACCGCAAGAGTATCCGAAGCCGCCAGATAGAGTTCAAACCCGAATTCCCCGGTATAACCCGTTCGTGAGATCAACAGCGTGGTACCGTCCTGCAGCCTGACCGCTCGCTTGCTGTTTCGATCAAGATCGCCTTTGCAGGAAAAATAGATCATATCATCCAGCACCTGGTCCGGCTCGACAAGCATTGTTTCCATCAGCAATGCGGCGGCCGGTCCCTGCACATCGATCTTGCCGATCAGACCGGTTTGGTCGGTAATCGCCGCCCGATAACCGGGCTGCGCCTGCAGGTGTGCGGCAACCACCGGCCCCATGCCGCTGTTAACCACGACCATATATCGTTCGTCTTCCAGACGGGAGATGATCGCATCGTCGAGTACCGTTCCCGTATCATGCAGCAGCAGTCCGTAGACACACCGCCCGACGGTGAGCGGCCCCGGCTGCTTGACGCCGATGCAATAACGTAGATCACGGCTGAAACAGTGCTGCAACAACGACCACGCATCCACTCCCTCAACAGTCAGAACCGCCATATGGCTGGTATCAAACAAACCGACACCGCTCAGCACCGCACGGTGCTCATGCTTGGCTCCGGTCTTGTACCAGAGCGGCATATGATAACCACCAAAGTCCGCCATGTTGGCATGATTGGCAAGATGCCAGGCATGGAGCGGCGTCTGCTGCAGCGTGTCTTGCGTTGTCATCACTTCATCCCCCTGTGCTCCGGCCCAAGGTGCGGCAACGGTACTTTGAGATTGTAGCTCTTATACACGACAAAGGTTTCCACCGACTGAACCTTTTCGACCTGAGCAACCTCTTCGGTATAAAACTGCAATATTCCGAAATCATTATTGATCATCACCGTCAGGAGCAGATCAAAGCGGCCCGTGACCACGGATACCGAAATCACGCCGCGCAATCGGCTGAATTCCTCCGCTTTCTTGACGAGGTCCATATCCTTGAGACGTACCCCGATCATGACCACCGAATGGTCCGGTAATGCCTCCGGGTCGACCAGCCCGGAAATATCGAGGACCCCCTCTTCCCGTAGCTTTCGTACCCGGCTGCGCACCGTCCCTTCGGCCAACCCGAGCCGATCGGCAACGGATTTGAACGAGACTCGACCATCCTTGAGTTCATTGATGATGCTGATATCGGTAGCGTCCATACTCCCTCATTTCATAACTATCATTAACGGTATGCGAAACTGATTATAAAGTCAACTCAAACATCAATAAATGATGATTCAGACATAATCAATGCAATAATTTGACGATATCGTCATCATTGTTGCCTGACAACTGCCGCTTTCACCACATCCGGCCAAACACGCGAGCACCCCGTTCTTCCTTCGGTCAGGCAATCGTCTTTATGACCATTGTTGCGGTTCCCTTGCAGACATCCCCCTGGCGCCAAACAGCCAGGTCGTCTCTGAACCATGCTCCCTGCCGGTGGGGTGCCCCCTGCCGATGAATTTCCTTTTTATTAAACCCTGGCATGATCGTCGCGAAGCGTCTATCATGTGGGGAGTATCCTGGCAAGCAATCCGGATCTCCGTAGTAAACTTCTGCAGCATTGTCAGATAATGAGTCACCAACCCACCATCGTAGCCGGTATCGGCGAACTGCTTTGGGACGTGTTGCCGCATGGAGAACAACTTGGCGGTGCACCGATCAATTTTGCCTATCATGCCACCGCGCTGGGCGCCAGAGGTTTACCCATCTCGACGGTCGGCGTCGACCGGCGGGGCACTGCCGCTCTTGACTTTCTTAGCCAACGAGGGCTCACTATCGATACCATCAGCCGGGCGGAAGACTATCCGACCGGGTACGTTGTTGCCGACCTTGATGACGCCGGTGTCGCTCACTATCATTTTCCAGCGGATGTGGCCTGGGACCATCTGTTCCTCAACGATGCCGCAACTGCCGCCATACCGCGCCTGCAGGCGGTCTGTTTCGGCACATTGGCACAGCGGAGTACCCGGTCGCAAACGGTGATCCAGACGTTTCTTCGCGATATGCCCGACGCTGCCCGACGGGTCTACGATATCAACGTGCGCCAGGATTTTTACAGCCGATCCCTCATCGAAACCTCCCTTACCAACAGCTCGATTGTAAAACTCAATGATGACGAGCTGGCACTCCTGCGTTCGATGTTCAATCTAGCGGGAACAGACCGCGAACAACTGGCGGCGCTGCGCACGGCATTCACGCTGGAGATGGTGATTCTGACGAAAGGCGGCGCCGGCAGCATTCTGCTGACCGAACATGAATGTTCCGAACACCCCGGCATCCGTACCAACGTCGTCGATACCATCGGTGCCGGTGATTCTTTTACCGCTGCCGTCGTCATCGGCCTGTTACATGAACGCCCGCTTGATGCAATCAACGAACGGGCTAACCAACTGGCGGCATACGTCTGCAGCCATGCCGGTGCCATGCCGGCCATACCCGACCGCTTCCGCTCTGCCTGAGGTCGCCCTTTGACTCCATTTCAGCACTCACCTCTGCCAAACGAAGACAACGCGACGCAACCCTCCGATGCCGTCAGTGATGCCGAGTTGCTTGCGGTGATCAAGGACTTTTTGGAAATGGGGCATGTGGACACTATCGTCGCCATGTTTGTCCGCCGAGCCTGCCCGTTTTCCTGGACCGGACCAATCCTTGACGATGAACGCTTTGCCGTTCGTCTCGGGGTTGCCGTCTTGTTCGAGGAATTACGCCAACGCGTACCGCAGCGACTGAACGAGGCGATCGACTCGCTGCTGCCGCTCCTCGATGCAAAACCACCCCACCTCCGCGGAGACGCTCTTGGCGTGCTTGGCACCATCGGCACGCCGGAAGCCCTCCGGCATGTAGAGCGGATGACTACAGACGCCCACCCACTGGTCCGTGAAATCGCTGTCGATATTCTTACGACGTCTGAAAAACTCGACCCAACCGAACCATTGTGAGCCGGTTGCTGATCATTATCGGCGTCGTACTCGTGGCGGCCGGCCTCCTCTGGCCATGGTTGCAACGGTTGCCGTTTGGCCGCCTGCCGGGAGATATTGTTATACACAAAGAAGGATTCCGCTTCTTTCTGCCGATTACCACGTCACTTCTTATCAGCGTGGTGCTCTCACTGCTCCTCTGGTTTTTCCGTAAATAAGAGCACACCCCAGCGGGCAGCCGTGCATCGGCACACGCACCCCGTTCGACGAAACCACGGATATCTAATTGACAGGAAGTTCAAAAAGGCAATCCGGTTCATGGAGCGATGCACCCCCTGCAGCGATCTCCTGGAATTTCCGCAGATCGGTCGAACCACTGAGCACCAGCGGTGGAGCCGGTTGGGCGCCGGTATCACCAAGCAGGCGCAGCAGCCCTTCAAGCGTTGCGGGAAACATCATCTCGCCGTTTTCGACAAAGAGCAGCAGCGGCGGAGCGCCAGTGCCTGCACACGAGCTATGGATCTTTTGCCAACCGGCTGCAGGGTCGTCCTCATCACTGACGACGATTCCCAGACGCTCAGCAATGCGCCCAAGAAGATCCCGAAGAGAACCGCTCGGATCGGGCAGCGACACCACGCGAAAGTGGCTCGCGAGTTGTGCGCAGCTCAGCCGACAGAACAGCTCCCGACGTTGCTGCCGATCCGATACGACAACGACCAGTCGGCCGTCGCGCCGCAACAGATCGACAAGGCTGGCAACAAGCGCTTCGTCACCGGATGCCTTCGCAGCTGCCTGCTGCTCGCAAGCCCGGTCAAGCGCCTCGCCGACGATCCGATGATCCCCTTCCGGCAGTTCGGACACGTGCGGACCGGGCAGCCGGGATACTGTTGCCGCCAGGTCCTGGACCGTGCCGACGCTGAGCTGGCCATCAATAAAAGCGCCCGTCTGCACCACCAGCTCTCCGGCAATGACAGTGCCGGTCACCCGGCCACTGCTTTGCAGAAGCAGCCGTTCAACCTGAATCTGGCCTTCAAGATCACCGGCGCAATCAAGCTCGCGCAACACAACGTGACCGCTGAGTCGAGCGGTCGGGCCGAGCACAACCCGTTCGCCGCGCAACGAACCTTCGACAATGCCATCGATCCGGAGCACACCGCGAAACACGATGTCTCCACTCACGGTCATCTGCTGGGAAATCACCGCCTCGAGACGTTCTGGATCTTTCATCCGTCCTGCGCCTCCTTGATCGCTGGTTGCAGACAATAATCAGCTTTCTCAACACCCCATGTCCTACCGTTCCGGCAGAACGTGGGGTGCCGACAGGTGCTGCTCACCTGTCGGCCCCGGTTTTCTCACCACTTTCTAAGCCACGGCCGGTAAGACATCCGCGACAATGCGGCGCCAGACCGATTCGACCGATACTGTTGCCAACTGTTCGGCTTGCAGCCACCTGAAGCGAGTATGCTGAATACCGGTACTGGTTGCCGGCACATGGGAACCAAACAAGGCCAATCCAGCCCCGCCCAAATGGGCGGCGATATGTGTCGGCCCGGTATCGTTACCGACAACAAATGCGGCATGCTTGATGATTCCAGCCAGCCTGAAAACATCATAAAACCCACCGTCGTCTGGGGCCAGCATTTTTCCGGAAATCGACCGACACAACGCATGCTCCGACGGCCCCGGAACGGTCACCACCTGTCGGCCAAGAGCCTGGAGCCGATTCGCCAGTTCGGAGAAATACGGCCAGCGTTTCTCATCATGCGACGTCGACGCGCCGGGGATCAAAACAACGAAACCAGGCTGTACCCCGGCACGGTGCAAGATACCGGTGACATCTGTCGCCAGCCATGAGATATCGACGTTGCAGGTGTGGTGCGGTTCAATCCCAGCCAGTCGCAGATGGTGGGCAAAATGATCAGCTGCACAAGAGCCGGCCGGTCGACGGCGGTAATACGTACACCCCGGAGCATCCCCCAGCCAGGGCACCTCCGGAAACAACCACCGCCGATAAAACCTGGTCCGCCCCACCTGCTGCAAATCATACACCCGATCCATCGGCTGGTCCCGGAGACGTTTCCGCAGTGCATACATGCCGGCCAGATTAAACCGCGATTCCCGCGGGTCGACAAATACCTCGTCGACCCATGGACACCGTTCCATATAACGGTGGTAGGCCGGTGATGTCATTACCGTTATCCGGTCGCCCGAATGATGTTCGCGCAGGTCGTGCAAGGCCCCGTCCGCTTGGACAAGGTCGCCAAGAGCACTGAGCTTTATGACGAAGATGGCTGCCATCGATGGCTGCTCAATATCCCTCGTATGATTTTTCTTCGACGATCTCTGAGCCCAACAACCGATTGATCCGATATTTAATCGCCGCCCGCCGATCGTTGGTTCGGTAAACCGACCGGGCCAGCTCAACGAACCGGGCACCAAAGTCCCGGCGACGCTCACAGGCACGAATCTCATCCTCGATATCCCAAAGCGCCTCATTCACCAAGCGCAACTCCTGACTCAGCGCCTCGAGTTCTTCCGCGCGATTCGCAACGGTTCGCCGGGCCTGCAGGAGGCCATTGAGTTCGTGTTCGATGTTGACCAGTTTTTCCGGATCGTCGACACGTTCTTTTTTAATCTGCAAGATACTGATTTTATCCAGAAGCTCACCCCACGAAACCGGAATAGTCACCGACATCTTCATCCCGCCTCACCCGGAGAAATGCTGCAAAAAAAATGAAAGTCCTTATGATATGCCCACACGGTACCTTCTCCCGCTGCCACCAGACAGCATTGCACATCGGAGCCGTTTGTACCATAGAATTGCCGTTCTGTCTGCCAGAGTCAGCCATTAACCGTATGCTGCAATCGTTCCATGTATCTTGCCTTCACCCAACAATTCGGTCAACGCATCTACGAGATCCGCCAATCATTTTTCGATGAGGCGGAGCAGCGCTATGCCTGGCGAACGATCTTTGATCTCGGCACCGACCCGGCCAGATACATCTCACAACCGACCGATGATATCTGCTTTTTCTCCGATGAATTGCGTGATCGTCTCGGCGACGCCCTCAACCGTGATCCCACTACCGTTCTGGAGGACCTGCTCTGGCAGTTTTTGCCCGCTGAGGAGAGACGGCGACTCGAGCCGCGTCGCCAGCGGTGCC
>CAZSOA010000128.1:0-10301 GCA_964608305.1 uncultured Desulfofustis sp. | reverse complement strand
CATAACGTGATGCATCTTCGGTACTCTCGCCGACGCGGCTCAAAACCTCTCTGTACATCTTTCATATCATTACACAAAAATATCTGGTCCGAAATTTGCTATCAGTAAAGCGAAACCAACGATGACATGAGCTTCCTCCGCTTCAAAACAACACAATTGAGACAAACATCCAACCCCTTCATCGACCCATGAAACACCGACAACGAATCATTCTCTTGGCAGCCCTTATCGGAATTTCCCTTCCCACCCTGGCTACCGCCGCGGTCCGGGAACATGCGGTTCGCGTTGACTTTGCCTTTGACACGGCCGCGGTATCAGACAAGTCGGTAATCGCCTACCGCCTCTACCGGGAGGGCGAACTGGCATGCGAATCGGATACGCCTGCCGCCCAGCACATCGACTGCACCCTTGTCAGTGATACCGGGGTGTTCAACTTCACCCTCGCCGCAGTCTATGATGACGGGTCTCAAAGCCCACAATCCCCGCCGTTTCCTTTCACTGTTTTTGATGAAACCTCGCCCTTGCTCGGTCTGCAGGTGCTTGCCGGCCAAACCCCGGATGGCATCAGTGGAATCGGCGACCTGAGCGGCACCACCGCCGTCGAACTGGCCGATGTTATCAAACTATTGCGGCAACAAGCGGCGACGCAATAACTCCGCACGTTTCTCTCCCCACGGTACGGCTGGTATCAATACGCTTCCTGGTAGTAGCCGTACCCCTTCATCAGTGAACGCTCAATGATATTGCTTGTATAGGCGTTGAAGACAACGCCTATGATTCGTTCCCGGCCGATGGCATCGGCAACCATCTGAATCTGCGGTTTGCCGGCTCCCCCCGCGCGCACGACAATGATCACGCCATCAACGCGATGCGACAGTACGCCGGCCTCTGAGGCCGCGTGAAACGGCGGTGTGTCGAAAATAATGAACCGATCCTCGTACCTGCTTGACAACTCCTGAACAAGCTTATTCATCAACGTGGAGGCAAGCAGTTCCGCCGGATTGACCGGCGGGTCGCCGCTGGGCAGCAACGACAACTTATCGATAGAGGTTTTTGCGATCAGCGACGCCAGATCGCTCTTGTCCCGCAGATAGTTGACCAGCCCCGGATTTCGCTTCAGGCCGAACATCTTTGCCAGCGTCGGCCGGCGCAGGTCGCAGTCGACCAGCAGGGCGTGCTGATCAAGTGCCTGGGCGATGGTAATTGCCAGGTTGGCAGCGACAAAGCTCTTGCCTTCCCGGGGGATTGCCGAGGTCACCATGATCGTTTTCGGCACCGGTTTCCCATCTGCGGGATGAAGGATCCGCGATCGCAAGACCTTGAACAACTCCGGCAGATGCTGGTCATGATGCACGGCCTGGAACAACCGTTCGTCCCACTTGCCGCTATTGCCGCTTTTCGGGTCGGCTGCCCGGAATTGAGGGCCGGGGTGCTCCGGCTGCGCAGGGCCGGGTTGCAGGGGAGCGGCGTGCTCCTCTTGTCCCGGCTTGCCGCCTGGCTCCGAATAGCCGGCCTTGTCAAGCGCATCAGCAAATTTTCCCATCGTCTCTCCTTATAGCCGTCAATGGCACTGTCGGTAATCCGGTACGAAAAAACGGCATCAAAAGCCGATCCAGCCGATGTAGTACAAAAAGCCAAGCGCAATCGTCACTGAAAAAACAACCACCAGCGCCGGGTCGGTTTTACCGCTCCGCTCTCTTCTTTTTCGCCGCCGATTACCAACCCGGATCGTGCCGACGTTGTCGGAAATGGACAACTCGAACTCGCCCGGCAGCATCAGTTCATCGAGGCAGGAGTCGATCAGTTCGGCGTCAATCACCCGAAGATCCGCAGCAAAACCGCTGATCAGCGCATGATCGCAGATGATGTTGATCAAGCGGGGGTTCCCATGGCTGGCCCGGTGAATGGCATCGATTGCGCCGTCGGTGAACAGCGCCGGGTTCGCCGCGCCTGCCTTGTTCAATCTGAAGGCGACGTAGTGGGCGGTATCCTCCCGTCCCAGTTCCTGCAAGTGAAAGGTAATGCCGATCCGTTGCCGCAACGGCAACAGGCGCGGATTGGCGATAACCTCCCGAAGCTCCGGCTGGCCGACGAGAAAGATGCTCAGAACATTGTATTCTCCGGCCTGATTGGACAACAGCCGCATCTCCTCGAGCAGTCGCAGCGAAAATGCCTGGGCCTCGTCGATAATGATCAGGATCTTCTCGCCGTTCGCCCTGCATCGTTCGAGCAAGTCAAGAAACCCTAAAAGAAACTCGCCCTTATCGCCCTCGAAAGACACGCCCAATCTGCCGCCGAGAAACGAATAGAACTCTTTGCGGTTCAGGGTCGGGTTATTCAGCAGGCAGACCCGCACCGTGTCCGGCAATGATTTTATAAGGCTGTTGAGCAACGTGGTTTTCCCGGTCCCGACGCCGCCGGTAAGCATCAGGAATCCTTTGTCGGCAATCACCCCGTAACGCAGCATGGCCAATGCTTCCCGATGCACATCGCTGAGGTAGACCATTTCGCTGTCAGGCGAAAGATCGAATGGTTTGTTGATCAGGCCAAAATGCTTGCGATACATAACCGACTCACGAACCGATGAATTACCGACGCTGCGAAACTACAAAATGATGACCCCCTCATTCCACTTCATAACCACAACGGCAACGATACCGGCGCAGAATAAAACGAAAAATGTTGCTTTTGCCACGCCTTGATAACGCTTCACGCGCACCTCTCGCTTCAGCGGCAGATACGGGATCGGACAGAGCACCTCAAGATCAAGCGCCGCCTCGACGTCATTGGGGTTGCGAAACGATGCGTCCAGCGCCTCGAGCCCGAAGGCGAGCAAGGCGCCGAGCCCGGCTCCGGCCAACAGGCCGAACAGCATGATTTTTGCAAAAATCGGCTTGATCGGCTTCTCCGCTACTCGTGCCGGGTCCTCGATCTTGAACTGACTCCCTTTCTGAGTGCGCTCCAGGTTCAGCGCTGAACGCGCTTGCAGATCCTGGGCCAGCAGGTGATCATAATGCCGCCGCAACTCACCATACTCCCGCGTCAACGCCGACCATTCGGCTTCCCGCGCCGGCACGGCGGCAATCCAGCCCTCATACTGACTGATGGCCTTTAACAACTCCGTTCGCTCTTGATTGAGCTTCTGGATATTCAGCCCGATATCTTTGAGCTGGATCTGCAGATCGAACAAGGCCTGGTCGAATTGCCCGTCGCTTGGCCGACCCGTTTGTGCCGTTGTACCCTCGTCACTCCCGCTCGTCTCGACAACGTGTTCAAGCGCGCTGATCTCCCGCTGCATCTGGCGTATTTGCGGGTGCTGCTCGGTGTAGCGGGTTAACAGGTTTTGCAGTGTTGCCTGCAGCCTGGTCAGCCGCTCCCGATCCGTTTCCGGCTGCACGCCGGCGGCCGGTTCGGTAGGTGCTTGAGCGGCCCGCAGCCGGGCGTTTTCGGCCAGAAGCTGGCGTCGGACATTGATTTGTTCCTGAACCAACACCCGGGTTCGCTCAAGATCCTGAATGGAGTTCTGCCGGTTCTGATACTGCTCCTGCAACGAATTCAGACGCGCCAGATTCCCTTCGCGCTGCTCCGGCATTTCGTTGAAATGTTTGAGTTTATAGTCGCGCATCATCTCTTCTCGCCGATCGAGCATCTCCTTGGCCATGGTCAGCTCGTCTTGCGTATAGAGGGACGTCTCGGCCGCCCGACCTTCCCGGTATTTCAGGTTCTCCTCGATAAACCGAGAGGCGAGCGCGTTGGTGATCTCCGCCGTTCTTTCGGGGCTCGTGCCAAACACCGCGATGGTGAAGGTGTCCCCCTGCCGTGACAGATCAAACGAGATCCGGCCGCGCAGGCGCTCCACCTGCTGCTCCATCGACAAAGCCTTGTCGGACTGGTCGGCCATGCCAAGGCTATTGATGATCTGCTCGAGGCTGGTACGGCTGAGTACGATATGCGACACGGTATTGACCGTTTCGCGGATCCGGGCGACAACATCGGGGGACATCTGGGAAGGGTTGATGCGCTGCTGTTCGTAACTGAGCATGGCGCTGCTACGATAAATCTTCGGCTGCGTCAGATAAACAGCAAGCCCCGCGGCTATGCCAAGCAACGTGAACAGCGCGATCATCGTCTTCCGGCGCAGGGCCGCCTCAAGCCACCGCCTGATTTGCTGCATCTGCTGATTATCCATACCGCAACCCTCTTGAATTGATTCTTTCCTGCATTGCTGCCGGGACCTCACACGCAGAAAAAAACAACCATGTCCTCTCGCTCCGTTGTAAAAAAAAGGTAGCAAAAGAAAGATCGGAGAAAACCACCGGTAGAACCACCCCCCCTCAGGCCAGATCCGTCATGGAATCGATAATGATAATTATCGTGGTGTTACCATAATGCTTTCTTCCTGCCAAAGGAAGGGGGGTGAAGAGGGATGTCGCGAATTTCTGACAATGCACCCGTTATTTTCCGGGTTATTTACTCGCCTGTATTTTCTGACAGCCGCTATGGACTTATAGTAACGATACGGAGTTATGAGAGAATAAAACATACGCTGTCGCCAAAAAGAAACAGACCCGCCGCACCGTTCCCGATTCACGGAAAAATAATCATTCCCACCTCTGGTATTCACTCCGCGAGGTGTTATAATTGTGGTAGTTCCAATTCCGGATCATGCCACCAGAACATACCCACATAGTTTCCTGGGCGATGGGTGAAACTATGCACAACGACTCGCAGCGGCTTGCCGATAATCAGCACGCCCTTCTGCTTGCCATGCACCAGATGGCGTTGCTGGTTAGCGAACAGGGCTCCATTGAATACATGAACGAAAGTGCGCTGCGCTTTCTCGGTGACCTTCGACAGCACAATGGTGTCAGGTGCGAAAACGATCAGGAGATTCGATCGCGGCTCCTGGCATTCGTTAAGACGGCACTGGAAAAGGGCGACGATACGGCCACCGGCACCGGAGCGCTCAATGGCCAGCACCTCGAATACAACGTCGCGCCGTTCCATGGCTACAGAGGCGAGCGCCTCTTCTGGCTCATCCTGAAAAACCGCACTGAGGAAAAACACTACCAGGAGAGCCTTGCTCAGGTGCACCGCACGATCGAATCGATCCTGCAACATAAGATCGGTGAGCTCAAGGAAAACGAGCGCATCAAGAAAACCCTTGCCACCCAGCTGGAAAATTTCAAGCATCATCTCGCCCACCATCCGTCAAATGGCGTCATGGTCGGCTCGAGCGCTGCGCTGCATGAGCTCCGGGAACTGGTGTTTCAGATCGCCAAGACCGACTCGACGGTCCTCGTCAGTGGTGAATCCGGCACCGGCAAGGAACTGGTGGTGAACATGATCCACCAAACAAGCAGGCGCAAAGATAAGCCGCTGCTGAAAATCAACTGCACCGCCATCAATGACTCACTGCTGGAGAGTGATCTGTTCGGTTACGAAAAAGGCGCATTCACCGGTGCGCACGGAAGAAAAAAAGGCAAGTTCGAAGTGGTCGACGGCGGTACCATCTTTCTCGACGAGATCGGCGATATCAGCCCCCGGATGCAGGCAGCATTGTTGCGGGTGCTGCAGGACGGAGAATTCATCAGAGTCGGCGGGACTACGCCTATCAAAGTGAATGTGCGGGTAATCGCCGCCACCAACATCGATCTGGCCAAAGCGGTCCAGGATGGCTTGTTTCGCCTCGATCTTTTTTACCGGCTCAGCATTCTCACCATCGCCCTGCCACCGCTGCGGGAGCGGCGGGACGATATCGCCGATCTGGCCAATCACTTTATCAGCAAATACGGCGCCGCCTTCGGTAAAACTATTGAGATGATCGACGATGGGGTCATCCCGAAACTGGTGCAGCATGACTGGCCGGGCAATATCAGGGAATTAGAAAACGTCATGCAACGCGCCGTGCTCATGAGCCGTGACATGATGCTCACCGTCGACGATATCGTCTTCGACAACCCGACAACCCGCACCGCCCCGTCCTGCTCGATTTCCTCGCTGATCGACAAATACACGGAAACCTCGCTCAAGGACATTGTCTCGCACTTTGAAAAAGAAGTTATCCTGCATAAGCTGAAGAAGCTCCAGGGCAACGTCAGCGAGGTTGCCGGTGCCCTGCACATCGGCAAAACCGCCCTGTACGACAAGCTGAAACGCTACGACATCTGCGTTAAATCACTGCGCTGATTACCGCGGAGCCCGTTCGCGGCGAACGAGACCCCCCGCTTTCTTCTCGTCGGCATGAATTGTGCATAAACACCACCAGGTGTCAACAATGCGACAAGGAGGGTCTTATGGAAATCAGCGCAACCACTCTGGCAGCCCGCGAGCAGATGCTCAACAAAGCGTCTGTCGGTCAGGATATCTTGCAGCGAACACTGGAAAAAAACGACGAGGCGAAACAAGTCCAGCAACAGGACAAACCGCAGGACGTGCGCAAACCGGAGGCCGACAAACAGGGTAGGATTGATCTCTATGCCTGATTGTGTATGACGGTTTTGTAACACCGGTTTCCGCACCGTAATGCGCAGGGAATCGATCCGGCAATGACGGCCCGGGTCGGTTCCCTTTTTTGTTTCATATTCGCTCCTGTCACGTGCCGCAAACGCAAACTGCGCTTGCATTTGCCACCCGGCTTAACGATAATGAGCAGAAGTGTTTTATCCTCCAACCGGAGTCGATCACGCCCATGAAACAACTGCTCATTATCATCGTCATTTTTTTGGCGGTCACCGCCGGCACCACCAGTTATTTCCTGCTCTCCGGCGATCGGGTGCCGCCTGAGGACGTCGCCCTGACCGTGAACGGCCGATCCTTCACCCTTGCCGAGGTCGAAGCGTATCTCTCCGGCCGATTCGCGGAAACAGGAGCAACCGAAGACGGCCATCACGGCGACCGCGACCTGATCCTCAAGGCGTTTGCCGAGGAACGGGTGCTCATCCAGGAGGCGCAGCGGCTGAAGATCGACCAGGAACCCGATTTTCGCGAAAAAATCCAGCGCTACTACGAATACTCGCTGATCAGTGCGCTGCGCAACCGCCTTGAAGAGCTGTACCAGCGCGAAAGCCTGGCGGACGAAGCCGCTCTTGAGCAGGCGGTTGACCGGTTCCTTGACCTCTACGGAAGACAGATCACCTTCAGTATCGCTGGTGGCGAGGCTTCGACCCTGCCGTTTGACATGATCCCGAACATGTACAAGCCGGTGCTGGCCGACATGGAGCCGGGGCAGACGCGCCAGGTTATCCTGACCGGCAATACCGTCAATGATATTTCCCTCATCGAGATCGGCCCGCGCGAATCCGAAGCGCCGGCGGACCCGGACCGAGAGCAGCTCCGCCGGTTGCTGCTTGATTATCGCACCGGTGTCAAACTGAACGCCTGGAACCAGGAACTGATCGATAAAGCCGCGATCACCTACCGCAAGGAGCAATGACCAGCGATGCCCGACCGTTACCAGCGCAAACTAAAAAACTTTTTTATTAACAAAGAGTTCCAGGGTCGCATCAGTCTCGCCGTATTTTTGGCCGTGGTCGGCGGCTGTTTCGTGTTCTTCGTGCTGCTTGCCTTTTTTTCCCGGGACACCCTGACCTTCTCCTACTCCGACAGTGTCGTCCAGGTCGGCCAGACCCCCTGGATGCTGCTGAAAAACGCCCTGGTCACCAACTGGCTCTTCCTGCTGATCGGCGGCACGTTGCTCGTCGTCGCCGCGATCATCGCCACGCACCGCGTTGCCGGGCCGATGTTTCGCTTTGAAAAAACCCTCTCCTCGATGATTGACGGCAACCTCGCCACCACCATCCACCTGCGCGACAAGGACCAGGGCAAGGAACTGGCCGCCCGAATAAACGCCTTCAACCGCGTGCTGTCCGCCAAAATCACCGATATCGATCGCAGCACCAAGGCGATCAACGACCTGCTGGCCCGCTGCGAGGCCCTCGACCTGCACCGCACCAGCCCCGACCAGGCAGAAGAAATCCTCAGGGCAATCAGGACCCATACCGCCAAAATCAAACGCCAGGTCGACTCCTTTACCATCGCGCATGACTAACCGGCGCCGACCGATAGGCGGCCCCGCCGGCTCCGGCGTCACCGCTGCCCCTGCCGCGCTCTGGCTTCTGTTGCTTGTCGCCTGCCTGCTGCTCGTCCCGGAAAACGCATCAGCCGCCTATAAAAGCCGCTACATCAGCAAACTGATCTACCATTCGGCCGACGACCTGCGCACGTTTAACGACAACCTGCGCCTGACCAGGCAACTCTCCGCCATCGTCCAGCAGAAGCGGCCGGCCACCATCGAAGAAGAGGTCCTGGCCAAGCTCGACGTCGTCCTCGAAAAGGTCGAAGTGGTGCTCGACATGTTCCCCAACAACATCGCCATCACCGTCCGCATCCTCAAAGACCGCTCCGCCGTCTCCGCCGTCTACCTGCAGAAATACAACAAAAAAGTCAACTACCTCGCCTATTATTCCCTGTCCGAAAACACCATCTACTTCTCCGCCCGCGACGCCAACATCCGCGTCGTCGCCCACGAAATCGCCCACGCCGTCATCGACCACTTCTTCGAGGTCCGCCCCCCCTACACCATGCACGAACTCATGGCCCAGTTCGCCGAAAAACACGTCACCGACTAGGGGACGTTGCTCACTTACTCACTTAATGGTATAAAGGGGGACGTTGCTCACTTTATGAGACCGCCAACCGCAACATGAGGAGGCCGCCATGCCACGACAAGCACGAATCGATGCGCCGGGATTGCTGCAGCATGTGATTGCCCGCGGCAATGAGAAACGAGACATTTTTCTTGACGACCAGGATCGCAAACTTTTCGTTCGTCGCTTTTCCGCACTGCTTGAAGAGACCGGCACCGAGTGTTTCGCCTGGGCACTTATCAACAATCATTTCCATCTGCTGCTCCGCAACCACGACTGCAAACTTTCTATCTTCATGCGCCGCCTGCTGACCAGCTACGTCGTCAACTTCAATCAGCGTTATGACCGATCCGGGCACCTCTTCCAGAATCGCTACAAATCAATTGTCTGCGATGCGGATTCTTACCTGCTGGAGCTGATCCGATACATCCACCTCAACCCGCTCCGGGCAGGCCTTGTCACCGATATCGATGCACTCGATCGCTACCCGTGGTGCGGTCACGCCGTCCTGATGGGGAACCACTCCCTGCCGGGGCAAATTATTGCTGACGTCCTGCTGCTGTTTGGCCAGCAGGAGTCGACGGCGCGACGGCACTACCGCCAGTTTGTCATGCAAGGCGTCGCCCTGGGCCGTCGTCCAGAGTTGGTTGGTGCCGCGCGCAAGCGAAAACAATCAGAAGATACAAGCAGATGTGAAGACGACGAACAAGACGACCGCATTCTCGGCAATGACTCGTTTGCGGATACCGTGCAAAAGCAGTATCTGACCGACGCGATCACCCTCCACACGGCCCTGCCTGAGATTCACACGGCAATCTGCAACCTTCTCCACCTCGACCCCGATGATCTGTACCGGCGTTCCCGGGGCGGTCTCTCGTCAATAGCCCGATCGCTTTTCTGCTACACGGCGACCCGCCTGGCAAACAGCTCCGGCGCCGAAGTACAGCAATACCTCTCCTTATCATCAGCAGGAGTGAGTCAGGCAGTCCGGCGGGGAGAGAGGATCTTCAGGGAGCAGCCGCAACTAAGAACGGAATTGGAGCAATCCTTGGATAACGGTTAGGCCTTTGCAAATATCCACGAATCGCCCCCATCCATTGGTCTGCCGTCATCACGTACAGAAATGAAAAAATCCGGCTGATCTCCGTCAGACGATCCCGCAAGAAAGAGGTAGAATTCTATGAAAGCTAAAGACTTCGATAAAAAGTTTGACGAAGGCAAAGAGGATGTCGTCGCCGATCTCGACCTTTCAACTGCGCGGCGGCCGAACCAGCAACAAAAACGCATCAATGTCGACTTCCCCCTCTGGGTAGTCGAGTCTTTGGATCGCGAAGCAGCCCGCACCGGTGTAACCCGCCAGTCCATAATTAAAATGTGGCTGGTTGAACGGTTACGAGCCGAGGCTGCCAAGTAGATACGGCGCCCCTCCGATTATTGTTGTCGAACATGGTGGACGCCGATCCACATCATTTTGAGAACTGCCGAATCGTGTACGAATAGCTCTGAGTGCCGTACCGTCGTTAAGTGAGCAACGTCCCCCAACTAGGTGAGGAGTGTCCCAAAGATTTCTCGCTGATCACTGATGTGCTTCAGCTACTCCAGGTGGCGGTGCGGCAGCGGGGTATCGGGAGCATTGCCGCAGCGAAGATTCCA
>CAZSOA010000127.1:0-10344 GCA_964608305.1 uncultured Desulfofustis sp. | reverse complement strand
AACTCGCGACCTCAAGCTTGGGAAGCTCGCGCTCTACCAACTGAGCTATGCCCGCTTCTCCTGGACCGTAACAGCGACAAATAACCACACCAATGCCCGGTTGTCAAGAGATGCGACGAGATTGTCCGGAAATAACGAGCTAGGCACGCTGCCGATCACCGGAAGCCGATACCGGTGTCCGGCGATCGGCAGCACCGGATACTCATCGCCTCGATCGGTAGACGCGAGACGGGCCGGCCGACCACCCACGGCACAGATTACGATTGACAAAGTGGATTCAGGCTAATACAACAACGGGCAATGTTGCCAACAACATCCGTCGTCCGTCGAACCGGGAGCCGCCTTTGGTCCCCCGCCGCCTCTTTTTCCCCGGATATCTCACGATGCGAGACCTGTATCGGATCGGGGCGGACACCTGTCCGGACTTACTGCAACCGTGGTATTAATGACTGAAAAAACACTGATCATAGCAGAAAAGCCAAGTGTTGCCGGCGATCTCGTCAAGGTTCTGCGCGGCACGTTCAAAAAATCCCGCACCCATTACGAAAGTGACCGCTATATCGTCTCTTTCGCGATCGGCCACCTCGTTTCGATCTGCTATCCCGAGGAAATCGATCCCCGTTACCAGAAATGGCGAATGGAGGATCTGCCGATTCTGCCGGAGACCTTTCCGCTCAAGGTGCTCGACCCGACCAAAGCACAATTCAATACCTTGCAGAAACTGATCCGCCGCCGCGACGTCACCACCATCATCAATGCCTGCGACGCCGGCCGTGAAGGTGAACTGATATTCAAGTATATCATCAGTCTCGGTTGGAACCAGTCGGTGGCACAGAAGCAATTGAAGCGGCTCTGGCTGCAATCGATGACCGACGAGGCAATCAAGGCCGGTCTGGCGAACCTGCGCGACGATGCCGAAATGGTCCCGCTGGAGGACACCGCCCGTTGCCGATCCGAGTCGGACTGGCTGATCGGGATCAACGCCACCCGGGCGCTGACCGCGTACAAATCGCGCTTTGGCGGATTTTTCAAAACACCGTGCGGACGGGTCCAGACCCCGACCCTGACCCTGCTCGTGAAACGGGAGCAGGAGCGCCAGCGTTTCGTGCCGCGGCCGTATCTGACGTTGGTCGGCACCTTCGTTGCCGGTGATGAAACCTATACCGGCAAATGGTTTGCGCCGTCATTCAAGAAAGATCCGAGCGACCCGGACAAGCGCGCCGATAGGATCTGGGATCCGGACCGCGCCCAGACCATCGTTACGACCTGTGTCGGCAGGCCCGCCGCAGCAACCGATTCAAGCAAAGAGACGCAGCAGGCGGCACCGCAACTCTATGACCTGACCTCACTGCAGCGGGAAGCCAACAACCGCTTCGGCCTGTCCGCACAAAATACGCTGAGCATTGCCCAATCGCTCTACGAGCGGCACAAGGTGCTTACCTACCCGCGTACCGACTCCCGCTACCTGCCGCAGGATTATCGGAAAAATGCAGCATCCGTGGTCACCACCCAGAAGGGCTGGAACTACGCGAGTCATGCCGAGACCATTCTTACGAAACAATACATCCGCGCCAACCCCCGAGTCTTCAACGACGCCAAGGTCTCCGACCACCATGCGATCATCCCGACCAACCGGCTGCCGGCGGGCCTGAACGATGCGGAAGCGAAAATCTACCGGATGGTCGTCCAGCGATTTCTCGCCGTCTTTTTTCCACCGGCCCGCTACCTCCAGACCAAACGGGTGACGGTTGTCGAGCAGGAATCGTTCCTCACCGAAGGCAAGATCCTCCGTGATCCGGGCTGGAAGGCGGTCTATCTCGACGGCGGCAGCGAAAAAGGCGACGACATCCTCAAGGCGCTGCCTCCGGATGCGGCCATAACCTGCCGCAGTATAGAACAGATAGCCGCCGATACCAAACCGCCGGCGAGGTTCAGCGAGGCGACCCTGCTCTCGGCGATGGAGAACTCCGGCAAGCTGATCGACGATGAAGAACTGGCCGAGGCGATGAAGGAACGCGGCCTCGGAACGCCGGCCACGCGGGCGGCGATCATCGAAAAACTGCTCAACGAGAAATACCTGGTCCGCGAAGGCAAGGAATTGGCACCGACCGGCAAGGCGTTCGAATTGATCGCACTGCTCGAAGCGATGCAGATCGACGTGCTCGCATCCCCGGAAATGACCGGTGAATGGGAATACAAACTCAACCGAATCCTCAAAGGCGACTTCACGAGGACTCGGTTCATGACCGAGATCCGCGATCTGACCCAACAGATCATTGAACGTATCAAAGGCTACGAGGACAACCGCACGCTGCAGCCGGCACCGTTCAGCCCGGTCAACGGCGTGGTGTTTCTCGAGACACCGACGACCTATGTCAGTGAAGACAAAAAACTGACCGTTCGCAAGATCCTCGGTGGCCGGGTGATGTCGGAAGCGGACATCGTTGCCCTGATCAACGGCGAGACGGTCGGACCCTTTTCCGACTTCCGCTCGAAAAAGGGCAAGCCGTTCACGGCCTCGGTCCGGCTGACCAACGGCAAGGCCGATTTTCTGTTCGTCGACTCCACCGACAATCTCGACCTCGAGGCGGTCCGCGAAGGGGGCTCACTCGGCTCATCGCCGATCGACGGAACACCGGTCTATGAAACCCCGGCCGGCTACCTGTCCGACTCGGCACTGGCCAACGACGAGAAGAACGGCCTGCGAATCAGCAAGGTCATCCTCTCCAAACCGCTGTCCCCCGACGATATCCGACAATTGCTGGCCACCGGTAAAACCCCGTTGCTCAAAGGGTTTATTTCAAAGAAACGCAAACCGTTCGACGCCTATCTGCTGCTTGACAAGCAGGGCAAGATCAGCTTCGAGTTCCCCCCTCGCCGCCCCCGTCGAGCGAAGAAAAAGGATTGACACTTCCGTTTTTTAACGGCACAAAAGAATGATGAAACGATTGAAGAAAGCGTATCTGGCCCTGGACGGGCCGGAACTCGCCCTCACCTGTGCGCGCATCGCCCAAAGCGCGAAAGCCGACAATGTTGTCGTCCTCGATGTCCGGGGACTGGCCTCATTCACCGATTTTTTCGTGGTCATGAGCGGCACCTCCACGAGGCACGTCCAGGCGCTGGCCGAACGCATCGAAAACGAATTGCGCTCCAAACGCATCAAGACCTCCCAGGCGGAAGGACTGCAGGAAGGCACCTGGGTGCTGCTCGATTTCGGTGACGTGATCGTCCACGTCTTCTACCACGAACAACGAACGTTCTATGATCTGGAAGGTCTCTGGCACGACGCTCCGCGCCTCGACGTGTCCGCCGCCTGAAGCGACGGGTCTAGACGAGACAGCGGACGGCACGACAGCGTCACGTTTCCGATAAACAAAGAACCGATCCGAGCGCCTCGCTCCCGATACATCATGCAATATATCAGCACACGCGGCGGTATAGCCGCCGTTTCCTTTACCGAAGCGGTGATGATGGGGTTGGCCACCGACGGCGGCCTGCTGCTGCCCCGGGCAATTCCCCGGGTCGATCGAGCCACGTTTGACTCCTGGCAGGGGTTGGCTTACCAGGATCTGGCGTTTGAGGTAATGTCGCGCTTCATCGACGACATCCCGACCGCCGATCTCAAGGCACTGATCAACAAATCATACGAACAATTCAACCACCCCGAGGTAACGCCGCTCGTCCACCTCGACAACCTGCACATCCTCGAGTTGTTTCACGGACCGACCCTGGCCTTCAAGGACATCGCCCTGCAATTTCTCGGCAACCTCTTTGCCTACCTGCTCGCCCGGGACAACTCGTTCATGAATATTGTCGGCGCCACCTCCGGCGACACCGGCAGCGCCGCGATCTACGGCGTGCGCGGCAAAGAGCGGATCGCCATTTTCATTCTCCACCCGCACCGGCGCGTCAGTCCGATCCAGGAACTGCAGATGACCACCGTGACCGACGCCAACGTGTTCAATATCGCCATCGACGGCACCTTCGATGACGGCCAGCGCATCGTCAAAGAGATCTTCGGCGACGTGGCGCTTAAACAGCGACTGCATCTGGGCGCCATCAATTCGATCAACTGGGCCCGGGTGCTGGCCCAGGTCGTCTATTACGTTGCCGGCTGCCTGCATATCACCGCCCACGAACAGGACCGATCCACCGCCTTTGCCGTGCCCACCGGCAATTTCGGGGATATCTTCGCCGGCTACATCGCCAAGAAGATGCTGCCGGAAGGCTGCATCAGCAAGCTGGTGCTGGCCACCAACGCCAACGACATCCTGGCGCGCATGATCAACAACGGCGACTACTCCATCGGGCCGGTGGTAGCCACCTGCAGCCCGTCCATGGACATTCAGGCCGCCTCCAATTTCGAGCGTTATCTCTACTACCTGCTTGACAGCTCCCCGGACCGGGTCAAGGACGCGATGAGCCGCTTTGGTGAACGGGGCAGTCTGCAGCTGGAGGATTGCCTGGGCCATATCCGGCGCGATTTCCTCGCTGTCGCCGTGTCCGAAGAAGAAATCCGCCAGACCATCAGCGACATCCAGCAACGCTTCGGCTACACGCTCGATCCGCACACCGCGGTCGGCGTCCGCGCCGCGGCGCATGATCGGACCCAGGGACTGCCGATCATCTGCCTGGCCACCGCGCATCCGGCCAAATTTGCCGCCACCGTCGAACAGGCCATCGGCGCGCCGCTCACGCTGCCGCCGTCGTTGGCCGATCTGGCGGACAAACCGAGCCGCTGCGAAAGAATGGCCGCCGACCGCCAGGCGATCGCAGCCTTTATCGAAGCTCACGCCCTGCACGATTGATGCGTTTTTCGATCACCACCTATATCGATCAGGTCAACCAGGCCGCCGCCTGGCTGCGCGAGCGGATCGCGGATATCCCGCCCATCGCCATCCAACTCGGCACCGGCCTGAGCGGATTTGCCGACAAGATGGCGGCGGAGCAGGTGATTCCGTTCCGGGAGATTCCCGGTTTCCCGCAACCGACGGTGGCCAGTCATCGCGGTGCGCTGATTGTCGGTGCCATCGGCGGCCGGCGACTGATCGCCCTGGCCGGCCGCTTCCACTATTACGAAGGCTTTTCCACCCGTGAAGTGACGCTGCCGATCCGCGTCCTGCAGGTCCTCGGCCTGCGCCGGCTGATCATTACCAACGCCGCCGGCGGGCTCAACCCGGCCTTTTGCCCGGGGACGATCATGGTCATCCGCGACCATCTCAATTTTCTCGGTGAAAACCCGTTGCGCGGTCCCAACGTCGAGGCATGGGGGCCGCGCTTCCCGGATTTTTCCAAACCGTATCCGCAGCGGCTGATCGACCTGGCGCTGGCCGGCGCCGAACGGGTCGGCCTGGGCGAGACGGTGCGTACCGGGGTCTATGTCTGCATCCCCGGGCCGAGCCTGGAGACCCCGGCGGAAACCCGCTGGCTCAGACAGAGCGGTGCGGATGCGGTGGGCATGTCATCGGTTCCCGAGATTATCGTCGCGCACCACGGCGGCATCGAGGTGCTCGGCTTATCCGCCGTGGCCAACGTCAACGACCCCGATGATTTTCAGCCGTTGTCGCTGGCGGCGATCATCGCCGAGGCGGCGGCCATCGAGCCGAAGCTCGAACGCCTGGTCATCGACATCATCAATCATCTCGAAACTGAGCCCTGAGGATCGCCATGCCGCCGGCAACCGCTCCGTCACCGCTGCTTGTCTCCGGGAAATTTCTGCTGCCCACCTGGCGCGAACAAGACCGGATCGAACACGGCGCCGTCCTGATCGACAACACGACCATCACCGCCGTCGGCACCCGCGATGAGTTGCGCCGGCAGTACCCGGAGGCGGCCGAGATGCACGAGCCGTGGGGCCTGATCATGCCCGGCCTGATCAACACCCACACCCATGCGCCGATGAGCTGCCTGCGCGGCCTGGCCGACGACCTGCCGCTTTTGACCTGGCTGCAGGAGCACATCTTCCCGGTGGAGGCCCGGCTCGATCCGGAAACGGTCCATCAGGGAGCCCTGCTGTCGATCGCCGAGATGATCAAGTCGGGGACCACCAGTTTCTGCGACATGTACCTGTTTGCCGGTGAAGTCGCGAAGGCGGCCGAGCAGGCGGGAATCCGCTGCTGGTTCGGCGAGGTGCTCTACGATTTTGATTCCCCGTGTTATGGAGCGCTTGACAACGGTTTCGCGCTGGTCGCCGACTTGCTGGCCCGGTATCGGACCCACCCGCTGATCACCGCAACCGTCGATCCGCACAGCGTCTACACCTGCGCCCCACCATTGCTCGAGCGCTGCGCGCAGCTGGCGGCGGACACCGGCAGCCTGCTCGTCACCCATCTTGCCGAAACGGCCGAGGAGGTGGCCGCCTGCCGAGCCACCCACGGCACCACGCCGGTGCATCATCTCGACCGACTCGGCTTGCTTGGCCCGAACACGCTGGCCGCCCATTGCGTCCATCTCGACGACGCAGATATCGCCGTATTGGCCGAGCGGGGTGTTGCGATCAGCCACTGCGTCGAATCAAACCTGAAACTGGCCTCCGGCATCGCCCCGGTGGTCCGGCTGCTTGACCAGGGCGTCACCGTGAGTATCGGCACCGACGGCAGCGCCAGCAATAACGACGTGGATCTGTTTGGCGAGATGAACTGTGTTGCGAAAGTTCACAAAGGAATCAACCTGGACCCGACCCTGATGTCCGCGGAGACGACGCTGCGCGCCGCAACCTTCGGCGGCGCCGAAGCACTGGGCGCGGCGGAGCGGATCGGCACGCTGGCACCGGGCAAACAGGCCGACCTGATCGTGTTGAACCTGCGCCAGCCGCACCTGACGCCGCTCTACAACCTGGTTTCCCACCTTGTCTACGCCGCCCGCGGCGCCGACGTGATCCATTCCTTCATCGCCGGCCGTCAGGTGATGCGCCACCGGCAGCTGCTGACCATCGACGAGGCGGAGCTGCTGGCCCGCATGGAGACGATCGGCGGCCGTATCCTGCAGATCAGCAACGAACTCAGACGATAAGAGGCCACGAGGCCGCCTGCGCAACAATTGCCGGCGCCGGTAGCGCTGCTGCCCGGGCTGACCGGGTCGACGGCTATTGCCGGGGTTGGCTCAACTGCTGCTCAAGAAATTCGATGTTTTGCCGGGCAATATGCAGCAGTGACAGATCTTCGCCGTGATAATCGGCCGGCGGCATCGCCGTGGCCGCGGTACCGGTCTCGATCACCCGGCGGTAGTGGCTGATGGCCCGGGGGTAGTCCCCCTGTTTCTGGTAGACGACACCGAGGTTGATGAGCGCATAAGGATTTGACGGATCGAGTTCCAGCGCCTTGACGAGAAAATTGCGCGCAGTTATCAGATCTTCTTTGACCAGCGCCTCGTAGCCGCGGTCGGCAAGCTGCAACGCATGGTCGGGGTTTGTTTCCGCGCGCCGCAACTCCTCCCTGGCCCGGGGCATGTCGGCACTGAGGCGGTCTTCCCGCTCCAACGTTACCCCGGCGATATCGGCCGGGTTCTTGATGATATGCGGGGTAATGAAGATGAACATGTTCACCTTGGTATCGGTGGACGATTTTGTTCGAAACAGCCAGCCGAGCAGCGGGATGTCGCCGAGCAGCGGAATCTTGAACTCGCTGTTGGTCGAATCCTGGCCGATGATCCCGCCGATGACGATGGTTTCCCGGTCGCGCACGATCACCGTCGTGTCGGCGGTCCGCTTGAACGTCGTCGGCCGGAACTGGTCTTCGCCGGAGCCCTGCTTGAGCCGGGTCACCTCGGTGGCGATCTCCAGGCGCAGGGTTTCGCCCTGGCTGATCTGCGGGGTGATGCTCAGTTTCGTTGCCACGTCGCGGTATTCGTACTGCGTGTAATCCTGCTGGCTCGACGTGGTGTTCTGGCTGGTGATATACGGCACATTCTGGCCGACCAGGATCTCGGCCTTCTTGTTGTCGGTGGTCAGGATCTGCGGGGTTGAGATGATATTGATATCCGAGTCGCCCTGATAGGCCCTGAGGACTGCGGCGATATTGGGAAAGGTGATGCCGCCGATCTTGATGCCTTCCTTGAGTACGCCGAGCGTAAAACCCGACGGCAGGCTCGGGTTCTCCGGGTCGGTCATCCCGGCGATCGTCTGAAAGGCCGGTTCGCCGCTGAACCCGGTGATCAGCCGGCCGGTGCCGTCGTCGAAGATGCCGCCGGCCAGCCATTGCACGCCGACATCAAAGGTCCGGTCGGCATCGACTTCCATGATCAGCGCCTCGAGATAGACCATTCGCCGCGGGATATCGAGCTTGGCGATGACGTCTTCAAGGACCGTGAACTCGGAGCGGGACGCGGTGATGATCAGCGAATTGGTTTCCTCGTCGGGCATGATATTGACCGCCTTGGAAATGGCCGGGGTCCTGCCCTCCTCTCCTTCGGGTTGCTGTTCCTGCGGCAGGGCGCTGAGCACCTTAGCCAGTTCGGCGGCCCGGGCGTTCTGCAGGTAGACCACATGAATATTGCCCTCGCCGCGCCGCGCCTCGGCATCAAGCGTCTCCACGAGCCGGCGGACCCGGGCTGCATCGGTCGGCTCGGCAAGCACGATGAGCAGGTTGATCCGCTCATACGGCACCACCTTGACCGCCCGGGTGACGACCACCGTCTCCTGCGGCGTACCGGTTGTCTTCTGGAAGATGCTGTTGAGAATCGTCGCCAGGTTTTCGGCATTCGCATTTTCCAGCGGCAGAACGACGATCTCGTCGCGTGAGTAATCGACGTCGAGTGCGCCGATGATCTCGAGTAGCCGCCGGATATTGGACATGGTGTCGGTGATGATCAGCATCCCCGACGGGGTGTGGGCGATCACCACCGACGTCTTGGCAACGAGCGGCTGGAGGATCTGCTGCATCTCCGTCGGGGTGGTGTAGCGCAGCGGCACAAGCTGGGTGACCACCCGGTCCTCCGGGTCGACCGCCTGACCGGGGTGCAGGGTGACGATGCTTTTCGCCCGGGCTTCGGCGGAGGGTATGATCTTGGTCACCGTCCCGGCGGCCACGGTGGTGAACCCGTGAATCTCCAGCACCGATTCAAAGAGCTGATAGGCATCGGCCTCAGAGATCCGGGTCGGCGAGATGACGGTCACATTACCGCGGACATTGGGGTCGACGATAAAGTTCCGGCCGGTCAGCTCACTGATGTATTTGATGAACAGATTGATGTCGACGTTGTCGAAATCAATCGTGATATAGCGCTCGGCCCGCGGCTCCTGGGCTCCGGCGTCGTGGGTGGTGCCGCTGCAGGTGAGCAGGAGGGCGGCCAGCAGCAGCGGCAGCCAGTGTCGGACCGATAGAAAAAACTGACGGTGCATGAATCGGATCATGGTGTGCGCCCGTGCCGAGGATCGGAAAGAATAATCTCTGAAGTCACCATTGTATTCAATTCTGAGCCGTTAATAAACAATTGAATGAGAGATTTTTCACTCGTACGCGCCATGAGGCAGCGTATTTTCAGCTGAGCAGCACAGCAGACCGGCGCAGATCTGCGACGCAATGCACGCCGGGCCCACTTTGCCTGACCAGCAAAAGAGCCGCTATCTCTATTGGGGACCCTGCAAATAAAGCATTAATTCGAAAAACAAAGTTATAAGTGGACTCGATCCGGAAATTTGTTACACTACGGGGTGACAACAGGGAGCGATCATCAGCGAATGTCCTGCGCGGGCGAGGAGGGAGATGCTTACGACGGCGATCGGCGTCAGTGACCATATCGACTATCGTCAGGCGATGGCTGACGTGCTTGACCAGTGTGAAGCCGCCCTGAACGGCGTGCGCCCACAGGCCGGTATTCTCTACACCTCGATTATGGAGGCGGACTTTGCCGCGCTGCTGCAGCAGGTCAAGAAGCGGTTTCCCGGCCTGCAGCTGATCGGCTGCACCACCGACGGTGAAATCGTCGCCGGCCGCGGGTTTGTCGAAGACGCCGTGGCCTTGCTGCTGCTGGCCTCGGACCATCTCCATTTTTCCAGCGCCGTTGCCGAAAATCTCTCTGAATCCGACGGCCGGAGCCTGACCGATGCCGTCGCCCTGTGCCGCCGCAACCTGCCGGCAGAGCCGTCCTTCGGCATCATCCTGCCCGACGGCCTGAGCACCATTGCCCTGCCGCTGAGCCAGATCATCCAACAGGCAACCGGTAACCGTTTCCCGGTCTTCGGCGGCACCGCCGGTGATCATTTCAAAATAGAAACCACCTATCAGTTCCACGGCACCCGGGTCTACAGCGACGCCGCGCCGATCCTTGGCTGCAGCGGCGACCTGACGCTCTCGTCGCAGGTCGTTATCGGCAACGAACCGATCGGCCGTTTTTACGAGGTCACCC
>CAZSOA010000126.1:0-10370 GCA_964608305.1 uncultured Desulfofustis sp. | reverse complement strand
TTAACACGGCGCGGACCCTGCTGCGGTCGAGCAGTTCTGCAATCTCGGCATCCGCTGTCAGGGTGTGGGTGATGTGAAAGAAGCCCCCGGCGGTAAATCGAGCAACCAACTCCCGCGAGGCGCTGCTGCGGTCCAGGTCGAGCACCCCGGTGCGAATGTTCGTCACATCGGTAGTGAGCGCGAACGCCATGACGGCCATCTGAATCACCGGGACGCCGAAAACGACCACCCGCATCCGCGGATCGCGCAGCATCTGCAGGAATTCCTTGATCAACAGGCGAAAAATCCGGCGGAGCATGGTCTACTCATCGAGTCGAAAGGAGAACTTCCGGTTGGCCAGAATTATCATCAGCAGCGCAAAGATGCTCAGCAGCAGCGCATCCAGCCAGAGAATCTCGAGTCCGATCCCTTTGAGGTAGATGCCGCGCAGAATCTCGATAAAATAACGGGCCGGCACGATATAGGTGATGATCTGCAGCGGTGTCGGCATGTTCTCGATGGCAAAGACAAAGCCGGAAAGCAACAGTGTTGGCAAAAAGCCGGCGACGATTGCGATCTGGTTGGCAAGTACTTGTGATTTCAGAACGATGCTCAGGCTCAGGCCGAAAAAAAGGGCACCGGTCAGAAACAGGGCGGCCAAGGCGAACAGCAGGCCGGCATGACCGACTATTGGCACATTGAAGACCCACCGGCCGATCAAAACGGCAATCGTCACATCGGTCATGCCGATTACGAAGTAGGGGATGATTTTGCCGAAGACCAATTCCGGGCCGCGCAGCGGGGTGCTGATCAAGAGCTCCATCGAGCCGTTTTCCCACTCCCGGGCAATGGTGGTACTGGTAAGCATTGCAGCGACAACGATCATCACCAGCGCGATAATGCCGGGAATAAGGACGTTCTGACTACGCAGGCCGGGGTTGTACCAGGTCCGCTCGGCCATCCGCACAGCCGGTTCCAGGGAACCCCGGCCCTGACGTTCCAAGGAAATGGAGGCATCGGTGCGGGCAAAGATCGAGATGATGGCGGTGGCGTAGTTCATCGCCAGGCGAGAGGTATTGGCATCGCTGCCGTCACAGATGATCTGCACATCGACGGGGCGCCGGCCGTGAACGGCGGCACCAAAGTCGGCGGGAATGACCAGACCGACGATTGCCCGGCCGGTATCGAGGTCGCGCTGCAGGCCGCGGTAATCATGGTGGTGGGAAATGATAGAGAAGTATGGAGAACTGTCGAACAGACTGAGGAGGTCTTTGCTCGTTGTCGTTTGCGATTGATCCCAGATGGCTGTCGGCACCTGCCGCAGGTCAAGGGTCAATGCATACCCATAGAGCAAAACCAGGACCAGCGGGATAGCCAGGGCCATAACCAGGCTTCGCCAGTCGCGGAGCAGGTGGAGCGCCTCCTTGCGCGCTATCGCGATAAGTCTGCGGCTGTTCATGGTGGCTGCCCGGTGCGCCGGTCTTCGGCGATCCGGCGATCCTCTTGCTCGATGAGTGAGATGAATACGTCTTCCATGCTTGGCTCGACCACGCGCAGCGAAGATGTCTCCAGACCGAGGTTTTTCAGGTATTTGGCAATGGCCGGCAGCGCGGCGGCATCGGCGACACGCAGATGCAACCCGTCACCGAATACCGTCGCCTCATCGATTTCCGGTAGTTTCGCGAGGGATTCACGTACCACCTGCGGCTCCGAACAGCGCAGATCGAGAATTTCCCGGTCGGAAAAAGCGGCTTTGAGTTCCAGTGGTGAGCCGTCGGCAATGAGGTTGCCGTTATAGATCAGCGCAAGCCGATCACAGTATTCCGCTTCTTCCAGGTAGTGTGTCGTGATAAAGACGGTTGCCCCCTGATCGGCCATGGCATAGATGATTTCCCAGAAACGGCGGCGGCTGAGGGGATCGACCCCGCTTGTCGGTTCATCGAGAAAGACGATCGGCGGCTCATGCAAAATGGCGCAGGCCAGCGCCAAGCGTTGTTTCCAGCCGCCACTGAGCTCTCTGGTCAGGCTGCGTCGCCGATCACGCAGGCCGGCCATCTCCAGGGCCCAGGCTTTTCTCCGGGCCCGGCGGGTCCCGCTCAGGCCGTAGATCCCGCCGTAGAAATCGATGTTCTCTTCAACCCGCAGGTCTTCGTAGAGAGAAAACTTCTGGCTCATGTAGCCGATATGCTGCTTGACCTGCTCGGTCTGGCGGAGGATGTCGAATCCGGCCACGGTACCGGTGCCGCCGCTGGGGCGAAGCAGCCCACAGAGCATGCGGATGGTGGTGCTTTTTCCAGCCCCGTTGGGCCCGAGAAAACCGAATATCTCTCCTCGTTGAACGGCAAAGGAAATGGCGTTGACGGCGGTGAAATGCTTGAACCTGCGGGTCAGCCGATCGACCTGCACACTGCATGCATCGTTCGTTGCCATGGCGGATAACGGTACGGTTTCCGGCGACGGTCCTGGTTCGGGGGGTGAGTCGGGTGAACTCAGCATGGTAATGAACATATCTTCCAGCGACGGTTCGATGCGCTCGATTCGTTGCCAGTCCATACCGGACTCGCGGAGCGTCTGTCTGGCCTGGATCTCGGCCTGGCGGATATCACTGCAGATAAGATGGACCGCGTTGCCATGGACATCGACCCGGCGAACTGCCGCGAGGTTTTGCAGCAACAGGCTCATCCGTCGAACCTGCGTGCCGTGAACGGCGAGGATGGTATCCTCGGCCGGCCGTTTGATCTCCGCCGGCGTGCCGGTTGCCAGCACCGTGCCCTGATGCATCAGGATAACCCGATCGCAGCGTTCCGCCTCGTCGAGGTAGGAGGTGGTCAACAGCATGGCGACACGCTCGCTGCGAAGGACATGGAGGATATTCCAGAAGTCGCGACGGCTGACCGGGTCCACGCCGTTGGTCGGTTCATCGAGCAACAGGACGCGGGGCGTGTGGATCAGCGCGCAGACCAATTGCAGTTTCTGCTTCATCCCTCCCGATAATGCACCGGCGAGGCGATCGAGGAAGGGCCCCATCTGCACGAGTTCAAGCAGTTGCGATATCCGTTGTCTTTGTCGCGCCCGTGCTGCGCCGCGAAGATCGGCGTAAAATTCGATGTTCTCCCGTACGCTCAGATCCTGGTAGAGCCCAAATCGTTGACTCATATAGGCCAGATTTTCCTTGGCCGAGGCTGACTGGTCGGCAATGTCCATACCGGCGATTGATGCCGTTCCCGAATGCGGCCGCATGATCGTTGCCAGCATCCGCAAGGTCGTGGTTTTGCCGGCCCCGTCCGGGCCGACGAGGCCGACGATTTCTCCCGGATAGACCGCAAGACTGAGCTCGTTAACGGCGGTCAATGCGCCGAACCGTCGGGTCAGGCGATCGGCGCTGACGGCGGGAGGGATGATTGTTGCCGGCTGGTTGGGGCCCATCGGAGAACTGTATGAGCGGCGGGTTGGCAAAGGGTGTTACCGGGCCAGGTCGATCTCGGCGTCGGCAGGCATCCCCGGTTTTAGTTCCTGATCGGGATTGGCCAGCGCGATTTTGATACGGTACATCAGTTTGACCCGTTCCTCGAACGTCTGGACGGTTTTTGGCGTAAACTCGGCCTGGTCACTGATAAAGCTGATCCGGCCGCTGTAGGCCTTGCCGGGGAACGAGTCGGTACGAACCCGAACCTGCTGGTTCAGGTGCACGTTACCAAGAAACGGTTCGTTCAGATAGGCGCGTAGCCAGGGGCGATCAAGATCGCCGACGGTAACCACCGGAGACGCCGGGTTCAGGTATTCACCGGGTTCGGCGGCGCTCGTTAAAACGATTCCATCGGTCGGCGCGCTGAGCGTGCAATACGCAAGCTGCAGTTGGGCATGGTCCAGGGCGCTTTCAGCCACCGCCACCCGGGCACGGGCCTGGTCGATCTGTTCCCGGCGGGGGCCGGCGATGAGCAGATCGAGGCGCTCGGCAGCCATTTTGACCCGGGCATCGGCCTCTTTTTTCCGGTTCCGGGCGGTTTGTTCACGGGTTCGGTAATCCTCAAACATCTGCCGGCTGACACCCCCATTCTCGACGAGTGCGGCATGCCGTTGGTAATCGGTGGTGGTCTGCAGGAGCTGAACCGCCGCACTTTCCGCGCCGGCCCGGGCATGATCGAGTTCGGCCCGCGCCGCCTCGATTTCTTGGGATCTGCTGCCCGCTTCCAGTTCTGCCAAGAGTGTTCGGGACAACTGCAGGTTGGCTTCGGCCTGTTGAACAGCGATCTGTTGGGGGCGAGTGTCGAGCCGGGCGAGCAATTGGCCGGCTTTCACCCGATCACCTTCTTCAACAAGCCGTTCAGCAAGATGGCCGGGGATGCGAAAGCTCATCTGTGTTTCGGTAACCTCAATGGTGCCGGAAACGATGATCCGGGAAGGGTCGGTCACCGGTTGAAATGGCTTGAAAATGAAGATGACAACACCAAGGCCCACCAGAACCAGCATGACCCATCCAAGACGCTTTTTCATCGCAGTTCACCGCGCTCTGCCGCTGTTGCGGCAAGCACGCCTCGAAAAGGAGCGGCAGACGCGACAGCGTGTATGCCGCTTAGGGAGAAATGGTATATAAATTCGGCAAGATGATCGAGTTCTTGGTCGTTTGGCTGCTTTTTGCCGGTGAGTCGTTCGATGACCGGCGCCGCGAGGGCATAATAGATACATTGACCGATAATACTGATTGCGCACGGCAGCAGAAGAGCCGGTCCGGGGTTTTTACCGATGATGGCGGTAATAATGTCGAGGAGCAGGTCTTTATGAGGTCGGAGGTAATGGTTCAGGATTGTGTCGAAGGCCGGCGACGGCTCGATCAGTTCCCGTGCCAGGAGCCGGCCGTGGCCGGCATGACCGCCCCAGCCTTCGCTGCTGAGCAGCCGATATAAGAGTGCTCGGATAAAGAAGTGGAGCCGCTCCTCCGCCGGTGCATCGGGCTTGCTGTTGATGTTGTATGGAAACCTGGTGAAACCGATGGTGAAGATTCGCTCCAGGACGGCGCCGTAAAGCCCCTGTTTGTCTCCGAAGTGATAGTGAATTGCCGCGATATTAACGTTGGCGGATGTGGCGATCTGCCTGATGGTGGTGGGTTTGAATCCCTGCTGGCCAAACAGTTCACCGGCGGTTTGCAGGATTCGGTCCCTGGTGTCGAGGGCGGTTGGCGTCATGACTGTTATCCTTACCGAGCACAATTCAAACGTACGTATAAAACATTTGTTTGAACAGCGCAAGAACAAGCATGACCGTGCTCGTTTGTTCTGCACTTGCCTGAGAGGAAAGGCGAATCAGGGTGGCAACTCAGGTCCAGTAGTCGTGGAAATGGTGTACCGGCCCATGCCCCTTGCCGAGGCGATAATCGGCGCCTTTGACCAGCGCTTTGGCCAGATAATCGATCGCGGTGCCGACCGCGGCCGGCATTTCATGGCCGTGGGCAAGGTGCGCAGCGATCGCGGAGGACAGGGTGCAGCCGGTGCCGTGGGTATTATCGGTGACGATCCGCCGATTGCGATAGGTCGTGACGGTACCGGTCGCGGCGTCGTAGAGCGTGTCTTCGAGAATATCACCCGTCAGATGACCGGCTTTGGCCAGCACCGAGACCTTGTACCGGGCGGCGAGTTCGGCGGCGGCGGCCGACAGGTCGCGCTGATTACCGATGGATTGCTGCAGCAGCAGTTGCAGTTCCGGCACATTGGGGGTGATCAGGCGAACGAGCGGAAACAGGGTTTCCTGCATGGCCCGGACGGCATCGTCGCGGATCAGACGGTCGCCGCTGGTGGCGACCATCACCGGGTCGAGTACAATGGTACTGATCTGGTATCGAGTGAGCAATTCGGCGACACAGGTGATAACTTCCGACGAATGCAGCATGCCGATCTTCACGGCGTCGGCGCCGATATCGTCGAGAACCGCGGCAATCTGCTCGGCCAGAATCGGGATGGGAATGGCATGAATAGCCCGCACCCCGAGCGTGTTCTGGGCGGTGATCGCGGTGATCGCGCTGGTGCCGTAACAGCCGCAGGCGGCGATCGTTTTCAGATCGGCCTGGATGCCGGCTCCGCCACCGGAATCGGAGCCGGCAATGGTCAGAACAGTGCGATAACGTTTCATCAAAACCTCCGTAATGCGGGAAAAGATGCGGCTGCACAGCGCATAATATGCCTCCGAGATCGTTGTTGTCCAGCGATTTTCGGTAATTCCCGGCAATCCTTGGGCGGCGCGGTTTGTTGCTTTTCTACAAAGTGGCACTATGGTTTTGCTCATTACCAGTGCCCATCGGTCTGGGTCTCAGCGTGAACGGGCTGCGGGCAACCATTGAAGTGAGGGAAAATTGGACGCCGCAGAAAAGCGGCGCCAGCCAGGGAGGACGATATGAAACAACTGGTTTACGGATTGTTTGCGATGATGCTCGTTGCCGCGGTTCCCGCATACGGTGCCGGTGCTGCCGTCACCTATACCGTCAGCGGGATCGAGTATGAAGGATATTTCACCGGAACTGCCGGAGCACCCCTGTTGTTGATGATTCATGACTGGGACGGTATTAACGAGTATGAGATCAAGCGTGCCGAGATGCTTGCTGAACTTGGCTATGCGGTGTTTGCCGCCGACCTGTTCGGTAAAGGCGTGCGACCGGCCGAGGTTGACGAGCGGCGGCGGTTGACCGGTGAATTATATGCCGACCGCCAGAAGATGCGAGCATTGCTCCAGGCAGGTTTCGAACAGGGAGTTGTCCAGGGCGGTGACGGTTCACGAGCGGTGGTGTTCGGTTATTGTTTTGGCGGCGCAGCTGTACTGGAGATGGCCCGCTCCGGTGCGCCGCTGAAGGGATTCGTCAGCTTTCATGGCGGCCTGAGTACGCCGGAAGGCCAGGATTATCGGCAGACAAACGGGTCCATTCTGATCTTTCACGGCACCGCCGATACGGCGATTTCGATGCAGGACTTTGCGGCGTTGGCTGTCGAGTTGGAAGAGACCGGCATCGCCCATGAGATGATCAGCTACGGTGGGGCGCCGCATGCGTTTACCGTGTTCGACTCCAATAATTATCGGGAGGAAGCCGATCGCCAATCGTGGGTCCGATTCGTTAACTACCTAAAAGAAACGGTGCATTAAGCGGTTAATTAGATGGCCGTTGTCGCCGGGGTCAGGAGCGGCAACGGTCGATAATCGCCGTCGCTTTGCTCAACGTCTTCCCTCGGAAGCGCAGGGCACAGGCCGAGCAAAGCTGTGCTTCATCGATAATCTGCGTATGACCGCAGAGCAGCGCCAACGCTGCCAGGGCCCGGTCGCCGGGACCGATGCCGAGATGGTCAAAGGGCAGTTCGATTACCTGCGCGGCAGTCGGCGGTAGTTCAATACCCGCGCTGCAGAGCACCAGGTCGGCTGCGGTCAAAACAGCAAACGTAGACCGGCGGCGCTGTACTCCTTCGGCTGCCAGAGCGATGACGATATCCGGTTTGCCGATGCCGCTGTAGTGGATCTGCTGCCGATCGATGATGACTTCGCTGATCGAATGGCCGCGCAGCACGGTGATCGGGTAATCGTTTTTCTGGGTGACCTGCAGACCGGCGGTCATTGCCGCCAGGCAGAGCAACTCTCCGGCGGTGTTGATACGCTGGCCGGCGGCACCGAGCAGAAGGGTTCGACAGCGGTCGACCGGTGCCGGAGGTCGGTCGGCGACAATCCATTGCATCGGAGCTGCCGGTGCCAGTTCTGTTGCACGGCGCCGGTAGTGCATACCGTACTCTTTGCGTTCATTGCCTGATACGACGCCGGTGGCGGGGGGCAATGGTGCCAGCTCTGCTGCCAGTGAGCTTTGCGATATCTTATTGTGTTTGCTGAAGCGGCCAGGACAGATGCCGCGGATATCGAGAAGAGCAAATCCCGGGTAGGCGATGGCTCGGGCAAACCGCTCAACGATTGCATCATCGGTTGCCAGCAGCCGATCCACCCACGGCGCGCCGGCTGCCGCGGCCACCGTGCAGATATCGAGCGGTGCTTCGAGCTGGTTGAGAAAGCCGGAGGAGGTGACAGCGCCGGCAGGAGTCGTTGCCGATCCCTGGCCACCGGTCATGCCGTAGTTGAAGTTGTTGAGCACCAGCAGCGTCAGGTCGAGGTTGCGCCGGCAGGCACTGAGGACATGGGCACCGCCGATGCCCAGTCCGCCATCGCCCATGACAACGATGACGGTCAGCTCCGGCCGGGCCATTTTCAGGCCGGTGGCATACGTCAGGGCGCGTCCGTGCAGACCGTGTAGGGCATGGGTGTTGAAAAAGGTATCAAAAAGCCCGGAACAGCCGATATCGCTGATCACCGCGACCTCATTGCCGGCACGCTGCAGGCGCTGCAATGCGGCATCGAGTGCATGAACGGATCGTTCGTGGGAACAACCGGGGCAGAACACCGGCGGTCGATTGCCGTTGAGCAGGCTGCCGTTCATTGGCGCAATACCTCGCAGATTTCTTCCGGACTGATCAATTCCCCATCCATCTTGCCATAATGGACAAAGGTCTTGCCGCAGCAGAGCCGTTCAATTTCCTGACGGTACTGGCCGAGGTTCATCTCGACGAGCACGATCCGTGCCACGCCGGCGATCTCTTGAACAAGCAGGTGTTCCGGAACGGGAAACAAGGTTTTGACGATCAGCAGCGAGACCCGATTTCCTTCTTGTCGCAGGGTGGTGACTGCTTCTCTGGCAGCCCGGGCGGTGACGCCATAGGCGATGACCAGCGTTTCGGCTGCCGTGATGCTGTCGCGCTCATAGAAAGTGAACTGTTGCACGGCGTCGGTGATTTTCCGGGCCAGTCGCTTGATTGCGCTAGCAATCAATGTGGTGTCAACGGTCAGGTAGCCGTCCGGTCCATGCGTGCTGGATGTCTGTCGAACAAGGCAGCTGCCGCCCATCGGGAGAAACGGCGGCACATCGCCGTCTGCCGGCGGCTGAAAGGGGAGAAACGGGCTGCCGGCGGCAGGGCTTACGCGCTCAATCGGTTCGGGGATCGACAAAACATCCTGGTCGACGCTTTCCCGGGTCATCCCGATTTCCTTGTTGGAGGCGATAAAGACCGGGCAGCGAAAACGCTCCGCCAGGTTGAAGGCCTCTCCGGTGAGCCGGTAACAGTCGGCGGCATCGACCGGAGCCAGGACGATGACCGGCAGGCCGCCACTATTACTCCAGCGCAGGAATTGAATGTCGCCGTCGGCGCCTTTGGTGGCCGAACCGGTCGACGGACCGAGCCGCTGAACATCGACGATGACCAGCGGAATCTCGCCGCCGATGGCAAACGAGATCTGTTCGCTGTACAGGCTGATGCCGGGTCCGGAGGTAGCGGTCATCGCTTTGAGACCGGCCATTGACGCACCGATGCAAAAACCGATCGAGGCGATTTCATCCTCGCCTTGCAGACAGATGCCCCCGGATGGCGGCAGCAGATCGATCATATGCTGGAAAATGGTTGTCGCCGGGGTGATCGGATAGCCGGCAAAAAACCGGCAGCCGGCCTGGATGGCGGCCCGGCTGATGGCCTCGTTACCGTCGATGAAACAGTGTGCCATCGTCAGTCCTGAACAGAAGTGATTGGTAACAAGCTACGATTGCGGTAGCATTCATGTGCGCAGGAATCCTTTCTTCTTCAGAAAATCAAGCAGATGCGGTCGTGCTTCCTTGACGAGCATCTCCGAGATCTGCTCGCTCCAGGAAGTGTCCTTTTTTCCGCCGGTCCTCGACCGATAATAGGCACGCACCCGCTCGTCGTAGGCCGTAATGTGCTCTTTGTCATCGCGGTCGTTATAACGTTCCTGCTTTAACACCACCGCCAGCGGCAGGCGCGGCTTGGTCTCCGGATCCTGCGCCGGCCAACCGAGGCACATGCCAAACACCGGATAAACGAGATCCGGCAGGCCGAGTAATCGGTCGGCCTGGTCGATCTGATTTCTGATGGCTCCAATATAGCAGCCGCCGAGACCGAGTGATTCGGCGGCGACCATGACATTTTGCGCGAACAGGGCGCAATCAAGCGAAGCGGTGATAAATTGTTCGGTAAAGCCGGAACGCATCGGCGCATCATGCATGGCGCAGGCCAGCCGATGGCGTTGCATGTCGGCGCAGAAAACAAGAAATACCGGTGCTTCAAGAACATAACGCTGGCCGGCGGTGTATTCGTAGAACTGGTGTCGCGATTCAGGGTCATTGACCTGGATGACGGTGCAGGCCTGGATGAATGACGAGGTGGCGGCACATTGCCCGGTCTCGACGAGCGTGTCGATGATCGATTGTTCGACAGGACGATCGGCGAATTTACGGATGGAGCGATGGGCTTTGAGCAGATCAATAGTCGTGTTCATATGCCTGTGGTGCAGCTGCATGGTTGCCGTCATGG
>CAZSOA010000125.1:0-10399 GCA_964608305.1 uncultured Desulfofustis sp. | reverse complement strand
GTGGCGGTCGACGGGTGCCAATAGCGCATGGCGGTGGTGACGATAAAAGAACCGTCATCGGCCAGGGCCTGCTGCAGTGCTTGTTCCTGTTGGCGGGTGATTGCGGTAATGGGGGAGCCGCCGCCTATTCTGGCATAGGTGGCGCTGCTTTTCGGCGCTCGCCGGTGGGCGATCAGCCAGGCCAACGGTTTTTGTAAAAACGGCGGGCCGAGGCGAATGATCTGGCGATCTGAAAAGATGTTGAAGAGAAACGGTCGCACATCGGCGAGTTTTTCGGGACCGCCCATATTGAGCAAGACCACACCGGTTGTGGTGTTGTGTCCCGCTGATGACGCCATTTGCGAACCGTTCATCCCCTGTTCATACCATAAAGAGCCGACCGGGTGAAGCACCAAGTGAGGTCGCTTCCGGCCGGATGAAAAAATGGAGTTAGGAGGGCTGAAAAAGAACAGGCATCACTTGATTCTCCCTCAGGGTCTCCTATAATACTAGTGAAGGGATCATGTTGAACGTTTTTCACAAGTGTTTCAAAACATTCCGGTAACTGATGCCGAATCCACACTCCTTACCAATCATCAACCTGCTGAAATTTCCGTATTCCCTCTTTTTCTTTTATTGCCATCTGTTCGTGTGTTCAGGAGCGATGTGGCCCAGTTTCTCGGTTTGGCCATGGGTGAACGGGTGGTTGCTGTTCAAGGAGCACCGTGCAGGGTGCATGTTTTTGGCGGCAGGTCCTGCCGCTGAAGCAAATTATGGAGGAACTCTATGGAACTGAAAGTCGAAGCCCGAAATGTTGAGTTGAAAAAAGGCTGGCAGATGAAGATCGACGAGGAGCAAGAGAAACTGCTGCGCAACTATCCGAGTTTCGTGTTGCATCTCCGGGTTGTCATCGAAGCCACAACTCACCATAAAGAGGGTGGTTACGAAGTCAAGCTTGTGGCTTCGGTACCAAACGACACGCTGGTCGTCAGCAAAAAAGGTGAAGTGGTTCGACCGTTACTCATTGAGGCTTTTGATGTTCTCACCCTGCAGCTCAAAGAAAAACTGAGGAAAAAGCGGAAAGTCAAAAAAGCAGTGGAAACCCCTCTGGAAGCGGACAAGGTTGGCGTCATCAACATGGTCTCTCCCCATGAATCGTATGGCTTTATCCGATCATTCGATCATCGGGAAATTTATTTTCATGAAAACGCATTAAAAAATACGACGATTGACAGCCTAGCCGAAGGCGATAGCGTATTCTATGGAGAAACGTTTGGTGACAAGGGGCCGCAGGCGTCCTGGGTGCGGTTGGCAAATAAATAGCAGTACGAGAGGACAAACGACGAAGCCCCGGGCCGTTTGGTCCGGGGCTTCGTCGTTTCGGGGTGAAGGGGCAATTGCTCAGCGCTGATAGCCGGCAAAGGCGAATTGTTCGTTCGCGTAGAGCTGCGGGTCGGCGTCCGGATAAGAAACTTCCTGGCCGTTCCATGGTTTTTTCAGGGTGTAGGCGTGATCATCGGTAACGCCGACCACATTGCTCCGGTGCAAGGGGATTTTTCCACCCGCGGTGGCGATATAGCGGGGAATTGCATCGCCGGAGATGTTTCCGTACATCGATTCAACGATGTCCCTGCCGACTTCCAGCGGTACCCGGAAATGGGTGAATTGCGGATTGCGATAACTGCAGTTGAAGATATAGTAGGGTCGGACATAGGCTTCCTGGATCGTTTCGCAGAGCTTCCACATTTTCACCCGGCTGTCGTTGATACCTTTCAGGAGCACTGCCTGATTGAGCACGGTGAAACAACGTTTGGAGATGCGACGAAAGGTGTCGCGTGAGATCGGCGTGATTTCCTGGGCGGTATTGATCTGGGTGACGACCCGAATCGGTTTGCGATCGTTGCTTGCTTCAATGATGTCCAGCAACTCCTCATCGACGCGCATCGGTACGGTAACCGGTACTCGGGTACCAATCCGTTTAATGGCGACATGATCGATCCCGTCCAATTCCTCGAGCAGCCATTTCAGAATGGAATTGGGTAGGACGAAGGCGTCGCCGCCGGTAATCAGCACGTCTCTGATTCGCTGGTTGTTCCTGATATAGTCGAGTGCTTCGCGATACGCTTCTCGCGAATAGATCTGGTCTTTGCGGCCGATATGGGCGATGCGGAGACAATGCGTGCAATACATGGCACACATGTTCGTCGCCTTGATGGTTACCACCCGGGGATAGAACTGGTCGATCAGCCGCGCCGGAGAATGATCAGCGGCCACCGGCGGGATTTCAAGACCCGCGTTGTCGATCATTTCACCGGTGGGCACCGACTGGAGCATGACCGGGTCGTTGACGGTTCCCGGCATGATCAGGCTCGTGTAATACGGTGTGAGCCGCATCCGGTACTGTTCGGTCACCCGGGCAATGGAAGCTACCGCCTGCTCCGGCAGATCAATGAGTTGCGCCAGGGTCTCGATGGAGTCAATGGCATGTCGGATCTGGCCGGGGAAGGAATGCCAGTCCTCGTCGCTCATTGCCAGGGCCTTTTTAATCCGTTCCTGGTTTTCCAGGATGCGATCCCAGAGCTGTATTCCACTCGGTGCCACGATATCCTTCTCGGCGAGATAGGCATCAACCCGTTCGTTGGCGGCAGCCGCGATGGGTCGTGCCTGGGTGAGCCGGCCGCCGACGGTTACGAGATGCTCGTCGATAGTTGCGTGCTTGCGGGCCACCGCCTCAAGTGCAGGGCGCTCGAGGCCGAAGGCAATCGGAGATACGTGTATTGTAGTCGCCTGCTTGAGCAGGAATGAAAACAGCTCAAGAATATCGCCGGTCCGTTCCGACTGCTCAGCTGCGGCAAACAGCGCCGTGGCATGCTCGCGGGTCTCCTCGGAGACCTTTGCGCCATCTGCGGTACCGCTGAACAAGGTGGCAAAAAGTGCCTCTGTGTAATGATCCCAGCCGCTGGCCGGCTGCTCGTCGACGGTCGTATGCTGTTTCATATCATGGTGCCTCTGTGATAGTTTGTTGAATGAAGCCGACACCCTGGCAGAGCCCCTCGTCGACGTCCTCACGATTGCGGGCGACTGATACGACACGAGCGAGAAATGTGCCTGGCATGACCAGGAAGTTGGTTCCAGGGTGCTCAAGAATGACGAAATCCTTGAGCAACTCGCCCTTGGCCACCTTCTGGAAGGTCTCTCGCTCATAGGGGTTCTGCGGAATATAGCCGGTGGTAAGTTTTTTTGTCTGAATTTTGTAGTTGTAGGTGCCCCAGTGGATATTGCGGAGATTCTCCTTCATCTCCACCGTGTTGCGGGGGAACCTGTCTTCCGTTACCGCATAATATTCGAGTTCCGGAAGCATCGGTGATCCTTCCGGTAGTGTCTGTTCAAGCGTGTAACAGAATTCAAGGGTTGTTCCCTGTTTGCGGGCGTTGATTTCCAGGAAAAACACTTCGCCGTTATTGTCGATCAGGTAATCACAGCCGAAGATGCCGCGATACCCTTTTTCCCCGAGCATCCTGCCGACCCGTACCGTGTATTCGTGGAGTTTGGCCTTTTGTTCGGGTGTGGCTACGGACGGGAACTTCGAACCGATGAAGCGGTTGCCGTCGACGATCACCTGATCGGCGATGCCGGCAATGTAGACATCCTGTGCGTTGGCGACTACGGCGAGGACGGTTGGGTCAAGCTGGTGGGGGATGAATCGGGAGATGAGATAAACATCGTTGGTCCGGGAAAAACGTTGTTCCACCTGATCCTGGGTATAGGTCACCGCAGAATTGATTCCCGCCGCCGAATAGGCGCCGCTGACGAAAATGCCGTCGCTCCATTGCGCTCGGAGACTGGCGGTGGTCCGCAACAGGCAGTCCTTGTCTTCGCAAATCTTATGATCGGCAAGCGGCACGATACCTTCGAGCGCCTTGTACTGGGTGATCTTATTGTTGAACTGACGAGCGATATACTTGTCCGGGCCAAGGATCGAGACCCGGTCGATCTGGTCGAGCGTCATGTCCAGGACGCTTTCGTAGAGATTGATATAGAGCTGGTTTTGGTGTGCAAGGATCTGGTCGATCAGTTTCCTGATGGCCGGATTATTCGAAACGGCGCTCATGAACCGTGTTGAGTCAATACGCCAGCTCTTGCGGGGTTCCTTGTCTTTCTGGACAAAAGCGTGATCAGCAATGAGTTCTTCATCGCCGCGTGGATTGATGACGATGATATTGGCATAGTTGTACTGAATGCAGATATCGGGGATGATCGCTACGAATTTGACCGGTCGACTGTGAATGCGGTGAGCCAGCGCTTCCTGGACAAAATAATTGAGGCTGTAGGTTTTCAGCTCGCCGACGTAAAGAAAATAGTAATAGTCGGGATTGTAGGTGAAATTGGTAAAGAGTATTTCGTCGTCTTCCGGGACCATGGACGTGTTCCTTTCCTAAGGAGACATGAGAAAACTGCCGTCGTGCAAACTGCGCTACGGCAGCCTGAAAAGCCCAAAACATCGGCACGCGAACAGATCTGGCTGGATTGCGTATGGTGAGGTTCTTTCCGGACAAGTGCGCGGTGATGTATGGTTCCGGTTGCTTTTACGCAGCCGGAGGGTGGAGGGTCAGCGCTGTCCATATCCATTTAGAAACAAAGGGTTCCAGAGAATGAGCAAAAACCGAACCGATTATGGTACCTCCGGTATCGGCCCGTTTTGGTTGTTCTGGAAATGAACCTTTCTATACGAGCCGGTTATGCTTTTGTCAAGTAATCGCGGCGGCATTTTTTGGTTTGTCAAGCCAAATCGGTGAGGAAATCGAGGATGGCGGGAAATGGCTTGACTTGTCAATAAAATTTTGTGAATTATAGTTATTCGCATTGGAGATACGAGTGATGATACCGGCGATTATCCAAACGTGATCGCTCGTCGTCGTATGCTTCAATAATCCCCATCCCCCGATCCATGTATGGTTTTACACGGCATGTCGCTGCAAGCCATCGCCGTAGCGTGTTCCCCCAGCCGGACAGCGGCCGGGGGAATGTCAACATAATAGAAAACAGGAGGGATCGAGTATGAAGAAGAAAACAGCCTTGTTCGCGGCCTTGACCGTGGGACTGTTCATGAGCAGCGCGGTATTGGTCAGCGCTCAGACAACCTACGTAAACATTGGCACCGGTGGCGTTACCGGCGTCTACTATCCGACCGGCGGCGCCATCGCTCAGTTGGTGAACAAAGGCCGGGATCAGCATAACATCCGGGCATCCGTTGAGGCAACCGGCGGCTCGGTCTATAACCTCAATGCCCTTGCCTCTAACGAGTTGGACCTTGCTGTTGTTCAATCGGATTGGCAATTTCATGCCTATCATGGAACGAGCAACTTCGCAGATAAAGGAGCGAATACCGATTTGCGCGCGGTCTTTTCGATGCACCCTGAGCCGTTCACCGTTGTTGCCCGGGCGGATTCCGGCATTAAGAAATTCGAGGATCTGAAAGGCAAGCGGGTCAACATCGGTAACCCCGGGTCCGGGCAGCGCGGCACCATGGAAGTCGTTATGGAGAAAATGGGTTGGACCAATGCTGATTTCCAATTGGCCGCGGAATTGAAGCCGGCCGAGCAGTCTCAGGCCCTGTGCGACAACAAGGTCGATGCAATCATCTATACCGTTGGTCATCCGAACGGCTCGATTCAGGAAGCAACAACCGCTTGCGATGCGGTCCTCGTTACTGTTGACGGGCCGGTTATCGAAGCGCTTGTTGCCGAAAACGATTACTACCGGACGGCAGTCATTCCCGGTGGCATGTATCGCGGCAACGAGCAGGACACGGTGACCTTCGGTGTTGGCGCAACGATCGTTTCCACGGCCAAGGTCCCGGAGAACGTAATCTATGAAGTAGTCAAAGCGGTATTTGAGAACTTTGATGATTTCAAGCAACTACATCCTGCTTTTGGCGTTTTGAAAAAAGAGGAAATGGTCAAGGACGGCCTTTCCGCCCCGTTGCATGACGGCGCAGCGAAGTACTATAAAGAAGTTGGCCTGATCGAATAATACCGGCCGTCTTACTCCAATGACGATAATGCGCGGCCCCGTTTTCCGACGGAGTCGCGCATTGTTGTTTTGCGTGTCCGTTATTCGTTGCCGTATCATGAAGGGGAGAGGGCATCGCTGTTATCGGGAACCAAAAGAAGCCGATGCAGTGATGTTCGCGACGGCGCCCAGCCTGCCGGGAGTTGTCGGCTGAACGTGTTGTCTGACTGTTAGCAAGGTCGCAGGAGGTATGGTGTATGACGAAACCAAGCGAACGGCCCTCGGCCGGGACGAATGTTCATGAACTAGTCGCCGAGGTAGATACCGGCGGTCGAAATCCGAAGGGAGCGATACCGCGAAACGTTCTGTTTTTTGTCCCGCTCGCCTGGACGATCTTCCAGCTCTGGCAGGCTTCGCCGCTTCCCTACGTATTTAACTTCCTGGTGTTGAACTCCACCGAGGCGCGGGCGATCCACTTGGCCTTCGCCATGTTTCTTGCCTACACCGCGTTTCCCACCTTCAAATCATCGCCGAAAAGTTATATCCCGCTGCAGGATTGGGGGCTGGCGTTGATCGCTTCCGGCTCTTCAGCCTATATGTATCTTTTTTACCAACAGATTTCAGGTCGACTCGGCGCTCCGACCACGATGGACCTGGTGATAGCCGTGATCGGCTTGATCCTGCTGCTCGAGGCAACCAGGAGAGCCTTGGGGCCGCCGTTGATGGTGGTGGCCGGTGTGTTCATGATCTATACCTTCGCCGGGCCGTATATGCCTGATGTTATCGCCCACAAAGGGGCGAGCCTGACCAAGGGGATGTCCCATTACTGGCTGACGACCGAGGGTGTTTTTGGTGTGGCCCTCGGTGTCTCGACGGACATGGTCTTCATGTTCGTGCTGTTCGGGTCATTGCTCGAAGCGGCAGGCGCCGGCAACTATTTCATCAGGACCGCCTTTGCCGGCCTCGGCCATATGCGCGGCGGACCTGCCAAGGCCGCCGTCGTTTCATCGGCGATGACCGGACTGGTCTCCGGATCGTCGATTGCCAACGTGGTCACCACCGGAACCTTTACGATACCGTTGATGAAAAAGGTCGGCTTTTCAGCGGAGAAGGCCGGCGCCGTGGAGGTTGCTTCTTCCACCAACGGTCAGTTGACGCCGCCGGTCATGGGCGCGGCTGCCTTCCTGATGGTCGAATACGTCGGCATCTCGTATATCGAAGTTATCAAGCATGCCTTTCTGCCGGCCATCGTCGCCTACATTGCCCTGGTCTATATTGTCCACCTCGAGGCCTGCAAACTCGGCCTGCAGGGGATGCCGCGCCGGCATCAGCGTACCTTTCTGCAGAGCCTGTTCACGTTTGCCTCCACAATTTTGATGCTGATTATCATCGGTGGTGTCACCTATTATGGGTTCGGCTGGATCAAGACGGTCACCGGTGATGCGTCGTTCTGGGTGGCGACGGGTTTGCTGCTCGCTGTTTATCTGGTGCTGTTGAAGCTGGCCTGCAAGGTCCCGGAACTGGAATTGACCAAAGAGATAAACGAATTGCCGCCGTTGCGGGAGACGGCCCAGGCCGGATTGTATTTTCTGCTGCCGATTGTCGTGCTGATGTGGTGTTTGACCGTTGAGCGGCTGTCGCCGTCTCTCTCAGCCTTTTGGGCTACGGTCCTGTTGATGATTATTGTCGTCACCCAGCGCCCGTTGAAGCGCTGGATGCGGAAAATATATACAGAAGAATTTACGTTCAGTCGAGGCTGTTGGGATCTGATCAGCGGCATGGTTTCCGGTGCCAGAAATATGATCGGTATCGGTGTGGCCACCTCTGCCGCCGGCATCGTGGTCGGCACCGTGACCCTGACCGGTATCGGCTTGGTCATGACTGAGTTTGTTGAGTTCATCTCCGGTGGCAATCTGTTGCTGATCCTTTTGTTTACTGCAGTTATCAGCCTGCTGCTCGGGATGGGACTGCCGACCACGGCCAACTATATCGTGGTGTCGACCCTGATGGCGCCGGTTATCGTCAATCTCGGCGCGCAGAACGGGCTCATCATGCCGCTTATCGCCGTTCATCTTTTTGTCTTTTATTTCGGCATCCTGGCCGATGACACGCCGCCGGTGGGGCTGGCCGCTTTCGCTGCCGCCGGGATCTCCGGTGGGGATCCGATCCGCACCGGTATTCAAGGGTTTACGTACGACATCAGAACCGCGATTCTGCCGTTTATTTTTATCTATAATAACGAATTGCTGATGATCGGCATCGGCACGCCCCTCCATTTTTTCCTCGTCGTTGTTGGTGCGGTGGTGGCCATGCTGGTTTTTGCCGCTGCAACACAACGGTACTTTCTGACAAGAAATAAACTCTGGGAAACTTTGTGTCTGCTGCTTGTCGCGTTTACTCTGCTGCGTCCGGGATTTTTCTGGGATGAGGTCTATCCGGAACTCAACGAGTTGCCGCCGTCGGAATTGCTGGCGGTGGTTGAGAATATCGGTCCTCGCGGGCATCTGCGGATGGAGGTCAAAAGTACCCGGGTTGACGGCACCGAAATCACCAGAGCCGTCATGGTCAACCTCGGTGATGAAGAAACCGCTCAGGATCGTCTCCGGGGGGCCGGCTTGACTGTTCAGGAGGTAGGCGATAAAGTCAGAGTCGGGATGGTCATGTTCGGCAGCCCGGCGGAACGGGCGATGATCAGGTTTGGCGATGAAATCATCACGGTATTTGTTAATAACGATCGCCCAGACAAACAGGTAATGTTCGTCCCGGCGTTTCTGTTGTTGGCATTTGTTTGGCAGAACCAGCGCCGGCGCATTCGCCGGGAGGCGGGAACGGCCGCTGCCTGAGACATGGTGGCAGGCTGCGCAGAGCAGATCAGGAGAGATGTATGCAGATAAAAAAAATCATGGTGCCCTTGGCATTTACCAAGTTTTCTAAAAATATCCTCAATTACGCAGCGACCTATGCAGAAGCGCTCGGAGCGGAGTTGATATTGGTCAATGTCATCAATGAGCGGGATCTGGAGGCGGTCAATAAGATTACTTCGTTTGGTTTCAAGGTCGACACGGAGCAATATGTCGCCACGATTAAAACCGAACGACGGCAGGCGATATCCGAACTTGCTGCGAACCTGTCCCTCCCCGACGATCGGGTCAGTTTCACGTTTCTGATCGGCGATCCATCCACCGAACTGCTCCGTTTTGTCGTCGAATCGGAAATCGATCTGGTGGTCATGGGCATCAAAGCGCGTGATCTCCAGCATATGTTTGCCGGATCGGTGGCCGAGCGGATGTTCAGACGCTGTCCGGTGCCGATCATCTCCTATCGCGGCGGTGAGACGGCGGCGGCAATGGAGAAATGGATCCGCAAACATATCATCCATGGCTGAGAGATTGTTATAATTGGCGCGTGGGACACCTCGTGCGGCAAAAGGAGAGGCATGTGCCTCTCCTTTTGCATTTCGCGTCATCCCGACGGGTGGCCGGTTGCGCTGGAGCGCATGCAATATGATGTATTCCGGAGGAAGCTGGTGTGGCTGATGATATCTACCTGATTGACGGCAGTGCGTTTATTTATCGGGCCTTTCATGCCGTCGGTCCGCTGAGCAACAAGGACGGCCTGCCGACCAACGCCATTTTCGGTTTCGTTTCCATTCTCAGAAAGCTGCTCAAGGAACGGCAACCGCGCTACCTTGCCGTGGCTTTTGACAGCCGCGGGCCGGTTTTCAGGCAGGACATCTACCCGGCGTATAAAGCGAATCGCCCGCCGATGCCCGATGAGTTGGCCAACCAGATTCCGTATATCAAGGAGTTGACGCGGGCGCTTGGGCTGGTCTGCTTTGAGAAGCAGGGGATTGAGGCCGACGATATTATTGCCTCTGCCGTTGTCGCCCTGCGGGATCCTGCGCGTTCACTGGTTATCGTATCCGGTGACAAGGATCTGTTGCAACTGGTCGATGAACAGGTCAGCATGTGGGACCCGATGAGCGACAAGGTTATGGATCGGGCTGCTGTGGCAAAAAAATACGGGGTTGCCCCGGCAGCCCTGCTCGACTGTTTCGCGTTGATTGGCGACAGTTCGGACAATATTCCCGGAGTTCCGGGAGTCGGTCCGAAAACGGCGGCAAAACTGATCAGTGAGTTTGGTTCACTGGAACGTCTGTATGAACAGGCCGAGCACCTGAAACAGTCAAAGATGAAGCAGAACCTGCTGGCCCATCGCGATACGGCATTTCTCTCCCGAGACCTGATCCGGCTGAAGGAAGATTGTCCGGTACCGCACGATCTGTCCGGGTATCTGTTGGCGGAACAGGATAATGACCGGCTCAGGCATCTTTATACGGAATTGGGTTTTGTGAATCTGCTCAAAGAGTTCGACGGGGCCGCAGCCGTTCCGGCTGATGATTTCGTCC
>CAZSOA010000124.1:0-10427 GCA_964608305.1 uncultured Desulfofustis sp. | reverse complement strand
ATTTCTCCGAGTTCGTCATGGGTGACAATCTCGGCACGGGCCGAAAAATCGCCGATACCGATATTGCTGAACATTTCCATAATGTTGTCAATCTGCCTGGTCAACTGCTTTGAGGCAAAAAAGGCCAGTGCGATACTGAGCAGGATCGTGACCAACGAAACCCCAACAACTATATTCAGAGCGATTTCGTTCTGCTTCCGCATGTCGGCAACGGCAACCGCCTGATCGGCCTGGACCGCCTCAACAACCGTCGTCAACGTAGGGATAATACTGTTGATTGCAGACCGATATATCCTTGAGCTATCGGCAATCTCTCGATCAACCGCAACCACCTCTTCAAATTTGCTCAGATATTCATCGGCGAGAATCCCAATGCTCTGTCGAGTCTCCAGCCCCAAGCCGCTCCGATTAACTTGGTCTTTCAAGGTCTTCACCGCATCAGCGACCATCCTGATATACTGGCGCTCACCGAGGTGCAGGTAGTCCTTCTCGTAACCGCGTATCTGTTGTACCGCCACCACCAGATCCGGTTGACCGGCATTGCTGAGCAACTCTTCGACGGTGCCGATATCGGCGCTGAATTGACCGATCAATCCGAGGTCCTTGTAACCACGTTTTTCCAGAAGATCGACAACGGTAAGGAAGGAGGACAGATAATCATTAAGGTTTCTCCGCGCCTCGCCGATGTTCTGCAGGATAATCTCACTGCCCGGATCCTTCTGCTCTATCTCATCGAGCAGCGCAGTAACCCGTTGCGCCTGCTGGGCAACCTTGTCGACATACTCGCCGCGCGCATTCTCAAATCCGAGAGCACGATAGTTAAGCAGATAGCGCTGATCCAATTCGCGCGCCAGCAGCAGTTCGATTTCCGCGTTATTGGCCAGCAGGGCGATGGCGCCTTTCCGGTCGACAAGGTCATCAATCGTTTCCTGGGCGACGTTGATCGAAACCCGCGACACCCCGGCAACGATCAACGTACCCAACGCTGCGGCAAGGAGAATGACCAGAATCTTGTTGCGTATTTTTTCTGTAATAAACCGGAATGGTTTGAACGCTGTCAAACCTCCCATGGACTCTTCGCTCATCATCTGTCCTCCGACCTGTCCCTCGCGAGACGGCAGGTTGATTGTCTCATCACATCACGAACCGACATCGGCCAGCTACAGCGTCCGTTCGATCAGTTCATGCAGTTCCGCCTCGGTAAACGGTTTGGTCAAATAGCCGTCAGCCCCCTGCTTAATACCCCAGAACCGATCGCTGTCCTGGGATTTGCTGGTAACCATGATAATCTTGATTGCCTGGGTAGCAGGGCTGCTTTTGAGCTGACGACAGACCTGGAAACCGTTTTTCTGCGGCAAGATGACATCGAGAAGAATCAAGTCCGGTTGCAACTCAACCGCCTTGCGCATCGCTTCCTCACCTTCAGCCGCTGTCTCGACACGGTATCCTTTCGCTGTGCAGGCCGATACCGCAATCTGCCTGTCGGTGGGACTATCGTCGACCACCAGGATCATTTTGCCACTCATGACGTACCCGATCTACTGCTTGAGAAATTTATCTATTCCTTCATCTTTCCAGATTTTCAGCGTTTTCGAGTCATTATCCTTGATCTTGACGCCAATGGCATTGACCGGAACACTGTGTTTTTTCTGGATTTCAATCCAATTTTTCTTGACCGACGTGTCAATTCCCATGATCTTCCTCCTTGTTCAGAGCTGCAACCTTGGGGCCAGGCCCCTATTGCTCATTTTGCCGCCTGCTCCCTCGGGTCTGGTCCGATGACGCAGGCAGCGACCTTTTCCGTATAGGTGCCGAAGCAGTCTCGACACATTTCTGCTAGAGCCGCCGGGTCTGTTTTTTCCAGCCCGGAGACGATCTCCTGTCTTGAAATAACTCTCTTAAAATAAAACAACTGGGTGAGCAATCTGCTCATTCTGACAAACGGATCCTCCGAGTCAATATGATACTGGCCGATATTATAGAGGCGAGCCTGCCAGAGTTCTTCTTCACGAACCGGTTGAGTCCCGGACAGCAAAGAGCCGCTCACGTCGATTATCTCATCAACCACGTCATAAACCTGCGCGGCCCGGCAGGAACCGGACGTTACCAGCACACCGCCATCAACATAGGCATGATAGGCCGAATGAATATCATACACGTGTCCGCGCTCCTCGCGCAGGACTCGATACAATCGCGAAGACATCCCGCCGCCAAGGACGGTGTTGAGCAGGTGAATGCCATACCGCTCAACCGAATCATAGACCGGCGCCTCAACCCCAACAGCAAAGGTCGCCCGACTCCCACTGGAGGCATGCCGGGAAAAACCGCTGCGAAAAGTGGCTGTTTCAAAACGGCGAGCAACAGAGCGACCGGACAACCGCCAGAAGCAATCCCGAACCTGGGCCACGATATCCTCATGTTCCAGATTGCCGGCAAAGGCAATGATCATCCGATCCGGCAGATAGTTGCTGTGCAGGAAGTAGATGACATCTTCCCGCGACAATGAGGCGACCGTCTGCACATCTCCTTCAATCGGGCGCCCAAGCGGGTGGTTCGGCCAGATGGTAGATTTCAGCAGCGACTGCACCTGCTCCTGGGGGAGGTCTGCCAGCATCTCCTGCTCGTTGATAATAACCTGCTTTTCTTTTTGTAATTTGTCTTCGGGAAAAATCGAATTTAACAGCATGTCGGCAAACAGATCGAGTGCGTACGTCCGATGATCATCCATCACAAGAGCGCTGAGGCAGGTATAATCTCGGCCGGTAAAGGCGGTCACTCGGCCGCCCATGGTGTCGACTATCCGAGCGATATCGCTGCTGTTCCGTGAGCTCGTGCCGTGAAAAAGCACATGCTCCACCAGGTGGGCCAAACCGGCCTGATCCTCGGTTTCGTCACGGGGGCCAGCATCAATCAGGATGCCGATGGCCACCGCTCGGCTGCCGGGCATCGCTTCGGTGACCACCCGGATACCGTTTTCCAGTTCACTCAGCCCGATCGTCATGCCGCCGTCCTGGTTGCCGATGCAATCTTCGTCAGATCAGGCAGCAATAGCAGGCTCTCATCTGCCCATTCGAATACGCCAAGGAGCCCGCGCGCCGCCAGCTGCTCGGCAGCCATTCGGACCGGCTCACATTCGGTCGGCAGCGGCCTGATCCTGACATCAAAGGCAACATCGACCAACAATCTCGTTACCGTTTTCGGCTGCTCAATGGTGGTCGTCTTAACGACGACACGCCGTTTTATTTCAAGATCACGGTCGGCAGCGAAGCGAAAATACCGTTCAAGGCTGATCACCGGCAACACCAATCCCTGCCAGGCGCTGATACCTCTTATATGGGAATCGGCCAGCGGCACCGGGCAAACGGGTCGATCCTGAATGATGTGCTCCACCTGATTCCTGCTCAGTAACCAGAAGACCGTCCTGTTTCGTATCGGTCGAACATTGGCTTTGACAAGAACGATGTCGTCTGTATCGGTCATCTATGCATGTTCTCCGAACTTCGCTTTCCGGCATCGTGCGCGTTTCGCGCGGCAAGGACACGCACCGCGGCGACATCCAGGATCGGAACCGCCAAGTCTCCGCACACCACTGCCTGCGGGAAACAGGTGCGACACGACGGTGAAAAAACCGCCGGCAGCGGCTGCACATTGTCCGCCGTCACTTCCTGCGGTAACGAGGCAGCGCCGATGGTAATGGCGACACCATCTTCACCTGCAGACAGGATCGCCAGCCGCTGCCGCTCATCAGGCTCTTCTTTCCGCCCCAGAAGCAGCTCAAAAAGCGAAACCAACTCGATCCGGTCGGCGACAACGGCCATGGATTTTTTAAACTCCTGCCAATCCTGAAGTACCTCCATGGCATGCTGCCGCTCCGGGCACAATCGGGTGAGTTGCCCGGCGTCAACACCGAATTGAAACGGGCCAACAGAGACAATCACACAGTTCTTCACCTATCCTCCTTGCCGGCAAATCGCTGCAGCAGCATGACAAACTCATCTTCCTTATACGGTTTGATAACGTAGTGGTTCGCGCCAAGATCCTCAGCTTTTTTCCGATGTTTTTCAGAGAATCGCGAAGTCAGCATGATGACCGGGATATCCCGGTATGATGTGCGGCTTCGCAGCATACCGAGAAACTCAAAGCCATTCATTCGGGGCATTTCAATATCAAGCACGATGGCATCCGGTCGTTTTCCGTCAAGTTTTTCCGAAGCGTCAACCCCATCGGTCGCCAGGATCGGTGTCCAGCCTTTGCTTTTCATCAAACGGGAGACACTTTGCCGAACACTGACCGAATCATCGACAATCATCACCGTGAACGGTCCCTCATCGGTCTTTTCCGGCCGACCTTCCGGCACCTTTTCAAGCATGCTTGACGGCGACGCCAGCTCACTGACATTGAGGATCGGCACCAAAGACCCGTCACCCATGATGGTCACACCGCCAATGCCTTCGACATGCCGGAGGTGAGAACCGAGATCCTTGACGATGATTTCCTGTTGGGCAACAACGCTGTCAATGGCCAGCAAGGCTCGAGTCTGCTCACCTTCAACCACCAGTACGGTAATCTCTGCCTGATCGGCGCCGACCAATGAACGCCCATCCGTCAGACGAAACCGGGCAGCCAGATCATGAAATGGCAGTGTTTCATCACCGATGGTCGCCGTCATCGGGCTGTTGGTACTGATGGCGGCGGCCGGCACCTTCCTGATTTCAGTAACGTCCTGGAGTGGTACGGCAAATGGTTCGTTGCCGATCAGCACGATGGCAGCGCGGTTAATCGCCAGTGAGATCGGTATTCGCAACAGAAATGAAGTCCCTTGGCCGAGTGTGGACCGGACATGAACCGTGCCACGAAGTTCGGCAAGGTTCTGCCTGACCACATCAAGCCCGACACCCCGACCGGAGAGACGGCTCACTTCATCACGTGTACTGAAACCGGGAAGAAAGAGCCGATCGAGTATCGCCGCATCCGGCAATTGATCAACCTGTTCAAGCAATCCCCGCTTGCGGAGCGTCCGGCGAACAACCGCAACATCAATACCCCGGCCATCGTCTTCAATCTGCATGACGACTTGGCTGCCGCGCTGTTGCGCTTTTATCCGGATAGTCCCGACCGGGGGTTTCCCGGCCGCCTGCCGATCCGTTTCTCTCTCGATGCCATGGTCGACGGCATTCCTCAGGATATGCATAATCGGGTCGGCGACTTTGTTCCAGACAAAGCGGTCGAGATAAACGTCCTCGCCTTCGATGCTCAGTCTGACCTGCTTGCCCAGGTCTTTTGCGGCACTACGAACGGTACGGAAAAAACCGCGCGACAACGAGGAAAGCGGCGTCATTCTGACCCGCATCAACTTGTCCTGCATGACCCGCATCAGCAACTGCTGGTTGGTCACGTGACCCCTCATATCGTTGGCAAGTCCGGCAATACCATGGTGAATTGACCCGACATCAACAGCCAGCTCATTGAGGCTTCTGATAATTACATGCAGTTTGGAGTACCGATCCAGTTCGATCGGATCGAACTCGCTGAACTCCATGACTGTCTCATGTGTACCAGAGCCACCGACCAGCCTGGATTTATCGCCAAAACCATAAAGGGACTCGACCTCAAACCCACTCTCGAGCTCCTGTGAGATATTTTTCAGCTTCGTTCCGGCCAGATCCAGTTCGGCCACCGCGTGCAACAGATCGGTCAACCGCTGCTCCATGGCAGCGCGGACAACAATCAATTCACTCTCCAGGCCGACCAGCTCATCAAGGTTTTCCAGGCGTACCCGAATATGTGCACGCTCGGCCGCGAGCGGCTCCACAAGAACGCCTTGATCGACGTGTCGGTAATCACCCTCCGCACTCGCTGCCGACACTTCCGGATGAACGGCGACCGGCGAATCAAGCAATGGCGGCGCCAATTCACTATCTGTCTCCTCTTCATCCGATGTACCACTATCAGGGTCATCGGTTTCCGATAGCAACATACCGATATGACCCGACAAAGATGTTACCGCAGCGGCATCAACACGCTCCGGATGCAGAGCCATCATCTCGATGAGGTCGACTGCTTCGGATAACACTCTCACGTCCGCTGGGCCAATCACTCTGCCTGGCACGACGAGAACATCGAGCAAGTCTTCACAGCGATGAGCAAACCGGGCGAGCCTTTCGTGCCCGGTCATACCGGCCGCGCCTTTGAGGGTGTGTACCGCCCGCCGCATTTCCGCCAAATGTGCGGCGGCGGGGCCATCAACCGGGTGTGGTCGATCGACGAGTTGCTCCAGGGCGTTCAAGGTCGTACCGATAACCTGGAGATGCCCTTCGCACTCGGCGATAAAGATCTCCTGCAGATCCAGTTCATCCTCGACGACAGGATCGTCGCTCCCTCGCTCCTGATAATCCGCGCCGGCATACTCCTGCAGGTCGCTGCTTTCCGTTCCGAACATCGGTTCGTCGAAGAGATCTGCGAGCAATTCATCTTGCTCCTCAACGTGTTCAAGAAGATTCGACTCATCGAACAATCCAGCAAAACCCTCCGGCTCCCGGCGGGTGCCTTCCATCAGCGACGCAAGCTCGCGAACCTGAACCATCGACTCGACAATCCTGTCGACCCGCTCAGATTCGATTCTTCCCGGGTTCAGGAGAAAGAGCTGAAAGAATCCGAGGTACGTGTCAAGCAGATCTGCCGCTTGTTCGTCAAACAGCAGGACATCGGCCTCAAGCCGATGGAGAAACGAAATAAATTCCTGCGAGAAAGCAACCGGAATATCGCCCCCCTCTGCTTCTGCTCGTGTTTCAGCAGCAAGCACCTGGCGTTTGAGATGGCGCAGCCGTTCTCGAAGTGTTGCAGCATCTGCCGGAGTTGCCGGTAGCTGGGCACTCAGCTCCATGACCGTGCGTTCGGCCTGGCCAAGTAAATCAGCAACGGCAATAACCGGCGATCGCTCGATGATACTGCCGCCGCTGACGAGCACCTGGCAGTCGCGCTGCACGCCATCGGCAGACGCACCGGTCCCACACAATTCATGATAGTCGCCAAGCGTTTCTTCGAGCAACGTACTGTCGGTCTTTTCGGTCAATGTCTCTTCAAGGCAATACCCGAGTATCCGTTGTATGGTCCGGTCGTAGAAATCAACCTCCTCCTCGGCGATGGACCGCCCATCAATCAAGAGGTTTTCCAGCATATCCTCAGCCAGTCGTGACGTACCGCTCAGAGCGGCAAGAGACAGCTGCGCAGCAGCCCCTTTGATCGTATGAAACAGGCGATACACCTGGCGCAACCGGCTCCGGTCATCGGGATCGGCCAGCAGCATACGCAAATCCTCTTTGATAATCGGCGCATACTCTTTCACTTCTCCGATGAAACCCGCCAGCAACTCTTCGTGCGGCACCCGACTCATAGCAGTGCACCCTTCTTGACGAAAACGATAACCGACAGCTGATACCGGAACGGTTGATCAGTCATTGCGAACCTCGACAAACCGTTTATTGGCAAACAACTCGGGGCAATCGAGCACATAATGAATTTGCCCGTCAACCAGAAGGCCGGAGGGAAGAATGCCGGCTTCAGTTCCCAATAGCTGCGGCCCTCCTTCAGCAGTTTCGGACATCTCTGTTTTGCGATGCATTCCGAGAACCTTATCGATCAACAAGGCCACTTTTGTCCGTTGATGTCGTAAAACGGCCATCCTTGTTCGTCTCGCCCCTTTTTCCACATGCCAACGAAGAAAAAGCGGCAAATCGACGACCGAAACGATCTCACCGCGAATATTCGTAATCCCGGTGAGCCAATCGGGAAGATTCGGCAACCTGGTCACTGCAGGCACATCGCCTACCTCGGCCAGATCTTCGAGGGCAACCGCGAGGCGAGCGGTGCCGATGGACAGCAAGATGTAATAACTCTCTTCCGCGGAGCCGATCCTGATACCGGGAATGCCCCCGGTTCCGAGCCGCTCTCCCTGTCGATCGTCCGCCGCAGCAAGGGCATCGTCAATGCCCCGAAGAAGTCGAGGCAGGGAGCCCGTCGCCGGAAGTTCTGAATGTTGTTTCTCCATCATGCCTGGATATACTTTTTAATGGCGCTGGTGAGTTTTTGTGGATCAAACGGCTTGGTAAGATATTCCGTAGAACCGGCCTGCAACCCTTTGATCTTATCCATGGATCCTTTCCGGCCGGTGAGCATGATTACCGGAATTTCACGCAAGTGCTGGTAATCCCTGAGCTGGGGCAACAGGTCATAACCGGTTGTATCGGGCAACATGACATCAAGAAGGATCAGCTGCGGATTGCTTTCCTGAGCAAGAGCCAGGGCCGCCTCTCCGGAGCCGGCTTCAACCACACTGAACCCTTCTCGCTTCAGGACAACGGTGATTACCTTACGGGCCGTTGGGCTGTCCTCAATCACCAGTATATCAACGGCTCGTGCAGCTGCCGCAACCACCCCGGTCCCCGGTGATGGTTCCTGATGCTTGCGTTGCTGCCCGGAAGCAGTACGTTCGGTTCGGGGCTGGGCTGCAAGCAAGATGTTAACGGCGGCCAGCGCTTTATGGTAAAGATGCTTATCAGGCGACAGCGAGGTGATGAATTTTAAATACTTGTACGATTTATCGAATTGCTTCAAATTGAAAAAGCCAAGAGCCAGGACGTACCCGGCCTTGCTGTTTTTCTTATCAACCTTGAACCCGTTGATATAGCGATTGATACCGTTCACAATCTCGGCTTTTTTCAGATCAGGGGCTGGTTTATGCGTACCGATAGTCTGCCATGCCCGGCAATGACAACATTGTTCGGCATGGCTGGCGAGCGGTGTCCAGCAATAGAGACAGCGCTTGAGCTCATGGCCCGGGTTATTGGCCATACCAACCCCGGTTTTCTTCACCTCCAACCAGACCGTGGGATCATGGTCGCCCCAGCGTTGCGCCTCGGCCAACGCCTTTTTAATCGAATCGAGCTTCTTGAGTAACCGTGAATACCAGAGCCAGCCGAGATAGTTGAAACGATTATGCCGCAGCAACTCTGCCAACAGCTTGCCTGCCTCGGCGTAACGAAACTGATGAATGAGCAGGATCGCCTGATCGAGATAGTCCAGATCGTCAAACGCAGCGGCATGATTGCCGGTTATTGACAACCGTTGGAAGATATCCTGCATCTCATGCAGGGTCAGCGTTACGTTTTTTCTGATGACGGGTTCGGCTTCGCTCTCAGATATCGTGAACCCCTGCCAGCGAGCGATTTCCATGGCGGCTCCGTTGCCGCTGAGCGGCTCGGCTTCAGCAGCCACGATACATCCGTCACGCAGATGAAGGATTCCCTGCCGGTCGCCCCACTCAATGGTGAGGCCACTGTTGTGATAGGCAGTGCTCGCTATGAGGAAGTCGAGTACCGTTTGTTGATGTTGTTGAGCCATGTCTGTCTTCCGGACGTGACGAAATTATCCCGCCAATTCGTACCGTAACTGCATGCGGCGTCTTCATACCCCTCATGTCAGCCCCTTCCTCCCCCCGGAAAAACAGATACCGACATCCGCCAGGACGACCATTCGTCATCCACGGTGACAGTACGCACCGCCCTCATTCAGTACGCACCATGACTCCTCTTATAGCATGTAGCAAATCAAGAAACAAGCATGTTTTTACTCAACTTTTACAATCCGCTGTGCAGCCGTCAATCACGTTTGTTCCGCTTCACCTGCGCCATATCATGCGCCTTGACAGCGTGCCAGGCAACATGCTAGAAACTCGCTCGCCAGGTTGCCGGTCAAGGCGTAATCGCACAGCACATGACCGTGGTCGATCCCCATCAACCAAGAGATTTTTTGTGACACGTTCCTCCGGCCGGACATCGACACCGACGCCACCGACGCCAACCGGGTCTGCTCCGATCATGACCTATTTCCTGCTCACTGCCACCGCCTTCCTCTGGGGTGGAACCTTTATCGCCGGGCGTATCGTTGCCGCTGAAGTGCCGCCGCTCACTGCCTCTTTCTTACGCTTTGCCATTGCTGCGGTAACCATGATCCCCATTCTCATTGGCGCCGGCGGCCTGCCACCACTGCCGGATCGCCGACAGGGACTGGTGATCGTCGTCCTTGGGCTTACCGGCATCTTCTTCTACAATGTCTGCTTTTTTAACGGCCTGGCCCAGATCAGCGCCAGCCGCGCGGCGTTGATTATCGCCTCTACCCCGCTGGCCATCACGATAACCGCCGCGCTGATCTATCGTGAACCGCTTTCCCGAACAAAAGGCATCGGTATCGGCCTGTCGCTTATCGGCGCCTTGTTCGTTATTTCCAACGGCCACCCGAGCGTGCTGTTGAGCGGCGGTTTCGGCGTCGGCGAGATGTCGCTGCTCGGCTGCGTATTGAGTTGGACCACATACACCATTGTCGGCCTAAAAGCGCTGCACACCATGCAGCCGCTCCCGTGCGTGTTCTAT
>CAZSOA010000123.1:0-10549 GCA_964608305.1 uncultured Desulfofustis sp. | reverse complement strand
GACGAACTCGGAGAAATGGCCGAGTCGCTGAACGCGATGCTCGACAATACGTTGACGCTGATCCAGAGTCGTGAAGAGCGTGACGCCATTCAGGCCTCGATCATGCGGCTGCTCACCGAAATCAGCGATTTGGCGGAAGGCGACCTGACCGCTCGAGCCGAGGTTACCGAAGAGGTGACGGGAGCCATTGCCGACTCGTTTAACAACATGGCGGAGCAATTGAGTCGGGTCGTAAAGGATGTTAAAGAGGCGTCGATGCTGGTCGGTTCTTCTTCGGTGGATGTTGATCAGGTCACCCGAAAGCTGAGCAGCATGAGTGAGGAGCAGGCTGCGAAGATCCAGGATGCCATTACAACTATCGAAAGAATCGCCGACAATATCAGGGATGTAGCCGCCAGTGCCGGCGAATCTGCTCAGGTCTCCGGCTTGGCTCGGAGCAGTGCTCGTGAGGGATCCGATGCGGTGCGAAAAACCAACGAGGCGATGGGTGCGATCAAGGAGAACATGCGCGGAACAGCCCGTACCATCAAACGTCTTGGCGAGAGTTCCCAGGAGATCGGCAATATTATCCAGATCATTAACGACATTGCCGATCGAACATCGATCCTGGCGTTGAACGCGTCCATTCAGGCTGCCATGGCCGGAGAAGCGGGGCGCGGTTTCGCCGTTGTTGCTGAAGAGGTACAGCGACTGGCAGAGCGCTCAGCTGCTTCGACCAAACAGATCGAGACGCTGATCAGCACCATCCAGGGCGAGATCAGCGAGGCCGGCATCAGTATGGAACGGAGTATCCAGCATGTCGTTGACGGTACCGAGTTGGCCGATGAGGCTTATGGAAAACTCGAGGAAATCGAGCGAGTTTCCAATCAGCTTGCCGAACTTGTCGAAAAGATATCGGAATCGGCCAGACGGCAGAGAATGGAATCGGAGAATATTACCAAGCTGATGCACGACGTTGGTTCGCTGACCAAGGAAACAACGGCGGCCACTCGGTTGACTGCTGCTTCGATGGACAAGATCACCAGTACGTCCCGGCAGCTCGAGCAGTCGATTGCGGTCTTCAAGGTCGAAGAGGAAACAGAACCGGCCTGAACCATTTAACACAGAGCCCGGAGATTACCCCATGGTCCGAGTTATCCAGATGTTTGCCGTGATGGTGTGCGGTGTCTTTATGTTGGCGGCGTCCCTGCAGGCGGCGCCAATAGTGATTCGCTTCGCCCATGTCGTCGGTGATGATACCCCGAAGGGACAAGCGGCGTTGAAGTTCAAGAGCCTTGTTGAGGAGCGGCTCAGCGATCGCTTTGTCGTTGAGGTCTACCCGAACTCGACCCTGTTCGACGATGACCAGGTCTTCGAGGCGCTTTTGCTTGATGATGTGCAAATGGCTGCGCCCAGCCTTTCAAAATTTACCATCTATACCAAAAGTCTTCAGCTTTTCGATCTTCCGTTTCTTTTTCAGGATATGACGGCCGTCGATAGATTCCAGCGCAGCCCCGAGGGACAGGCCTTGCTGCTTTCGTTTACGCATCGAGGGCTTGTTGGACTCGGCTACCTGCACAACGGCTTGAAACAATTATCGGCCAATAAGAAATTGTCGGTACCGGAAGATGCTGCAGGCCTCAAATTCAGGATTCAGCCATCTGAAGTACTTCGCGCCCAGTTCGCCACGGTCGGCGCTGAAGGAGTGCCGAAACCGTTTTCCCAGGTCTACTCACAGTTGGCAGCAAAGGTGCTCGATGGCCAGGAAAATACCTGGTCGAATATCTACTCACAGAAATTTCATACGGTCCAGACCCATATAACCGAATCGAATCATGGCCTGCTCGATTACATGGTGGTGACATCAGTCAATTTCTGGGAAAGTTTGAGCACTGAAGAGCAACGAAGGCTCAAGGAAGTGCTTGACGAAGCAATTGCCTATGGAAACGATCTGGCAGCGACAATCGAGCAGGGTGACCGTCAGAAGGTAGTTGAATCGGGTGCGGCACAGGTTGTGCAATTGTCCAGAGATGAGCGCGCTCGCTGGGTCGATGCCATGCGTCCGGTCTGGCGGCAGTTCGAGGGAGACATCGGCAGAGAACTTATCGAGCAGGCGTTCAATGCCAATCAATAAGTTTGTTTGCATGGATTTTTGGCCGGCTGTCAGTCCGTTATTGCCGAATCAGCATGATTTAATGATCAGTGCTGCTGATAATTCGGTTGAATCTTGCATCTGCAACAGCTATAAAAAATGAAGGAAATCTCATATATCTTCGGTAATGAGAGGAAGAGATAATCGTTTTTTGTTGTACTTGGCGGCTGCCGCGGATGAAGGTCTTAGGTGAGTGATGATACGAAAAGTTCAAAAACTGATTGAAGCTCTGTCCAGAGAGTTGCCAGGGGTTCTTGCTGTTGCGGTGGTAACCGTGGAAGATGGCTTGTCAATTGCCGAGGTGAGCAGAGAGGAAGGAATAGAGACCGCGGCGGCTGCCGCCTATCTGGCCTCCATCGTCAAATCGAACGGCAAGGCAATCGGTTTGCTTGCCGATGATGAAGTTACCGATGATATTCTTATCACGACCAGTCACCATCATTTTATCATCCGGCACGCCCCGGAGCAGCCGTTTTTTATATTCGTCATGACCAGCAAGGATGAGTGGCTTGGGAAGGCGCGTATCCTGATGAAACGATTTGAGACCGAGCTGTCGCGTTTCTCTGCCGGATTGCTTGAACAGTTCCGCCATGCGGCTGAATGAGGAAAACTCTTTCAGCCGGCATCCCCGTCCGGTGATTTCTGCCCTGCGGGCCCGGTGACAAAGTGTTCCGGGCCCGCAAGTTTATACTCAATGAGTCGGGTGAGCGTTGTCGGCATCCACAATAAACCGGCCTGCAAACTGCTAGAGATTCGCCGCTTTTTCGATAACCTTTGAATTCTTTTTGATCGTCAAACGAATCCAGCCAAGATTGGTGTCCTTATCCGCGACGATCACCAGGAACGCTTCGCTTCCCACCGGCGCGAACATAACCGGGCCATCAGTGTACTCGAGCATGGTCATGTTCAGATCACCTTGGCCGAGTTGGGTGCCCATTGATTCTGCGGAGCCGAAGCCGGATGAGGCGATGGCGCCGATCATTTCCGCATCGATGCCGCTCCTGGCGATGCTGTCGAGCAGGAACCCGTCACGGCCAACCAGACATGCCGTATGAACGCCTTCGATGTTGGTGAATTCTGCTAGAATTTTCTGGATTTCAGTCATTTCACTGTCCTCTTCTCGGGTTGACGTTTTCTCATCGATGGTCGCCGCCGGTGGCACCGGCGGCGGTTCATGTGCAGTTGGTGGAGCACTGTCTTTTAAGTGTGGGTCGGCTGATGTCTCGGTGATGATATCGGCTAATGAGTCGACTGGGGAGAGTGGGTCCGACATCCTGCCAGGCATCTCATCATCGTGTCGGGTTTGTTGTAAAGCGTCTTCGCCTTCATCTTCCAGTGGCTCAATGATATCTCCGGTATCGAGGTCCTCCAAGGTGACGACGGATCCGGGCGCATCACCCGTCGCTTCGACGGAGCCACCTTCGTCATTCCTGACTGCCGCTTCAAAGAGAAGAGACTCCAGACTTTTATTGATACTGATGATCGGTGGTTCGACGCCTCTGATATTCTGCAGGGTTCCGTCGTTGAAAGTGATGATTTGAAAAAAAGCCTCCTCGCCGCTGAGTTGATCGCACATGGCGTGGACGATGGCGCCGTTCTTGAAAAAGAGCATGCCTTCCTGCTCGGCCGTGGTCACTTTCAACGCAGCGGTCGCCTGGGACAAGCCATTGAACTGAATGATGTCCATCAGATCGATCCCGTTGATCGTGCCTTGAAAGCCGTCACTGGTCTTTAAGACATTACGGACGATTTCCCGCATATCCTTGATGTCAAATGGTTTTTCTATAAAGCGCAGGCTGCCGCTCATCATTGCTTCCCGTTCGTAGGCACTGGACGGGTAGGCGGTCATGATGATTACTCCGGTATCCGGATACCGGTTGTTGATCTCGATCAGCAGGTCAAGCCCGTTCATCCCGGGCATGTTAATATCGGTGATCACCAGGTCGACGCTGGTATCACTCAGCACCGCCAGCGCTTCTTCTCCGGAACGAGCGGATAGAATTGCCACGTCCGGCATACCTTTGTTCAGATTTCTCTGGAGCATCCAGAGCATGTCTTCTTCGTCGTCGACAACAAGGACTTTTTTCGTCATGCTCGTTCCTCTTGGTTGTTGATACGTGAGGTACCGTTTTATATCCTCTCCGGGAGGGGAGGAAATGAAACGGTGCTCGGCGGTTATAGGATGTCGTACTATCTACAAATTTGATGCCAGTCGGAGTGGTCTCGAAGAGTCACAGCTATTTTCTTTGATTACGCCACGTTATCGGCGTTTAGAAGGATGTTGCCAAAACCACGGCGTGGCCTGGGGGTGGCAGCTTTTTGACCATGGTGGTCAGAAAATGATCACTTCGCCGGAGATATGGAAGCGAGTTTGTGTCGCAGTGTCGTTCGAGAAATGGCGAGCAGTCGAGCGGCCTTGGCTTTGTTGTTGCCGGTCAGGCGCAGCACGGTGGCGATATGTCGGCGTTCTGCTTCCTGCAAGGTCAGGGCGCTGTCGTTGGTGAAACGGTCGGGGCCGGATACCGATTGGTTCAATTCGGGGAGAGACAGCCAGTCGGCTTCGTTGAACAGCATGGCACGCTCAAGGAGATTGCGTAACTCTCTGATATTGCCGGGCCAGGTGTGACGGCGCAGGTCACGTGCGGCGGTGTCGGTGAACCCTTTGACTGATTTTTTCAGCTCTTGGTTGAGACGGTGCAGAAAAAAGTCGGCGAGCAGCAGGATGTCATCGCCCCGTTCTCTGAGCGGCGGTAACGGGATTGGCAGAACGTTCAGACGATAAAACAGATCCTCGCGGAAGGACCCGTCGGTAATCTTGTGCGCCAGATCGCTGTTCGTTGCGGCGATGATGCGCACGCGAACGCGAATATCCTTTACCCCACCGACTTTGCGGAATGTCGATTCCTCGATCAGACGCAAGAGTTTCGGCTGCAGTTCGAAGGGCAGATTGCCGATTTCATCAAGAAACAAAGTCCCTCCACTGGCCACTTCAACGAGTCCTTTTTTGTTTGATCTGGCATCGGTAAAGGCGCCCTGTTCATATCCGAACAATTCTGATTCGAACAGATTGGCGGACAGGGTGCCGCAGTCGACTTTGACGAAGACGCCACGGGCAAGCGTGCCGCTCTGATGGATGGCTCGGGCGACCATTTCTTTTCCGGTCCCCGTTTCACCGGTGATCAGCACCGGTGCTTCTACCGTGCCGGCGGTCTTGACGGCCTTATGGACACTACGCATTGCTTCACTGCGACCGATGATTGCAGTCGCTCCCGACTCCTGTGAAGCAAGCAATGCCTGTTTTTCCATAAGCCGTGACTGGAGCAGGCGATTGAGGACAGTGGTAAACTCTATGATATCAAATGGTTTTACAATATAATCCAGGGCCCCGGCCTTGAGGGCTTCGACAGCGGTTTTGGCATCGTTAACCCCGGTGAGCATGACGATTCCGATATCCGCAGAGAGTTCCCTGAGCTTGGAAATCAGTGAGATACCGTCGATATCGGGCAGGCCGATATCGAGGAAAACGATATCGATAATGCAGGAACGGGCAACCTCCAGGGCCTGGATGCCGTCGGCAGCAGTTTCAACGCCGTGCCCCTCCCTGCGGACGATCGCCGATAGAGAAAAACGAAGGTCTTCGTTATCGTCAACGATGAGAACCGAACCCACGATCAACAGGCCTTAAAAAACATGGTGAATGTGGTCCCCTTGCCCTCGCCGCTCTCAACAATGATGGAGGCGTCATTTTCCTTCAGAGTGCGATAGACGATAGACATGCCCAGGCCGGAACCGTTTGCTTTGGTGGTAAAGAACGGTTCGAAGACTTTTTCGGTCGCTTCTCTGGACATACCGGCACCGTTATCTTTGAAAGCGACGAGGACGCAGCTGGAGCTGCGATCGAGCAGCGGGTTCTTTTTTCTAAATCTGGCCAGTTTCTGACCACTCAGTGAACGGGCCGTAACTGCAATGGTCCCTTCCTGCTTGATGGCGTCGATGGAATTGAGAAAGAGGTTGAGAAAGACCTGCTGGATCTGATTCGGGTCGGCGATGACCAGCGGCAGGTCTTTTTCGAAATCTTCGAGCAGAGATATTCGTTGTTTGATCAGTTTGCTGATGATCAGCGGCTTGATCTCTGAAAGGATGGTCTGCAGAGCGGTCGGCTGTTTTTTCGGAATCACCGGCCGGGCATAGGAGAAGAAGTCGGTCAGTAACTCGTTAAGCCGGTCGACCTGGCGGATGATCCGTTGGGCACATTCAACCCGCTCTTCGACCGAACAGGAGTTTTCCTCGATTGATTGTGCCATGATTTTGATGCCGGCCAGCGGGTTGCGCACCTCGTGAGCGACGGCCGAGGCGATTTCTGCAACCGTTGAGAGGCGGTTCATCTTCTCCATCTCTTTCCTGACGGAGCGCCATTCCGATACATCGGTCAAAGAAATGATGGCGCCGAGATCCTCACCTTTTTCGTTTTGTCTTGCAACCTTTGAGTAGCGAACGATCAATTCATCACCATGCTCAGCGGCAAGGACGATTTCCTTTTCTTCGTCGATCGCATTGTTGTTTCGATCGGAAAGAATCCGTTTGGCATTGGCCTCACCGACGACGGCCGAAAACGGCTGACCTTTCAGGGTTGTAGTGAACGAGTGTAGGATATCCTCGGCAACGCGGTTCGCTTTCTGGATGACGCCGTTCTCATCGGTGATCACCAGGCCGTGTTCCAGCCCCTGAATAATCGAATCGGAAAACTGCTTTTCTGTTCTCAGAGCGACGATCGAGGCGCGCAGATCATTGACCAGGCTGATGAGTTGCAGGTCCATTTTCTGGCTGTCGATTATTTTGCCGATACTGTCGGCGACCGATTGCAAGAGCGCTTCCCGGCGTTCGGCTCGTTTATGAGACGGGGGAACATAAAAACAAACGACACCGTTGACGATGCCATGGGTTGCGAACGGGATGCAGTAGTGGCCGTGTACGGGGATCTGCACAGGATTGTGACCGTTTGCCGGGATATCGCCCGGGGGAAGAAACTGCAGTTTGTTGTTCAGCGCTGCCTTGCCGCAATAACAATGACCAAACGGCATCCGATCACAGTGGTTGATGTGCTCCTTGCTCAAGCCGATTGCGACCATCAGCTTGAGGGTTCGGGTATCCTGTTCAACGACGAAGAGTGCAGCCATCGGCAACAGGTCAAGTTCATGAAGGGAGAGGATATAAGAGAGGATCGAGCGCAGGCGGTCCTTGAGCAGGGCGGGACCGAACGACATCTTCAGGATGGTATTGACGACTTCAAGTTGAAAGGCGCGATCGATCAGAGCGTCCTGGTTTTCCTTTATCCCTTCGATATTCCTGATGAAGATGGTAAAGTATTCGTTGCCGGGCAGCGGTGAGACGATCAATTCAATGGGAAACCGGCGACCGTTGCTGTCAACAGCATCTTCCTGAAGTTTGGTGGTCACGGAGATTTCTTTGCGATGCTGCAGAAAGAGTGACGTGAGCCGGGCTGGTTCTCCACGCTGGTTATCAGAGGAATCGGCGAGAACCAGCCGGAACAAGTTTTTTCCAAGAACCGCAGCCTGACGTCGGCTGAACAGCTTTTCCGCTTGAACGTCCCAGGAGACGATACAATCGTCGGCGTCACAGCAGACCACCGCATACTCAGGAGGACCGGCAGATGACAGGGGCAAGGTTTTGGCGGTCACGGCGAGAGCTTTGTTGATACTCGACGGCATGGCTGGTGAGATACCTTCTGTTGAAGTGGTGACCGTCCCCTGTTCGCTTCCGTGTCTCGCAGACGAATCTGCCTGATGTGACAACTTGTAACAGAATATCAGCGAGGTGACAAGCGTCACTACGTTTCTGATGCTGTGGTTCAAACGCCGCCGTTGGGCGTCGGTATAAACCCGTTAGTGCTGTTTGCAGCAAGGTGCATTGGTCGGGCCGGGGAAGGTCTGGCCGGGACATGTCGTTGTTGACACCGGCGAAAAACATGCTAACCAGAATGGCAGTATGACTCATGAACCTACCGGGAGGGTCGACATGGGGATGGTTTCCGCAAAACAGTATCTGACAACCAAAGAAGTGGCTCGACTCCTGCAGGTCAACGAGAAGGCAGTCTACGGGTTGATCAGCGAAAAACAGCTGCCGGCAACGAAAGTAACCGGAAAATGGCTGTTTCCTCGCCACCTTGTCGAGCAATGGCTTGATTGTTCGGTTGTCCATCAACCGGCTGCTGAAATCGCGATGACTTCAACCGAGAGCGGAAGCCTGCTCATTGCCGGCAGTGATGACCTGCTGTTTCAGCGGTTGATCGGTTTCTATCATGGCCGTTATCCCGAGTCGACGGTGTTTTTTGCCAACATTGGCAGTATGGGCGGATTGCAGGCGCTCCGTCGGAAACAGTGCCACGTGGCCGTCTGTCATCTGTTACAGGATGATAATGAGGAATACAATTTTCGATTTGCCGAACAGGAGATGGGACAATCGCCGGTCTTCGTCAACTTCAGTAAACGTCAGCAAGGGTTGCTGGTGGCAAAGGGGAATCCGCGTGGGATTGTCTCGGTCGGTGATCTGGCGCGCCCGGGAATCCGTATCGTCAATCGCTCATTGAGCACCGGGACGAGACTATTGTTTGATTATGAGCTGAGTCGTAACGACATCGCTCCCGAACAGATTGACGGTTATCACCTTGAGGTGGCGCGGCATCTGGATGCGGGATTGGCTGTTTTGAGCAACAGGGCTGATGCGGCGCCGGCGATCCGGCCGGTTGCAGCGCTGCTCGGGCTTGATTTTCTGCCGCTGCGTTGGGAACGGTTTGATCTGCTGATCGGCCGGGAACGATTCTTCGATCCGATCGTGCAGCGATTTGTCACCTTGCTGCACGATCCGGCGTTTAAAACCATTGCCGATGAATATGCTGGGTACGACTTGTCACTTTCAGGAAAGATGGTCTATCCCGATAATGCACGGCTATGAGTCGTCGGCACGACGATAGTCGGGTATGCGTCTATCGTTTATTGAAACCAAAGCGGCATAATATTTGGGATTAGCGATCACCGAAGGTACGGCGAAAGGGCGGCGGTTCTTTGCGTGCGTCGACCAGCCGTCGCAGTTGATCCCGTTCGGCTCGAGCTGCCTGCAAGGCTCGGCGCAGGTGATCCTGTTCGTTGAGCGGACAGGCCTCCAGTCGGTCCTCCAGGGCGTGTACCGCCTGTTGGGCTCGGTAAAGATCCTGGGCAAGTGATCTGATGACCATGGGGACTCCGCGTGCATGGTTTATCTCAAAATCTTATTTATCATTGATAAATCAGTTTCTTGTGTTCGGTCGATTCTGCCTCCGGCTGCTGCGCTGCGGCCTCGTCGGCTGAGCTCCGCAACCCTTTGGCCCGTTTGCTTCGCTCCGCCGGGTCTTCACGATGCAGCCTCCGACAGAACCACCCGGGCCGGATTTGGCATGATTTTCAAGGCCCCCTCATGCTTCGTGGTGATTGCCGGTTATCGGGGCGTCATAATCGGCACTATACCTGAAATGACTGGTGGTGAAAAGGCGTCGTCTCGATACCTGCCCAGAGTCACGGATGATGGCAGGGCGGTGGGTAGTTGAAACCTGCCGCCGTTGTCCAACGTGCGTGCGGTACTTCATGAAAGGAGGTTTCCTCGTTTGTTGCAGCGATCTGTTTAGTGCTGTTTCTTGCGCACCAGCAGCGCCGCATAGGCACTGTTGAGTTCAACAAAAAGGTCGTGATGGCCGCCGCTGTCCGGATGCAGTTCTTTTGCCCGTCTGCGATACAGACGTTGTAATTCCTTTATGCTCATGGCCTGCAGTTGTTGCCAGCTGATGGCAAAAGCCCGCTCGATGGCACCCGTGCTCAGTGCCGGTTTGCGGTCAGGCCAACGGAAGGCACGGTGTCGTCCCATGAATTCTTTGACGAAATCATCAAAAAGCGAACGCCTGCCGTACCCGTAATCAAAGAACATGATCAGGTACCGGACCAGATGACGGTCAAGCGTGCCGTCAGTTGATGATGTGTCACGGAATGCTTCATCCTGATTGAGCTTGCAGAGATCTTCTACAAAATGATCGGCGATATCGACCTGGTTCAGTGCCTCCGGCATGGTGGCCGAGAACGATTCATCAAAATGTCGTTGCAGGTCGAAGATGGCAAAGACATAGGTTTTCAGTTCATTGATCGATAATACCTGCTCCAGATCACGCAGATAGAATTCGCGCTCATCGCGGCTTTTGTAAAGCAGAGGGCGATACAGTTTCGGGTTGACACGAACCAGCCGGCTCTGGTCGACGGCACCGTAGCGCAAATAATAGAGCCGGCGACGATCAAAGAGATGCATATGGTGCTCGATGGCGACCCGTTCTTCATCAGATAGCCGGTGGAGCCGGGAGAGTCGGCTCCGCTGGCGAAA
>CAZSOA010000122.1:0-10557 GCA_964608305.1 uncultured Desulfofustis sp. | reverse complement strand
CCCGAGAAGGTATTGAATCGTCACTGCCATTTCCGTTCTGCAAGCAACTGCTCGACCTGGTTTAACGCGAGATCAAGGCTATCGTATGTCAGGCGATATGCCGGAGTCGATCGTGCGAATCGAACCATCTGCCTGAATCCGTGGTCGTTGAGGTTTCTGGCGTTGACATGGCAACCCATCAATATGGTGGTCAACCGGGCTGGAGAGATGGGTTGCGCCATGGTAGGCGCTCCGGGGCGATAGTCTGGAACCAGAATCAGGTCCGGGGGGGACTGAATTGCCGTAAATTCGGGGTTAAGCAGGCGATGGGGGATGAGCGCACCTGCTGGTTCTTCGAGCAGGCCGGTGTTCATGCCTGCGGTAAGTAATCCCGTGATCAGCGAAACAGACCCGGATTTCAGACAGATTGGACGCGTGAAATAGTCGTTGTCTGCAGGGGTCTTGTCAGAAAGAAAAAGTAATTCATCGGTGAGATACGTAAACCCATGGGCAACCAGCCAGGCCACCAGGGTGCTCTTACCCGCGCCACTCGGCCCCGGTATGATAATGGTCCTGTCATGCCGGCAAACGGCACCTGCGTGAAGCGCCATTCCGCCGGTGGCTTTATCAAGCAATTGATAGATGACCGCATCGAAGATTGTCGCGGCGCATCCGACGCCAAGCGAGCCACGAAACAGAGGATGTCCGTTGTCGGCTGTTCTTGCCAGTTGGTATTCGTTGTTGTCGGCACATGGCGCGAGCATGAGTTGCGCCATGTGCCGATCGGGGGCCTGGCGCAGGTCGGCAAAGAGGAAGGCAGCAAACTGCTGTGCCGGTGCTGTCTCGCACGCAATGGTTATGGATGAACCGGCAAAAGCCACGCTGTAATCGGTCATGAGGCAAATCTCGGGGAAAAAGCAGGGCGGTAATCAACCATTCAAATGCAGTTCTGCTATGTTATTGGCAACCAACCGGTCAATCAAGGCCCTGACATCGTCGCCGATGCGCTCCGCGCTTTCCGGGTATGCTGCCGTTAGAATCTCGATGATCTCGGCAATACTGCGCCCTCCATCACACAACTCCCAGATCAAGGCTCCGGTGTCATTAAGGTAGAGCGACGTGGCAAGCGTCGGATGATAGACGGCTATCTCCCCGTCAATGTGTTCCAGTAAAAAACCTTCCGATAATTTGACAATATGATTATCTTTTTTCATACTAAATCCATGTGGTCGGTAGTTTTATCAAACAACGGAAACGTAGAAGGAAAACAGGCGAGTTACAAGTCTTTTCGGTACAGGAGTTTTTTCTTATCGACACCACCCGGCAGCTCCCCCGGTCGCCGTCAAGCCGGCAGATGAGCAGCCACCGGACAGAAAACGTTGCGGCCCATTACGAAAGAACGGGAATGGGGAGGAGGCCTTGGTGAAAACCAGAGAGTTCAAGGTCGTTGATAATCGTATGCTGCTCCGCTGTCCAAACTGCGGCATGAAACGAATGGTCTCGGTCCCGCCCAACCTTCGGCGGAAAAACATCCGCTGTCACAACTGCCAGGAAATCGTCAAATGCGTGCTCAATCGTCGCGGTAGTTTACGCGAGGTTCAAAGCGGCAAGGTGATTCTGGTTACCGCCGACGGCCAGGAGACGGAAATCTTTCTCCATGATATCTCGGAAGGTGGTGTCGGCTTTGAATTACCGTCCGGAGCATTACGGGCGCGCCAGCTATCGGCGGGAGCGAAGGTACGGTTCAAGTGCAACTGGAGTTCCCAGGTTCTGGGGAATGGTTTTTATGAGATTAGAAGTGTCAAGGGGCAGCGGGTTGGGGCGAAAAAGTTGAAATAAGACCACACGCAATACAGCAGGGAGTCCCCTGCCAAGACGTCTGCCGCCGATTCCCCCCTCCGTCCCGCCAACGCCCTTCATTCGCACAACCAGAGCTCCCATCCGTATTTTTATCAGGTGAAATTCTTGTCTCCGGCGATGATCGTGAGTTAGCAGCGTGATTGCCAGGAGCGGTATCGTGGAACATGTCCTCTCTTATGCAAGGCGCTGTTTTGTGACTGACCGGAGCAGATCAGCAATTCGAAAAGCAGCTGATCTTGAATGGTTAAACCATTGACAAAAAGTTCTTGACAAGATTCGAGAAAGTAGCGTACAAACAAAGAGGTAGATAGCGTTTTCCGGTCGCTGTTTTTTGGGAAAATTGCTCTGCAGGAACAACAAGAAACGGTGCCACCAGCGAACGTATCCATCTATGAGAATTCAAGAAAAGGGCTGATCTCGGGACAGGCATTGGACAAAGCAATGATCCCGCGAGAAGGGCTCAATTCTGGCGGCACTATGACAAACACACGTGAGAGGAGTTGAGAAAGTGCTGAATAAAACGATCGCAAAAATCTTGCCCTATATGCCCCAGGCGCTCGTCTGGCAGTTCTCAAAGGAATATATTGCCGGTGAAACCATCGATGATGCCGTACGGGCCTCTAAACAACTCAACGAAGAAGGCATATTAACAACCATAGATGTACTCGGAGAGTTCATCAAAAGCCTTGACGAGGCCGAGGCCAACAAGCACGAGTATCTCGAGGTGATCGATGCAGCCGAGAAGGCCGGGGTAAAAGGAAATTACAGTCTTAAGCCGACTTTTTTCGGGTTGTTGATAGACAAACAGACGGCATACCGCCATATCCGGGAAATTGTTGACAAGGCGGCTTCGTACGGCAGCTTTGTCCGTATCGACATGGAGGATTCTCCCTGCACGGATCTGGAAATAGAGCTTTTTCGAAAATTAAAAGCAGACTTTCCGAGACATGTCGGTCTTGTCTTGCAGGCGTATCTGAAGAGAACGCATCAGGACATCAAAGACATGAAAGACTTGCACAGCGCAGACAATCCTTTGAATCTGCGCCTGTGTAAGGGAATCTATGTTGAGTCGGCGGCAATTGCGTATAAGAGCTATAATGAAATCAATCAGCATTTCCTTGAAGATATCGACCTGATGTTACAGGAGGGAATGTATCCGGCCATCGCCACGCATGATAAGCCTATTGTCGAGGGTGCCCTCAGGCTTATTCAGCACTATAATGTTCCGAAAGACCGGTACGAATTTCAGATGCTCTTCGGTGTTACCCCGGCATTGCGAAAGTCCCTGGTTGACCAGGGACACCCACTGCGGGTTTACGTGCCCTTCGGAAAACAGTGGTTCGGGTACTGCACCCGTCGAATCAAGGAAAACCCGCAAATGGCAAGTGTTATCATGAAAGCCTTGTTCGTGAAAGGATGATGGACAGCCAGTGAGCGCTGCCCGTCATTTCCGGGTTTCTGCAAACTGCGCAGATAAGGCGAGAGCACAACCCGCAACGACAACGATTGACGTTGATCAACAAGCAACCGAGAATATCACCGGGAGTAAACAATGTTCAGCATCTTACGCATCGACACCTCTTCAGAAACGATCACCAGCGAACGTGCAGACTCACTGGAGTTTCTCCTCGGCGGAAGGAGCCTTTCTTCACACCTGGTCAGTGAAGAAGTCGACCCGACATGCGATCCATTGGGCCGACTGAACAAGCTGTTTTTCTGTAATGGTGTCCTCAGCGGCACCAACGTCTCCAGTGCAAACCGGTTGAGCATTGGTGGAAAAAGCCCGCTGACCGGCGGAATCAAGGAAAGCAACGCCGGCGGTATCGTCGGAACGCGTATGGCTCAGCAGGGCTTGCGCTGCATTGCCCTCGAGGGGATGCCATCCCCGGACGCCGGTTGGCGAATTGTGGTGATCGGTCGGGACGGCGTGAAATTTCTTGACGGCTCCCAGCTTGCCGGCAAAGGGGTCTATGAGAAATCAGAACTACTCGGTGAGGCCTTCGGCAAGAAGGCTGGTTGCATAACCATCGGACCGGCCGGAGAGCAGCTGCTCTATGCCTCAGGAATTGCTTGTTCGGACCCGCACGGTGTTTGTTCTCGTTATGCAGGCAGAGGCGGGTTAGGGGCGGTCATGGCATCTAAAAAAATCATCGCTTTGGTGATTCTTGATGATGGCCCCGTGAAACCCGAATACGTTGACCAAGACAATTTCAATACCGGAGCAAAGCGGATTATCGGGTTGCTGAAAGAAAATCCGATCTCTTCAGCGTTTACCAAATACGGCACGTCGGCAATGGTTGATATCTGCCAGGCGCTGAAGGTGTTACCGACCCGGAATTTCAGACACGGCGTGATGGAAGGAGCTGAACGGATCAATGCCCAGGCCCTCTATGATACAATCAAAGCGCGGGGGGGCGAAGGCAAGACACAGCATGCGTGCATGCTGCCGTGTGCCATTATGTGTTCCAATGTCTATCCAGACAAGGATGGTACGATCTTGTGCTCGCCGATCGAGTACGAAACCATGGCGTTGATGGGGTCCAATCTGTGCCTCAAGGATCTGGACGCGATTGCAAAAATGAACCGCATCGCCAATGATGCAGGAGTCGATACGCTTGACTGCGGGGCAGCGATAGGTGTCGCGATGGAAGCCGGCCTTGCCGAATTCGGTGACACCACGGCCGCCGTTGCCATGATGGAGGAGATTCGAAATCTGACGCCATTGGGAAGAATCCTGGCTTCCGGCTGTAAAATTGCCGCCCAGGTCCTTGGCGTGAAGCATGCGCCGCATGTCCTAGGGCAGGCGATACCGGCGTACGAACCCCGAGGAACGAAAGGTATGGCGATGACCTATCTTTCTTCCCCCATGGGAGCGGACCATACCTTCGGCTTTACCCTCAGAGATGAGGAAGACACCTTGACGAAGGAAGGGAAGGTTGAGCTTTCAAAGGAGTTCCAGGTAATCGGTTCCCGTATGGATGCCATGGGAATGTGCAATTTTGTGCGCTATTCGGTGCGCAACGATATGACTCCGTTGCTTGACCTTATTGCCGCCCGGTATGGTGTAGACATCAGTGAAGAGCAGTTTGACAATATGGTCAAGAAGACGTTGCGGATTGAGCACCAATTTAATACGGATGCCGGCATAACGATTGCGGACCATCGATTCTGTGAGACATTTTATGTCGAAAAACAGCCTGAAACAGGAGAGGTGATTGATTTCACCGACGAGGAGACACTTCAGGCGATGCAATGGTGACGGTCACCTTTAAACTGATGGAACTCGGCACGAGCTCATTTGCTCTTGATGAGCCCGTGCCGTTTTCCGCAGTCTTGCAACGTTGTACTCAGGAAACGATCTCCGACATCGGCGGCATTATCGCCGTCCGCAACGGCAGACTTCTTTCGCACGATGACCTGGTGTACGACGGCGATCACGTGGACGTCTTTCCGGCAATTGCCGGTGGTTGATATTCTGTGTGTGATGCGGCTGACGGCCATTGACAGGCGGTGGTGACGTTGCAGTTGCCTCGCAGGACGGCGAAGAACAAGTAAAAAAATATGCAAAAAATGCATATATGGCGGACTTTCCCGGCAACAGACAGGTCCGTGCGTGATGCAGATTCACATGAGGGAACCATGAATCGGATCGAAGTCGATACGAGAAGAGCTGTCTCTTCAACAACGCTGAAAACAGGAACAGAGCAAAGGTGGCCTCTATGAGTTTACTCAACAACGCGATTATCGAAACGCCATATCCCGAAAATGAACCGATCCTCGACTATGCACCGGGTAGCGAGGCGCGTCGAAACCTGAAGGAAGCACTGAAGAAGGTGGCCGAGGAGAGGATCGAAATTCCGCTGATAATTGGTGGCAAACGAATAAGGACCGGCGCGCTGGGCCAGGTAGTGATGCCGCACGACCATGGCCATGTTCTGGCAGACTATCACCAGGCATCAGATCGCGAGGTCCACCTGGCAATACAAGCAGCGCTTGATGCCCGGAAAACCTGGCAGACTATGCGATGGGAGGAACGCTGTGCGATATTTCTTAAGGCAGCGGAGTTGCTGGCGAAGAGTTATCGGTTTTGGATGAATGCGGCCTCCATGTTGTCCACGTCCAAGAATGCCTTTCAGGCGGAGATCGATGCGGCCTGCGAACTCATTGATTTTCTTCGGTTCAACGTCCATTTTGCCGAGCAAATCTACCGGGATCAGCCACTCTCTGCGCCCGGGACCTGGAATTTTCTCCAGCACCGGCCCCTGGAGGGGTTTGTCTTTGCGGTGACGCCTTTCAATTTTACCGCCATTGCCGGAAATTTGCCTTCCGCACCGGCGATAATGGGCAATACCGTCGTCTGGAAACCAGCTTCCTCCTGTGTTTATACGCCGTATTTGTTCATGCAGATTCTCGAGGAAGCCGGCCTGCCGGCCGGTGTTATCAACTTCATCCCCGGGTCAGGGCGAACAGTCGGTGAACCATGTCTCAAGGATCCCAACCTTTCAGGCGTACACTTTACCGGATCGACGGCAGTGTTCCAGCAGATGTGGAAAACCATCGGCGAGTCTATTGCAATCTACAAGTCATACCCACGTATTGTCGGGGAGACGGGAGGAAAAGACTTCGTTTTTGTGCATCAGGGCGCTGATGTCGACCAGGTCGTTACCGCGCTGGTACGAGGCGCATTCGAATACCAGGGACAGAAATGCTCGGCGGCCAGTCGGGCATATATCCCCAGAAGCCTGTGGGATGAGATTCGCTCAGGCCTGCAAAAAGAGATCGCCTTGTTGAAAATGGGGCCGCCGCAGGATTTTCGCAATTTCGTTAATGCGGTCATCGACCGTCAGGCCTTCGCATCGATAACCGGATATATCGATTATGCACGGCACAGCAGTCACGCTGAAATACTCATCGGTGGCGGAGCAGATGACAGCATCGGGTATTTCATTGAACCAACAGTGATTTATACCGAAAACCCGCAGTTCAAAACGATGGTTGAAGAAATTTTCGGACCGGTCCTTACCGTGTACGTCTATGAAGATGACGCGTACCTGGAAACGCTGGAGTTGTGCGACAGGTCATCGAGCTATGCGCTTACCGGTGCGATTTTTTCTCGAGACAGGGAAGCGATATCTTTGGCCCTGACAGTTCTCGAACATGCGGCGGGAAATTTCTATATCAATGACAAGCCGACCGGAGCTGTGGTCGGCCAGCAGCCTTTTGGCGGGGGAAGGGCTTCCGGGACCAACGATAAAGCCGGTTCTTATACCAATCTGCTGAGGTGGGTTTCTCCTCGAACGGTCAAAGAGACCTTCATTCCACCGTCCAGCACCGCCTATCCGTTTATGGCGGATGAGTAAGACAACTCCGTGCAGATTTATCCGGTGGCTGGTGAAAGAGAAAGCGGAGGGATTAGCCTCAAGGGAACCTTAAGGGAAGCTTGAGGCAGATCTACAGCAAGGTGCAACGAGAACGATTGCCTCAGGTCCCGGGTGACCGGCGTCTTTTTTGTTCCATGTAGGCGCTGAATCTTCTGACATGATCAACGGCAAAGCGCTTCGCCTTTTCCGCGTCTCCGGCGACGACGGCGCTGACGATCGCGGTTAAGTCCTGAAAATTCTCCTCCAGTTCGTCTTCTCCGACAATCAGAAGTTTATCGTAATATCGCTGGATGTTCTCATGTATCGAATGATGGATAAAACGATAGAGCGGATTTCCGGAGACAGAAGCGAGCTCTATATGGATTTTCTCATCCACCTGGACGAAATTATCCCAGTCCTGCACCCCCTTCTCCCGGTATCGAGCAGCCTGTGCAATGAGGCCTGCCAGTTTCTTTTTGTCCGTTGCCGTCGCTCGCTGAGCGGCAAGTTCAGCCACCGCCCCTTCAACAACTTCCCGAAACTCGGCAAGATGCCTCAGCGATACATTCTGTGATTGAATCAGGATGGCCAGATTTTCCGCCATCAGTTCTGCATTGGCATCTTTGACATAAGCGCCGCCGTTCATTCCGAGGCGAATCTCGATGAGACTTTTTTGTTCCAGAATGCGCAGGGCTTCCCGCAAAGTGCCCCTGCTTGCTTGAAACATTTCGCATAATTCTCTTTCCGGCGGGAGTTTGTCACCGGGCACAATCCGGCCATCCAGAATAGCTCTTTGGATCTGTTCGACAACGTCCTGATAGATTCTATTTTGTTTGGCCTTGTGAAACTGGATGCCCATAACAACCCGAGTGTGCGCGAAGGGAGCTTGCATAGAATGGTTAAACCATTAAAGACTATAGGCTATTCTTGCATGTCGGGCAAGAACTATGCTGGTATTCCAAATGATTTTCGTTCTTCGCGGTGATTTTCTTATCTTCAAGGTTCCCTCAAGTCTGTCACGCGGAATCCTCAATGGCCTTCAGTCGCGCAGTTATTTCTTTTGACGTAGGAGTAATGGAAAGTCCTCCCCGAGCCGTGCAGCGCAGATCGCGCGGCAGGGAACGGCCCACCTGATCCATGGCGGTTACGACTTCGTCGAACGGGATCACCTGATCAAAACCGGATAGCGCAAGATTGGCGCAGGAAACACCGTTGCCGGCGGCAAGAATATTTTTTCCGAGACACGGTACTTCAACCCGGTTTGCCACCGGGTCGCAAACCATTCCAAAGATATTTTGGAGCGCAAGAGAGGCGGCGACCAAACAGGTTTGATATGATCCTCCCAGCATCGATACCACTGCTGCGGCAATCATCCCTGAAGAAACACCACACTCTGCCTGACAGCCGCAGACTTCTGCAGAGAAGGTGCTTTTCGTTGCAATCAACACACCGATGATGCCTGCTGCCAGCAGGCCCCGCGCTCTTGCTTCGGAACCAAGATTATGGGTATTGCCGACCGCAATAAGCGTCCCGGGAAGCCCGCCGCATGACCCGGCGGTGGGCGCCGCGACGATCACCCCCATGGCACTTTTTACTTCCATCAGAGCGGCGACGTTGGGAATGATTGCATCCAGGATGCCAAGGTTCAAAAGGCTTCCCTGGTTGCAGGAACGAACATAGGCACCGGACTGGGCGCCAAGTATTCTGTCGGTAAACACCGTTCCCGCAAGCCCGTGACGAATCGAATCCTCCATGATCGCCACGAGCCGTGAGGCCATATCCATGACTTCCCGGCTGTTCAGCGCTCCTCTGGCTCCTTCGTAAGCCAGAGCAAGATCGGCAAGATCGCGAATCCCGGTGGCTGAAGCGTAACGCTCCATTTCGGAAGCGGTGGTAAACGGCAGATCGATAGTGGCCGGAGTGAGAACCGGTACTACCGGAGACAGGCATCTGGCCGCTTGCACCGTTGGAACAGCACGGATACCGGCCAGCAACTGCTCATCAAATGGCGTCCGGCTAAGCGCGAATGCGGCACATCGGCTTTGACTCCGCGAAATCGTGACCTGTTCAAAAGGACTCAGAATTTCCTCGATCTGGGTTGCTGCACCTTCCTGGAACCAGACTACCAGCCCATAGCAATCGCCAAAGAAGGATACGTTCAGGTCGTCGATTTTGGTTACCTCAATGATTCCTCCTCCCGTTGAAAGAGCTGTTAGACGATGCTCCTCGCCGTCTTTGAGAAGGGTAAGGTTATAGGTATTGGGGTGCGTATCGTTATAGTGACCGATGTAATAATGGAGCTTCAGCTGCTCCTGCTGCAGTTCGCGCCGATAGTTCGCCAGCCGTTCATCGTCGGCTGCAAACCCCATGAGCCCTGCGCTGAGCCCCATGTCTGAACCCTGGGACAAATAGGTGGAAGGCAAGGAGCCGTTAAGATCGAAATAGACCTTGACGGTCTGTGGCGTTCCTCCCATCAGCTCTCTGCCAATAAGACCGATCCGGACGGCTGCTGCACTGTGCGAACTCGATGGCCCTCGCATGACCGGGCCGATTACGTCATTGAAAATACTGGGAGCGCTCATGGTACATATCTCCTTTCTTGCATTCTGGTGAGGCAATGAGACAACAGGCCGTGCTGGCCGATCTTTTTGGCTGTAGGGAACCTTGAAAAATTGCCATTTCGCCCAATCTCATCGTAGCGCAATCACATTTTATCCTCGGAATATCATGTGTATGCCTGCAGTAAAAATATCGTGCGCGCCTCGATCTTGAACGAAGTTTCGAATTTTTCAAGGCCCCCGTAGTGCATACAGGTGACAGATTATCTCGCACCCGAACAAAAGCCAGGTTTGCGAGCAAAGAGCAACAATAACGACTGATCATTTATCGGGCCCCGTAATGCGACGCTCATCGGCAGCCGTCCAGGAATTGCGGGGGCTGATCTGGATATGTTCGGAGAGACGGTGGGACAAAAAGCGTATGAACTTGTGGTCGAACTGTTCAGCGTGGCTTCTGGCAAGCTGTTCGGTCGCCGCGGGGTCTCGCGCCTTAATGGCCTCAATCATTGCCTGGTGCTCCATGATACCGGGTTCATCAAGAGTCCAGCCAAGGTATTCGATGTGCATGTGCTGCATGCGAATACCTTCATTGAGCAGCCTCCGGTATGCGTTCGTCAGATAGGGATTGCCGGAAGCTTCACTGATGGCCAGATGAAATTCCAGGTTTGCGTCGATTGCCGCAGTGGCATCTTGTTCTTTTACCGCGTTTAAGAATACGGAATGTGTTGATTTTATGACGGCAAGATGCTTCTCCTGGCGGTTAAGAGCCGCAAGATGATGGGTGCTGCGCTGGAGCAGGT
>CAZSOA010000121.1:0-10713 GCA_964608305.1 uncultured Desulfofustis sp. | reverse complement strand
TCGGCCCCGGCGGCAAGGTCATTAAAGAGTTGTCCGCCGATTACGATGCCAAGATTGAGGTGGAGGATAGCGGGCTGGTCAAGATTTTCACCACCGATGGCACCAATTTCGAGCAGCTGCTTTACCGAATCAAGACCATCACCGCCGAACCGGAGATCGGTGCGGTTTACAAAGGCGTGGTCAAGACCATCAAGGACTTTGGCGCCTTTGTTGAAATCTTGCCCGGCACCGATGGTCTCGTACACATTTCGGAGCTTGACAAAGGTCGGGTAAACAAAGTGACCGATGTCGTCAAGGAAGGCGATGAAATCGAGGTCAAGGTCCTGGAGATTGACGGGCGCGGCCGGATTCGCCTGAGCCGCAAGGCCCTGTTGCAGGACTGATCAAACGATGAACCCCGCCGTCGGCTGCTCCCGGGCGGTTGACGGCGGCTGCAGAGATCGATGAAGGCAACCGCCGGTAACCACGTTGTTGTGTCCCTGCAATGGCTCGATCCGGAGGCAACCGGTGATCTGCCCGCGCCTGCCTATGAAACGGCAGGCTCGTCAGGTCTTGATGTCTGCGCCGCCATCACGGAAAATTACCTGCTTAATCCCGGGCAACGGGTTTTGGTGCCCACCGGCTTTGCCGTCGCCATTCCACCCGGTTACGAAATCCAGGTCCGGCCCCGATCCGGCCTCGCCCTGCACCACGGCATCACCATCATCAACGCACCGGGAACCATCGATGCCGACTATCGCGGCGAAATCAAAATCGCTCTTGTCAATCTTGGCGACCAACCCTATCTGATCAAGCGTGGTGATCGCATCGCCCAATTGGTGGTTGCTCCGGTAACCTCTGCCCGTCTGCAGGTCACCCTGCAGCTTGATGCCACCGAGCGGGGCGGTGGCGGCTTCGGCCATACCGGGACGCGGTGATGCGCTTTTCCGTCCTGGGCAGTGGCAGCCGCGGCAACTGCATCTATATCGAAAGCAAGGAGACGGCACTGTTGATCGACGCCGGTTTTTCCGGCCGGGAGATCGCTTCCCGCCTTGCGGCCGTCGGCGGCAGGATCGAACGGGTCTGCGGTATCTTCGTCACCCACGAGCACCAGGATCATATCAGCGGTGTCGGCGTTTTGTCTCGCCGCTGCAGGCTGCCGGTGTATGCCAACGAGCGGACGTTTCAGGGCGCCGATAAAACGGTGGGCAGGCTCGCCGAGCGCCACGAGTTTGCAACCGGAGCGGCCATCGATGTGGGTGATGTCCGTATCAGGTCGTTTGCGATCTCCCACGATGCCGGCGATCCGGTCGGCTATCTTATCGATGACGGCAGCGTCCGGCTCGGCATCTGTACCGACACCGGCCATGCCTCGCGGCTGATCAGTCGTCGCCTGAGCAATTGCGACGCGCTGATCATCGAATTCAATCACGATCCGGTGCTGTTGAAAAACGGCCCGTACCCGCCGTCCCTGCAACAGCGGGTCCGCTCAAATATCGGTCATCTCGCCAACAATGACGCCGCGCACCTCCTGGCATCGGTGCGTCACGATCGGCTTCGCCGGGTGGTCCTCGCCCATCTGAGCGAAACCAACAACCGCCCCGAACTCGCCTATCGCGAAGCGATAGCAGCGTTGGGAGGCGAGTCGGCAGAACTGGTCATCGAACCGGCCGACCAGCACCGGCCGACGCGGCTCTTCGATCTCTCCCAGCGGTCCTGAATCGCCCTCAGATAATCCCGTCGTTGCGAAGTTTTTCTATCTTGTCTGCTGAATACCCCAGCTCGCTTAGGATCTGATCGGTGTGCTCACCGAGGTCCGGGGCCTTGAGGCGATTTTCAGCAGGGGTGTGCGATAATTTGATCGGATTGTTCAAAAGCTTGATCGGCCCATAGGTGGGATGGTCCCAGGTACTGAAAAATTCATTGGCGATCGCCTGTTCGTCGGAGATCACTTCCAGCGGGGTCATCACCGGTGACCAGATCAGCTTGTGGGCGCTGAGGATCTGTTGCCATTGTTCGTAGGTCTTTTGCCGAAAGACCTCCTCAATAAGCGCCACCAGCGCGGCCGCATGCTCGGCCCGGGCTTCCTGGGTGGCGTAGCGCTCGTCGTTTTCCAACGCGGGGCGCTCGATGGCCTGGCAGAAACCGGGCCAGTAATGTTGGGAATTGGTCATACCGAGCATGATCCAGCGCCCGTCACCGGTTGGGTAAATATTGCGGATCGGGTTGCCCATGGTGCGTCGCGATGGCCGCACCGAGTCCTCGCCGCTGATCAGACAGCCGGTGATATCGGTACCCAGAGCAAAGGTGGCGGTGTTGAACAGCGAGACCTCCACTTCCTGGCCAAGTCCCGTTCGCTCCCTGATGAACAACGCGGTCATTACCCCAGCCAGGAGGGATTGTGACGTGATACTGTCGCCATAGGCGGGGCGCGAGATGTTTGGTGCGCTGTCGGCCTCATGCATCAGGTCCATGACGCCGCTGCGCGCCCAGAAGGCCACCGAGTCGTAGCCGCCGACGTTTTTTTCCGGGCCGCGCAGACCGTAGCCGGTAAGGTTGGCGTAGATGATGCGGGGGTTGATCTCGGCAAGCGCCGGGTAGCCGAGGTTGAACTTGTCCATTTCGTAGGGACGCAGGTTGTTAAGAAAGACATCGGCTCCGGCGACGAGATCGTGAACGATTTGTTGTCCCACCGGATCGCCGAGGTTGATGGTCAGACTCTTCTTGTTGCGGTCGACGTGCTCCCAGATATAGTTGACCGGGTGCGGCCGGGCCCATCCGGCCATGCCTGCTGCCAGCAGATGGCGTTGCAGATCGCCGCGTTTCGGTGGTTCGACATGAATCACATCGGCGCCCCAGCTGCCCATGAGCATGCCCACCAGCGGCATTGCAAATGCGCCGCCTATCTCAATCACCCTGATACCTTCCAACCCTTTTTTCATGACGGCCTCCTGATTTTCACGGGATGACTCCAACCCTGCATTTATTGTCGATCTTGCAATTGTCGACAATTTACCCGAAGCGATGGCCGCCGGTCAAGGGCAAATCGGTCTGGGGGCATCCGATAATCGCAGCGGACAGAACCGTCGATCGTTCTTATCGTTGTCGTTGGTGGAGAGCTGTGGCGGTGGATAGCGCATCCCGGCCGGCAATGGCCGAGAGAGACAGGAGGCAGTCGATGAAACAGTTGCTGAGTGTGCTGCTGGCCCTTTTTTGCGGAGCGGCAACCGCGTTCGCGCAGTCCGGCGGCGTGCCGCTGCTCAGCGTCCATCAGCTCAACGAGCGGCTGGGGGCCGCTGATCTGGTTGTTATTGATGTCCGTACCGGCTCCGACTGGCGCAGTGCCACCGAGAAAATTGCCGGCGCCCTCCGGGAGCATCCCGCGGCGGTGGCCGAATGGGCTCCGCGTTATGACCGCGAGGCGGTCATTGTGCTCTATTGTTCATGACCGAACGAGTTCACCAGTGCCGGTGTGGCACGGCTGTTGCTCGACCGGGGATTTACCAGGGTTTATGCACTGCAGGGCGGTTGGCGGGAATGGCTGCACCACGGTTATCCGACCGAACCTCGATAGCGGGCGTAACGCCGTGACGGGGCCGAGGGCTAACGCAGATTGATCCGTTTGTCCTTCGGGCGTTTCGGATTCGCCCGGTAGAGCAGCAGGGTCTTGCCGATCAGTTGTACCAGTGCGCTGCCGGTCCGCATCGGGATCTGCAGGGCAGCGTCATGCTTGCTCAGCGGTGCGGTATTGAGGAGTTTGACCTTGATCAGCTCATGGGCAACCAGGACCTCATCGATGGCCCCGACGACGGTATCGGTCAGTCCCTCCTTGCCGATGAAGACCAAGGCGTGCAGGTCGTGGCCGAGGGTGCGCAACGCCTTCTTCTGGGCATTGCTCAGTGGTGGCGGGGTCGGCTGGTGGGTGGGGGTATCCGTGGTCATCGTTGTCTACCGATCGTTGCGGTCGGGTATCAGCCGGCCAGGTTCTTAAAAATTTCGTACCCGCCCACATAGGTGCCGATCGCCGAGCCGAGGCTGGTCAGTAGAAAGACCAGCAGCACCCGCAGCAACTTGTTGCGCCACCACCCGAACCAGCTGGCAATGTCTTCGGCCACCGTTTCAAACTCACGGACCACCGGTGGGCAGACCAGCACCTGTACGAAGGCGGTGACGTAGCCGGCGCCGATAACCGGCGTCAGGCTGGTAAACGGGGCGGCGGCAAAGGCGCTCAACGTGGTGAGCGGGTGGGCCAGAGCGAGCACGGCGCCGATGGCCGCCCGGATGCCGTTGGCAAGAATCCAGTAGATAATATTCTCGCCGGCCGCCTGGGCGCCATGCCGATAACCGATAAAGCCGATGGCCGACAGGATCAGGATCGGAATCAACCAGCCGACGGCCTTCCAGCCGGTTGAGACCGGGGGAATGCGAATGATGTCGGCAAGCCGGTGGCGAAGATCTTCCGGCCAGCATTGGGTTATGCCGGGCACATGGCCGGCACCGACCACGGCGACGATCCGGTTTCCCGGTGTTGCTTTGATCTTTTCGGAAAGATAGCAGTCCCGCTCGTCGATCAGCACCCGCTTGAGCTCCGGCAGCGACTCGCCGAGTTCGGCCATGATCTCGCCGAGACTGTCGTGGTTTTTCATCGCCTCGAGCTTTTTCTCGTCGATCTTCTCATGGTCGAACAACCCGGCGAGCAGCGACGAAAGAAAGTACAGTTTACGGAAAAACGAGGTTGATTTCCAGGCCCGGCGCAGGGTGATACGGATGTCCCGGTCGCAGAGATGGACCGGGATATGGTGTTCCTTGGCGGTAGTGGCTGCGGCGAGGAGTTCGGCCCCCGGGGTGACGCCGAGTTGATTGCCGAGTCGCTTCTGGTAGGAAGCCATGAGCAGCGAGATGAGCAGGGTGGAGAGCTGCTTGTTTTTGATCACCGCCTTCAGATCGAGGCTCTGCCAGCGCTTCTCGTCGGACATCGCGGCATACCGCCGGTCATCGAGCTCCAGGCAGACAGCGTCGGGCCGCTCGTTGGTAATCACCTCACCGACCAGCGCAACCGAAGTGCGTGAGATATGGGCGGTGCCGATCAGCACCACCGTCTTCTCGCCGTGATGCAGAACGGAGACATCGGACGAGTAGGCCTGCGCCGGAAATGGTGCGTCGTTCATCGGTTCTGGCTCGGCCGGTTCGACACCTGGACCGACGCGTTCAGCAGGTGGTTGACCGGAGCGTCCTCCGGTATCAGACATCGTTGAGCTTCAGGCGGCTGCCGGGGTGGATGAGGTTTGACTTCAGGTTATTCCATTTTTTGATATCAGCGGGCGAGATCTTGAACCGCTGGGAGATGGCCCAGAGCGAGTCGCCGTTGCGAACTTCATACCAGCGCTCGGCCTGCGGCGTGGTTACCTGCTGCGGCGGAACCTTCTTGTTGGCGGCAAGCACGACCACGGTGTCGGGGCTGCCCGCCTTGGCCGTCAGTGTCGGCGCCGCCGGCTCGCTCTGGCCGAGGTAGAGTGCGAGTTGCTGGCCGGCGCTGATCTGGTGGGCGTTGCGCAGGCCGTTCCAGGAGACGATCAATTCAACCGGTACCTGGTATTGCCGGGAGATCTTCGACAGCGTGTCGCCTTTCTTGATGGTGTGGAGCACCAGCGCGTTGCCGGCGGCGCTGCGTGGATCCATACCTTCCGGCAGCAGCCGGTAGGCAATGGTTCGGTACGGGATACGCAGCCGGGCACCGGCACTCAGTGTGTTGCTTTTCAGATTGTTGACCTTGAGCAGTGTGGTGGTATTGATATTGTATTGCTTGCAGATCTGGGCGATCGTCTCGTTTTTCTTGACCACGTGGGTCTTGTAGTCGGTGGTGGCGACGCTGTGCAACCGCGGCAGATTGCGTTCGGCCAGCGCCTTGCTGCCGCTGGGGATCTTCAGTTCGTACGATTCGCAGTCAAGCGGGGTCTTGCCGGTGAGCAATTCCTGGTTCAGTTGTTTCAGTTTCGAGTCGTCGGAGCCGGCAAGCAGGGCGGCGGCTTCGAGGCTCAGGCCGGGGCCGACGGTGATCGTGTCGAAAGCCAGCGGCGGTTCCGGAACGATATCGGTAAACCCGTATTTTTCCGGTTCTTTGGCGATGATGATGGCGGCGATCAGTTTCGGCACATAGCGTTTCGTCTCCAGTGCCAGGTGGTTGCTCTGGGCGATCTCCCAGAAATCGGTGGTGCCGCAGCGCTTGATCGCGTTGCGCATCGTGCCCGGTCCACCGTTGTAAGCGGCCACGGCCAGATACCAGTCACCAAACTCATTATGGAGGTGTTTGAGATAGGCAACCGCCGCCTTGGTCGATTTCTCGGCGTCGCGCCGCTCGTCAAGGTAACGGGAGACCTGCAGGCCGTAATCCCGGCCGGTGGGGGCCATGAATTGCCAGAGGCCGACAGCCTTGGCTCGCGAGTAGGCCCGCTGGCTGAAACCGCTTTCGATCATCGACAGATACACGAGGTCGAGCGGCAGACCGGCGGCGGCCAGTTCCGCTTCCATCAACGACTGATAGCGCCCGGAGCGGGCGAGCCACTGCGAGAAATAGGGGCGCAGTTTGCCCTGAAACAACTCCAGGTACATATCCACCTGGCGGTTCAGCACGATGGGAAAATCGTATTGAACCCCCTGCTCTTCGGCAATGCTGCGTGCCAGGTCGGGATGCAGGGTCTGCGGGTCGTCCCAGTTGCCGGTCGAGGCGAGCGCTTCCAGTTCCTGGTCGAGGCAGATCTCCGATTCGACGGCAATCGGTTCCAGTTCCGGATCGGGTTCGATGATCTGCTCGGTTTCCGATGACGGGGAAAGCGTATCAAGCCAGGCCAGGTTCCGATCCATGGAACAGCCGGCAGTGCTGAAAACTAGAGCCAGAAGGCCGACGAGAACCAGGAAACGGAATCGATTGGTCTGCATAGATCGTCTTTCCCTCCGTGCAGAAAGAACCGTTGGCGGCCGTGTCGGCCGGAATCAGACAATTGCGGCTTGAGTTCTCGCCGCCGACATTGTACATTCAGCCCATCTCCAGGGTGGGCACAAATTGCATCAATTAAACCTGTTGTGAGCGCGAACGCAAGATAATTGTTCCCGAAAGCCGCTTCCTCCGGCCCGTTCTGATTATTTCGTCAGACCATTCCGTCGATATGCAGCAATGATCAAAAAAATTCTGCTCGTTCTTGTCGTTTTGTGCGTCCTTGCCGGTGCCGCCGGCCTTGGGGTTCTTTACTGGCTCGTCGCACTCGAGCCGGGAGAGGAGATAGCCGCAGCCAATATCCGCAAAATCCTCGGCCGGGAAAGCCCGGTCCTCTATAACGACGGCGTCACCCCGCTCGGGGTCTTCTTTGCCGACGCCCATCGGCGCTATATCGATTACCGCGAGGTCCCGAAACACTTTGTCGATGCCCTGGTGGCCGCCGAGGATAATCGTTTTTTCAGCCACTTCGGCTTCGACATCATCGGCATCGGCCGGGCGGCCCTGAAAAATATCGAGGCCCGGCGGGTCGTGCAGGGGGGCAGTACGCTTACACAGCAGACCGCCAAGAACCTGTTCAAACGGCAAGACCGTTCATTTCGTGCCAAGCTGATCGAGCTGATCTACGCCTTGCGCCTGGAGTATCATTACAGCAAGGAACAGATCATCGAATTCTACGTCAACCAGTTCTACGTCAGCGGCACCGGGCACGGGCTCGGCGTCGCGGCCCGCTACTATTTCGACAAGGAGCCGCGTGAACTCGGCGTGATCGAGGCTGCCTTTATCGCCGGCAGCGTGAAACGGCCCAACGCCTATAACCCGTTCATCAAAAAGACGCGGGAGGCGGCGGCGCGTGCCGAAGAACTGGCACTGGAGCGGACCCGCCACGTGTTGAGCAGGATGCGTGAGCTCGGCATGCTCAGCGATGCCGAGTATCGCGAGGTCGCCGATAAGGCCATTCCGTTCAATAAGGGCACCGTCGGTTTCCCGCTCGACTATGTGATGGAGATGGTAACCGATGCGGTGGCCTCCGAGCGGGTCGTCCAGGCGCTGATGGCTCACGGCATCGACAATATCGCCACTTCCGGCGTCCGCATTATCACCACCGTCGACCGGCAGACCCAGCGCTCGACACTGGCGGCTTTGCGCAAGCACCTGTCCTATCTCGATGTACGGCTGCGCGGCTATGACCGGGAGGCCGTCCAGGAGGAGTTGCGGCTGCTCAACTATGGCGGCGACCAGGAGGTGGAGCCGGGCAATTTTCTGTTCGGTACGGTGCGCAGCATCCGGCGCGGCCAGCAGGCAATCGAGATCACCGTTGATTTCGGCCGCAACCTCGGCAGCGGCATCATCGACCGTGCCGGACTGACGAGCCTCGTTGATGCCCGCGCCAAATGGCGGCAGCATCGCTGGAGCGAGGCCGGTGACGCCGACCTGCAGGAACTGCTCAAACAGCTGCAGGAGCAGGACCGAGTCTGGGTCTCGGTCCGGGAGATCGACGGGGAGGGTGCTGTCCGCCTCGATCTGGAGCGTTACCCGGAGGTCCAGGGCGGTGCCGTGGTGCTGCGTCAGGGGCGGGTGGTTGGTGTGGCCGGTGGGGCCGAGAACCGATTTTTCAACCGGGCGGTCTACGCGAAACGGACCATGGGTTCGTCGTTTAAGCCGTTTGTCTACGCCGCCGCCCTGCAGCTTGGTTGGGATGCGGCCGATCTGCTGAACAACCGGCGCGATGTCTTTGTCTATCAGAACCAGGCCTACTTCCCGCGCCCGGACCATGAGATCGAACACCAGGATGTCTCGATGAGCTGGGCCGGCGTCAAGTCGGAGAACCTCGCCTCCGTCTGGCTGACGGCGCATCTTTGTGATCAGCTGGATCGTTCCGAGTTTCTGGCGGTTGCCGACCAGCTCGGCCTGAGCCCGCGGGTGGTGGACGGCGAGCCGGAGCCGTACCGCCTCTTTCAGACCCGTGTCCGGGATCGCTACGGGATCGTCATGAATCAGGACCTGCTGCGTCAGGCGGCCTACCGCAAGACGGTACGGACGCTCGAGCCGGATCTGATCTTCGAGGGACTCGAGGCCGAGTACGACGCGATCAAATCGCTCCATTACGGCCTGGGGTTTCAGGGTTTTCTTGCCCAGGTGAATCGGGATCTGGCCGATGGTGATTACAGTGACGGGCGGGAGAGTGAACTGCACCTGCGCCGCGCCCTTCTCCGGCGCAATTTTCTTGCCCTGGAGGGGATGCGCCAGGATCTGCGGGCCTATTTCAGTGAGCGGGAATCAAACCTGCCCTGGACTACCCTGCCGCCGGATCCGCAGGGAGGATCAGGAGCCCGGCTCTATTATCACCAGCCCAGCGACACCTACGTTTTTACGCGGCCCGTCGATGTTCCCGGCCAGTCGGTGGCGGTTGATCGAATGCGATTGCAACAGTATCTGCAAGGGCTCAGTGAGGGGCAGCGGCTCGATTTCGTGCGTCGGGTCAAGCTTGGCGGGGTCATGTCGGCCGCCGCCTTCGATCTGCTCAGCGACCACCTGCAGAGCGAATACGAGCGGATGAAGGAGCTGTTGCCCTACAGTATGGAGGTGCTCGAACATGTCGAGGACTACCGGATCCTTGTCGGGCTTCGCTACCTGCTCGCCTTTGGCGAGGCCATCGGCATCCGCAGCGGTCTTGAAGCGGTCCTGTCTTTTCCGCTCGGTTCCAATTCGGTAACCCTGCTTGAGACGACCCGTATCTACGAGACCATGGTCACCGGTGCAACCACCTTGTTCACCGAGGAGTCAGGGCAGATCAACGAGTCGCTGACGATTATCGATCGCATCGAAACCGAGGATGGCCAGGTAATCTACCGGCCGGAGGCGGCGATCCGGACTCTGGTCGATCCGAAGACCTCGCTCGTCCTTGGTCATATGCTGGAGAACACCGTAAAATTCGGGACCGGCAGATATGCCGATCAACAGGTGAAACTGAGCGGTACCGGGGATGAAACCATCGACGGGCTGCAGCTGTCGATACCGCTGCTCGGCAAAACGGGTACCGCCAACCGCTATACCAATGCCTCTTTTTTCGGGTATCTGCCGGCCACCGGCCGGGAAGGTACCGGGCTCAGTCTGGAGGGCGGCTACAGTGTCGGTGTCTATGTCGGCTACGATGACAACAAGCCGATGCGCCGCACGTCGACCCGGGTAACCGGCTCTCTGGGGGCCTTGCCGGCCTGGTCCGCGATCGTCAGGACGATCGTCGAGCAGGAAAGCTACGCTGCCCATCTGGATCCGGTGGATCTGTCGTTCTTCGGTCTGATGATCAAACGCCCGGATCTGGGACAACGAAATCTGGCCATCAGTGAAAACCGGGGCGGCGCGGTGCAACTGCCGCTGCAGCAGGTCGACCCGGCCAACCGGTATCAGCCGTCGATCATGACCTTTGCCGCCACCGGTGCCGATGGCACGCTACAGCCCCGGCGTTCTTTTACGCCGTTTTGGTTGGCCGCAGAAAACTAAACCCTTTTGCTTTTTCTCCGATAGGTTAGTAAACTGTTGTGCAGAAATGTCGGAGGCGAGCTCCGGCCTGCCATTCATTGTTCTTTAGGGGAGCTTGAAAAATTAGAAATTTCGTTTAAGATCGAGGCTCGCAAGAACATTTTACCGCAGGGAGATGCATGATATTCCGAGGATAAAATGTGAATGCGCAACGATGAGATGGGGCGAAATGACAATTTTTCAAGGTACCCTTTACTCTG
>CAZSOA010000120.1:0-10817 GCA_964608305.1 uncultured Desulfofustis sp. | reverse complement strand
CGGCGCTGCAGTTTCTTTTTCAGGAGGATTTCGGTGACAGCCTGCCGGACGATGCTAATCGCCCGCTTGTCGACCGGTTTGAACAGTTTTGCACATTCTACCAGGTCAGTAGAAAATCGAGGCCCTATGCTCTGGAGTTGATAGAGGGCATTCGTGCGCGCAAAGAAGTAATCGATGCCACCATTCGGGCTCATGCCACCAACTGGCGACTCGAGCGGATCGCCAGCACGGACCGCAACCTGCTTCGGGTCGCCATCTACGAACTGCTCTTTACCGCTGATGTCCCGGCCCAGGTGGCCATCAATGAAGCAGTGGAGATTGCCAAACGATACGGCGGCGAAGAGTCACCTGCTTTCATCAACGGCGTCCTCGACGCGGTCCAGCAACGGCTCACCACGCCGTGAGACACTCGGATTGTCTGATCGACGTGGTTCAGGCCCCGGCGGTCCGGTCTCGTCGATTATCGATATGCTTGCAATTCTAGCTGATTACGGGTAGACCTTGGCGATACCGGCGGTTGCTGTCGTTTTTTCCGGCAGGTGATCCTGGTTGGCATTACACCGGCTACCGCTGTGCCGGCCGGAGAAAACCAAAACGGAGCGGAACTACGGTTGGTAGCCATGGCAACTTCTGAAGAAAAACGCAGACCGGGCATCCGACAGGAGTTCATTGGTGTGCTCGGTTGCTTTGTCGCCGTCTTTGTCCTGTTGAGCCTGTTGTCTGCTGAGTTCGGCTCGGGAGGAAACTGGTGCGGGGAAGTCGGCCGCTTCGTGGCCCAGATCCTGTTTGGCTTTACCGGCTCGGGTGCATATTTGCTGGTCGCCTTGTTTGCTTTAATTTCCATACGTTTTTTCAGCCCGGAAATGACTTTTGAGCGATTACCCCAAGCGACGCTGGGCTTGAGCGGGGCGGTGATCGCTTGTTGTGCCCTGTTGTCCTCGCTGGCGTTTTATAATAGCGAGTTGATCGACACCGGCGGATTCCTTGGCCGGACAATCTTCCATCTTGTCTCCTCGGTACTCGGTGTGACCGGGACCGTCCTGGCGCTGCTGTTGCTGCTGCTGGTTTCGTTGATGCTTGCGGTCCGTTTTTCTCCGTATCGGCTGCTCTGCGGTCTTGGCTCTTTGCTGGGGATCCTCGGCCGCAGTTTTTTCTCCTTGGCCGGTAAACGCCTGCATAAACAGGCACGCCCCGTTCACGCGGCACCGGTGATGAAACAAAAACGACGATTGGAGCGCGAACCTGAGATATCCGCTCCGACGGTTGGTCCGATAGTCAAAGAAGTTCCCGAGCCGACCCTGCTGGATGATTCCGACAAGGAGTTTCGTGCCAAGCCGGTTGCGAGGGGTGACTGGAAACTGCCACCTCTGTCGTTGCTGGCGCGAAATGATCAGGTAACCGAGAAGGTGGATCGGGAAGTGTATTTGAAAATTTCCCAGCAACTTGAGCAGAAATTGAAAAATTTCGGTGTTTCCGGATCGGTAGTAGGCATTTCCCCGGGTCCGGTGGTTACCACCTACGAGTATGCACCGGCTCCGGGCATTAAGATTAATAAGATCGTCGGCTTGGCCGACGATCTTGCTCTTGGTTTGCGGGCTCAGTCGGTTCGAGTCGTCGGCTCGGTTCCGGGTAAGTCGGCCTTAGGCATCGAGATCCCCAATCAGACGCGCCAGGTTGTGTACCTCCGTGATCTGCTTGCTTCAGAGCAGTTTCGCAAGCACAAGGCGAAACTCGGCATCGTTCTCGGCCTTGATGTCGTGGGCAATCCGGTTATCGCCGATCTGGCGAGGATGCCGCATCTGCTGATCGCCGGCGCCACGGGAGCCGGCAAAAGCGTAGCAATCAACGCAATCATTGCATCCATTCTGTTCAACGCCACTCCTGCGGAAGTCCGCTTTTTGATGGTTGACCCGAAACGTATAGAATTGTCCGGCTACGAGGGCATTCCGCATCTGTTGCATCCGGTGGTGGTTGAGCCGAAACTGGCGAGTCGGGCACTGCTTTGGGCGGTCCGGGAAATGGAGCGGCGGTATCGACTCCTTGAGGAGGCACGGGTCAAAAGTTTTGATTCATTCAACGAACAAGAACAGGAAAAACTTCCGTATATTGTTGTGATCGTAGATGAATTAGCTGATTTGATGATGGTTGCATCGAAAGATGTGGAGACAGCCATTGCCCGGTTGGCGCAGATGGCACGGGCAGCCGGCATTCACTTGATCCTGGCAACGCAGCGACCGTCCGTCGATGTGCTCACCGGCCTGATCAAGGCCAACTTTCCGACGCGAATAGCCTTTAAGGTTTCCTCGAAAGTCGACTCGCGAACCATTATCGACGGCTCCGGCGCCGAACATTTGCTCGGCATGGGTGACATGTTATACATGCCGCCCGGCACCTCGATGATCCAGCGCGTTCATGGCGCGTATATCGCGGAAAAAGAAACCAGCGATATGGTGAACTTTCTGAAGCAACAGGGGGGTGCCGTCTATGACGAGTCGGTTCTCGAACAGGTTGAGGAAGATCCGTTTCTAACTTCCCAAGGGAGCGACGAGGACTATGACGATCGCTATGACGAGGCAGTTTCCTTTGTCTGCGATTCCGGCCAGGCCTCGATCTCGATGGTGCAACGCCGGCTGCGCATCGGTTACAACCGTGCCGCTCGGATCATCGAGCGGATGGAAAAGGAAGGTATTGTCGGCCCTGCCGACGGTGCTAAGCCGCGAGAGGTTTTAGCCCGTCGTTCCTATGATTGAACAGGGTGGACCGGGAATTAATTTCCTTGACAATTGAGGGGTAACCTTTTATAAGGAAATTCTTGAGAAAATGAGTGAGCGTTCATTTTTTTTGCGGTCGTCGTCGGCTGCTGTGAGCGCCGTCGATCAGCATAGAATCAAAACAGTTGCTGCGTCCGGAGCATGGGCGAGTGGCTGTGTATTGCAAGAAGTAGGAAGCAAGTTTACTTCGGTTTAAGTGGGTCCTGAATGTTCAGGGCCACAACAGTTAAAACAAACTGAGGAGGTAGTTTAATGCCAAGTTACGTAGATCCTTCCAAGTGTGATGGCTGCAAAGGCGGTGACAAGACTGCATGCATGTACATCTGCCCCAACGACCTGATGGTCTTGAATGTTGAGGAGATGAAGGCTTACAATCAAGAGCCTGATGCCTGTTGGGAATGTTACTCCTGCGTCAAGATCTGTCCGCAGGGCGCTGTTTTCGTACGTGGGTACGACGACTTTGTGCCGATGGGTGGCCAGGTTCATCCGATGCGCTCGTCCGATTCCATTATGTGGACCGTCAAGTTCCGCAATGGCAACCTGAAGCGCTTCAAATTCCCGATCCGTACCACGGCTGAGGGAGCTGCCAATGCTTATGTGGGTCAGAAAGGCGCCAATCTTGACGACGAATGTTTGTTGCTCGAGAAAGAATTGCCGACCCCGTGATTAAGCAGGATTGTTAAACATCCAAAATCTTTTATGCAAAAGGAGATTTGAATATGGCATTACCAAACAAACCGAAAGGCGAGCTCAAGGCCGTTGTCAATCCCGAGATCGTCGAGATGGAAGTGGATGCGCTTATCATCGGTGGTGGTATGGCAGCATGCGGTACCGCATTCGAGATCAAGAAATGGGCGCCGGAGGACATGAAAATCCTGTTGGTCGACAAAGCCTCTCTTGAGCGTTCCGGTGCTGTTGCTCAGGGACTGTCTGCCATTAACACCTATGTTGGCGAGAATCCGATCAAGGATTACGTCAAGATGGTTCGTAACGACCTGATGGGCGTTATTCGTGAGGACCTGGTATACGACTGCGGACGTCATGTCGACGAGTCCGTCAAGCTGTTCGAGGAGTGGGGACTGCCGATCTGGAAGAAAGGAGCAGATGGCGAGAACATGGACGGCGCCAAGCCGGCCCCGACCCTGCGTGAAGGTGGTACCCCGGTTCGTACCGGTAAATGGCAGATCATGATCAACGGCGAGTCCTACAAGTGTATCGTCGCTGAACCTGCCAAAAGTGCACTCGGAGATGCCAATATCCTCGAGCGTGTATTTATCGTCAAACTGTTGCTCGACAAGAACAAGCCGAACCAGATTGCCGGTGCCGCCGGTTTTTCGGTCCGTGAAAACAAAGTTTACGTCATCAAGTGTAAGACCGCTGTGGTAGCTTGTGGCGGCGCGGTCAATATCTTCCGTCCGCGGTCCACCGGCGAAGGTAAAGGACGTGCCTGGTATCCGGTATGGAATGCCGGTTCCACCTATACGCTGGCAGCTCAGGTAGGCGCCACGCTGACCATGATGGAAAACCGGTTCACCCCGTCCCGCTTCAAGGATGGCTACGGCCCGGTCGGTGCCTGGTTCCTGCTCTTCAAAGCCAAGGTATCCAACGGTCTGGGTGAGTTCTACGCCGGTGGTGAAGCTGCCAAGGCTGAGTTGCACAAATTCCTGCCGTACGGTGATTCTCCGGTCACCCCGACCTGTCTGCGGAACCACCTGATGCTCAATGAGCTGAAAGAAGGCCGCGGTCCGATCTACATGGCTACCGATGTTGCCCTGAACGCCTTCCTTGAAGAGCGTCGCGCTGCCGGAATGGACGAGAAGGAACTGAAGAAGTTCTGGAAACATCTCGAGTCCGAGGCATGGGAAGACTTCCTTGACATGTCCGTCGGTCAGGCTGGTCTCTGGGCCGGTATGAACGTCGAACCCGAAAAAGTCGGCTCCGAGATCATGCCGACTGAACCGTACATGCTCGGTTCTCACTCCGGCTGCTGCGGTATCTGGACCTCCGGCCCGGAAGAAGATTGGGTACCGGACATCAAGAATGACTCCCGCGTCCACAAGTACAAGTGGGGCTACAACCGTATGACCACCGTTGACGGTCTGTTCACCGCCGGTGACGGTGTCGGCGCATCCGGTCATAAGTTCTCCTCCGGCTCGCATGCTGAAGGACGTATTGTTGCCAAGCAGATGGTCAAGTTCTGTCGCGACAATGCCGGCTTCAAACCGGAACTCAAGCAGAGTGCGCAGGAAATCGCTGACGAGATCTATGCACCGGTCAAGCGCTACCACGAGTTTGTCGGCGCCTCGACTGCAGAAGATGTCAACCCGAACTACTGCAAACCGGCCGGTCTGATGATGCGCCTGATGAAGGCCACGGATGAATACGGCGGTGGCGTTGCAACCTATTACATGACGTCCGGCAAACTGCTCAACATCTGCCTCGACCTGCTCCGGCTGCTCCGCGAAGACGCTGAGAAAATGGCCGCCGGCGATCTCCATGAGCTGCTGCGCTGCTGGGAGAACTACCACCGCATCTGGTGTGTTGAGACCCATATCCGTCATATGGAATTCCGTAAGGAATCCCGTTACCCCGGATTCTACTATCGTTCTGATTTCCCGACCTGCGATGACGAAAACTGGAGATGTTTCGTCAACTCCACCTTCAATCCTGAGACCAAGGAATGGAAGTGTGAGAAGGTCGAATGCCTCAATATCATCGAGACTGATCCGTGGCTCTAATTTATGGGATGACACATCGATCAGCATGATGTAAAAAAAATCTCCAGGAGCTTAGGCTCCTGGAGATTTTTTCTATGGGGTAACCACTTTTTCAATCGGGAAAGATGTAAGTTTCTTACGGTTTTCCCGAGAGAAAAAGTGTTTCTAAGCACATTCCTTTTGTTGAATAACTGCTGAAGCAGGCTCTCGAGGAGAAGGCTGCCTCGGCAATGGTATTTTTTAAGTGTAACCATGGAGGAAAGGTATGACTGACGAGCAAGGCACCTCCGGTGCAATTTTGGTCGTGGGCGGAGGCATAAGTGGGCTGACAGCAGCACTTGAGGCCGCCGAAGTCGGGAACGATGTGTTTCTCATCGACAAGAACCCCTATTTCGGTGGACGGGTTGCCCAGCTGAACGAGTACTTCCCGAAGATGTGCCCGCCAAGTTGCGGCCTGGAAATCAACTTTAAACGGATTAAAAACAACCGACGGATTCGGACGTACACGATGGCCACGGTGCAATCGGTCAGTGGTGGTCCCGGCAACTACGAAGTGACCATCAGCATCGCGCCGCGCTATGTGAACAGCAATTGCACGGCCTGCGGTGATTGCGCTGAAGCCTGTCCTGATCAAATCGACAATGCGTTCAACTTCGGCATGGACACCTGCAAAGCAGCGTACCTGCCGCACGAGATGGCTTTCCCGCGACGCTATGTGATTGCCAAGGAAGCCTTATCAGCCGCCGGTGCTGAAGCGGTAAAAGGAGCGTGCAAGTATAATGCGGTCGATCTGGACATGAAGGCCGAGTCTATCACGATCACCGTCGGCTCGATCGTCTGGGCAACCGGCTGGAATCCTTATGATCCGGTTAAGATGGATAATCTCAATTTTGCCAAATCCGATGCGATCGTCACCAATATGATGATCGAGCGGATGGCAGCCCCAAGCGGCCCGACCGGTGGCAAGATCGTTATCCCCGGCAGCGGCAAGGAACCTGGCTCGATTGCATTTGTGCAGTGTGCCGGCTCTCGTGATGAAAATCACCTGGAGTTTTGTTCCTACATCTGCTGTATGGCAACCTTCAAGCAGATGAATTACATCCGAGAACAGTACCCTGAGGCAAAAATTTACGTTTTTTACATCGATCTCCGTACACCGGGGAAGTATGAAAAATTCCGAGAAGCCTTGATGGCAGATCCGAACACTACGTTTATTAAGGGCAAGGTGGCCGATATCGTCGTTGAAGGTGATGGTGTCACGGTCATTGCGGAAAATGCGGTTACCGGCGACAAGATGCAGCAGAAGGTCGACCTTGCCGTTCTGGCAACCGGCATGCAGCCATCATTGAAGGAAGGTGGGGCTCCTGCAGGGCTGACCCTTGATGATAATGGGTTTGTCATTTCCGATTTCAACAAGGGTATGATCGGCGCCGGCTGTGCCAAAAAAGCCGCTGATGTCGTTACCTGTACGCAATCATCTACGGCCGCCGCATTGAAGGCGATTCAGGCTTCCAGGAGGTAAGAGATAATGGATAAAAAATATTGCGCCTATTTGTGTTCCGGTTGCAGCATCGGAGATGTGCTCGATATGGACGGCCTCACCGAGGTTGTCAGCGGCGAGATGTCGATGGAGTGTAAAACGAGCGCCTATCTGTGCGGGCCCGAAGGAAGAGCTCTTATTGAGAAAGATATCGCTGATAACGGGGTCAATACGGTCGTCATCGGCGCCTGCTCGCCGCGCGTCATGCAGAAAGAGTTTGATTTTGGTGATGACAAGATCGTCGTTCGAGCGAATCTGCGCGAGCAGGTCGTCTGGTCGCAAGTAAAACCGAAAGAAGGTGAAGAACCCCATGCTGAGGCGGCTGCCTTCCTGCAGGAAACCGCCGCTGACTATATGCGCATGGCCTGCACCCGCGCCAAGAAAACTGCCCTTCCTGAACCATTCAAACTTGAGACCTTGAGCAGGAAGATTCTTGTTATGGGTGGTGGTATTGCAGGTTTGACGGCAGCCAAGGAGGCGAGCGCAGCCGGTTACGAGGTAACACTGGTCGAAAAATCCGATAAACTCGGTGGCCAGGCGGCCAATTGGCGCAAGTCGTTTCCGACCAAGGCTCCCTGGACGGATCTGGAGGACAATCCGGTCGATGCATTGATTACCGCGGTGCAGAATGATCCCAAGATCACCGTCAAAACCGGCACTGAAGTAGCGCGTATCGCCGGTGCGCCCGGCGCGTTCCGGGTTTCAATGAAAGCCGCCGGCAGCAAAACCGAATGGGATGCGCCTGCCAAAGTTACCGTAGACGAGAAGGAAAAGATTGAAAAAGGAGAGCTGGAAGATCCCAATGCCGGTCTCAAAAACTATATGGCAGTGGACGCTGATGCCGATATGCATGGCGCCGTTGTCGTCGCCACCGGTTGGGTACCCGCTGATGTATCCCAGTATGAGCATCTCGGCCATGGAACGCTTGCTAATGTGGTGACCAATGTCGAGTTCGAAAAGATGGCCAAGGAAGGGAAAGTTCCGGCCAGTGTCGCTTTTATCCAAAGCCCTGGTGCCAAGGAAAACGACAAGGACTTTCCGTACTGTAACTCGGTCACCTCAATGGTTGCCTTGAAACAGGCTCAGTATGTCTGCCAGGACAATTCCGAAGGCAAAGCCTACATTCTGTATCAGCATATGCGTACCCCCGGCAGCCAGGAACTCTACTATAAGAGTGCCCAGATGACCGATGGTATCTTCATGACCAAGGCGGCAGTTACCAAGGTAGAAGAGAATGGTGGCAAACTCCGGGTCAGCGCCGAGGACACCCTGCTTGGCGAGGATCTGGCCCTTGATGTCGATATGGTAGTTCTGGCAGCCGGTATGGTGCCAACCACCAAGGAGAAGAGTACGGTAAACCTCGCTTACCGGCAGGGGCCCGCATTTTCCGACCTTGGGCTCTTTGATGGTTATGCCGATTCTCATTTCATCTGCTTCCCATACGAGACACGGCGAACCGGTATCTATACCTGCGGCGGTGTGCGAAAAGCCGAGACCATCGATGAAACCATCGACGATGCTACGGGCGCCGCACTCAAAGCAATCCAGTGCCTGGAGTCAACCGACCGTGGCGTCTCCGTCCACCCACGATCCGGAGACGCTACCTATCCGGAATTCTTCATGCAGCGCTGCACCCAGTGTAAACGATGCACCGAGGAATGCCCGTTTGGCGCTCTTGATGACGACGAGAAAGGAACACCGCTGCCCAATAACACCCGGTGTCGTCGGTGCGGCACCTGCATGGGCGCCTGCCCGGAAAGGATTATCGGCTTCAAGGACTACAATATCGATCTGATCGGTTCGATGATCAAGTCGGTTGAGGTGCCGGAAGATGACGAGGATCGCCTGCGAATCATCGTTTTCGTCTGTGAAAACGACGCCTATCCTGCCCTCGATATGGCAGGCATGAAGCGCAACGGTATTAACCATATGGTGCGCTTCATCCCGGTTCGCTGCCTTGGCTCCGTCAACATGGCGTGGATCCGTGACGCGTTGTCCGCCGGCATGGATGGCGCGATGCTGCTTGGTTGTACCTATGGCGATGACTACCAGTGTCATTTCGTCAAAGGATCGGAGATCGCCAACAAACGTATGGAAAACATCGGCGAGACACTCTCCACGCTGGGACTTGAGTCCGAGCGCTGCGCTTCGGTACAGGTGGCCATTACTGATTACGACAAGATCCCGCAGATCGTCAATGACTTCGTTGATGAGATCGTCGGCATGGGACCGAATCCGTTCAAGGGCTTCTAACCTGTGTTTTATCAAGCCGCCCCGGCCGAATTCATCGGTATCGGGGTGGCTCGGATTTCCAGGCCGGTTTATCGGCCAATGCTGATAAGAATACAGGAGGGATACAATGACTGTTCAACCTGATTTTAATTTTATCAAATATCTGAAGGGAGCAGGTGGTGATACGCTGAAAAAGTGTTACCAATGCGCCACCTGCTCTGTTCGCTGTCCACTGTCTACTGACGAAAAGCCATTTCCCCGCAAAGAGATGATCTGGTCGCAGTGGGGGATGCGGGACAAACTGATCGCCGACCCTGATGTCTTTCTCTGTCATCAGTGCGGGGACTGCACCACGTACTGTCCACGCGGTGCCAAACCGGGCGAGGTTCTCGGTGCTATCCGTGCTTACGCGTATACGCATTACGGGTGGCCCTCAGGTCTCGCCAAACTGGCGTCGTCGGCGAAAGGACTGCCGATTCTGATAGGCTTGCCGGTGGTGGTGATTTTCGTCATGTGGCTTATTTCCGGCGGTATGCACATCCCGAACAAGGAGCATTTTGCTGCACATGGCTACCAGCAGTTTTTCGGAACCTGGGATTTTAAATGGTATGCGAAGAATATTTTCTTCATTGTCTTGATTATGGTACCGTCGCTGGGACTTGCGATTGTTTCGCTGTTCATGGGGTTGACGCGTTTATGGCGGCAGATGTCGGCCAATGCCGGCATCAGTGCCGGGTATCGACCGTCGGTACCACAGTTCATTACCCAGTTTCTCTGGCCCTCCCTTGTTGAGATTATCTCGCACAAGCGGTTTAAGGAATGCGGCACCAACAATGATCGTACCCGCGGTCATTTGCCGTTGATGCTGGCGTTTATCGGCCTGTTTATCGTGACCTGCTGGTCGCTGCTGAAAAATGACGTACTTGGCCTTATTTGGCCATCGCTCCACGGTCCACTGCCGCTCTATGACCCATTCAAGATCCTGGCCAACGTTGCTGCTATTGCCCTGCTGTTTGGTGTCTACGTCCTGTGGAGCAATCGTTCCAAGGCGGAAAGCGAGGGAACGACCAGCAGGACTTTTTATGACTGGTTTCTCATCTGGATTATCATGGCTGTGGGTGTAACCGGTTTCGGTGCGCAGGTAATCCGTTGGATCAATATCCCGTCGTTTGGTTATTTTGTCTACTTCATGCACCTGGTATCGGTCATGATGCTGTTCCTTTATCTGCCCTATACCAAATTCGCGCATATTGCGTATCGTACGACGGCTATGGCCTTTGAACGGTTCCGCACCAGCTCTTTCGGAAAGCCGATCATCGAGTAATACGACTTTTCCTGATAAGCTCGGAAGACAAACCGGCGAGGTATCTGAATCTGGATGCCTCGCCGGTTTGTTGTTCTGAACGATGGTGTTAATCACGCATGGTAATCAACGGAAAGATTCGGACGGTGTACCATGATGGGAAAAAAGATATTGCCATTGAAAAGCTGAGCGGGTATAGTAGTCAGCTTTGTAAGCTGGCGTAGCTCAATTGGCAGAGCAGCTGATTTGTAATC
>CAZSOA010000119.1:0-10818 GCA_964608305.1 uncultured Desulfofustis sp. | reverse complement strand
TCCAGCCAGTGGGTTGTTGAATTCATGAGCGATTGATGCGGAGAGGGTGCCGATAGCCTGCATTTTATCGGCGTGCTGCAACTGTTTCTCCAGCTGTATCCGGCTGTTGAACGAACTGGTCAGCTCCTCAAGGTACTGGCTGTTTCTCAGGGCAATGGCGGCGAACTCGCCGAAAGCGGTGGCCATTTTGGCATCATGAGCATGAAACGGCCCGTCTTTGTTTGCAATTCCCATGATGCCGACGGTTTTTCCGTCAATGTTCAACGGTGCAAAGAGGACATTATCCAGCCTGACATGCCCTGCCGGCATATAATCCATCCAGGGACTGGCCGAAAAACTGTTCTCGTAGACTGCTTCGCCGGACCGGTAGGCCTCTTCTCGGAGGCCCCTGATCGGCATGGGTAACTCAGGGTTAACGCTGCACGGCTTGCCTCCTGATTCCAGAAACAGTACCTCGTTCTCCTCCCCATTTTCGCTGAGAAGTGCGACATACCCGGCAGTTGCGCCGGTGACCCGGCAACAGGAGTCGAAGATTTCACGCGCACAGGACTCGAAGTCCTTCATCGTAAGAACGGTTCTGGTGGCACGAAGCAGCGCGTTGAGGTCTTTGCTGTATCGTATTTCTTCTGTCTCTTTCATGGCGATCCGGGGGGCAATGGTTATATGCCGAGAGTCCTTTTGCAAAGATCGTCTGATCTGTTTTTGTCTGCCTGCGGGGTCGGCGTCCCTTTCCGGCGATGTCCTGAGCTCAATGCAATCGGGTTGGAGGTTCGTCGAGAATAGTGCGTATTTTCTTGCTCATATCCGCCCTGCTAAACGGCTTCTGCAGAAAATGCTGTCCGGTGTCGAGTATGCCGTGGGAAGAGATGATATCTGCTGGATATCCTGAGATAAAAAGGCACTTGATCCCTGGATGCATGACCTGCAGGCGGGTTGCGAGATCCCGACCATTCATTTCCGGCATAATAACATCGGTAATCAACAGTTGAATGGCTCTGTCTTGCGATCTGAAGAGGTCGATCGCCTCTCCTGGCGTTGCTGCCGATATGACCCGATACCCCATTCTTTCAAGCATGTCTGAAGTCATCTGCCGAATAGTTGCTTCATCTTCGACAAGCAGGATCGTTTCCGATCCGCCGACGATGACGTGTTGAAGCCCATCGGAGATGATAGAATCGGCTTTAATCTCGTGTCGGGGAAAGCCGATCACGAACGTAGCACCATGGCCCGGAGCGCTTTGCACGGTAATAAAGCCTTTGTTTTGTTTGACGATGCCAAAGACCGTTGCCAGCCCGAGTCCAGTGCCTTTACCGGTTTGCTTGGTGGTAAAGAAGGGTTCAAAGAGCCGCTCCATTGTTTCGTTGTTCATACCGCAGCCATTGTCGGATACAGAGAACAATACATAGGGGCCTGGAGAAATCTCCTCAAAATTCTCAATACGGTTTATTTCGATATCGGTCTCCATGGTTTCGATGGTAATGCTGCCATTGTCGGTAATGGCGTCACGGGCATTGATGCACAGATTTGCCAGGATCTGGTCGACCTGGGAGGGGTCCAGGTAGACCGGCCCGATCTGTTTACTCGGGCGCCAGGCAAGCTCGATATCTTCACCGATCAAACGGCGCAGCATGGCCAGCATGTTCTCAATGGTTTTATTCAGATTGATGATTTTTGGCTCTATAGTCTGTTTCCGGGCGAAAGCGAGCAGTTGCCGGGTCAGGTCGGCCGACCGCAGTGCCGCCTGGTGAATGCCGCTCAGCGCCATACTCAAAGAACTGTCCTGCTCGATCAGGTCCAGAGCCATTTCCGAATACCCGATGATGACCCCGAGCATGTTGTTGAAATCGTGAGCGACCCCGCCGGCCAGACGCCCAATAGCCTCCATTTTCACGGCTTGGCGCAGTTTTACCTCCAGTTCGGTTCGCTGGTTTTCAGCCGCCTTGTTTTCGGAAATATCCCTGAATTCAACGACCCTGACCTGCTTTCCCTGGTAAGGGATGTTCCGTGCTTCGAGCCGTAGCGGATATAATGAACCGTCTTTGCGTACCCCGGTTGCCTCATACGGTTTTTCATAACCAGCTTCGATGTTTCTGAGAACCAGATCCCGGGTGTCGTCGGAGATGAGAGACAAACCGTCCATGCCGATTAGTTCTTCATAAGGAAAACCCGTTATATCCGACAAGCCCTGGTTGCAAGCCAGAATTCTGCCCTTGTCATGAATGGCGATACCTCCAAAGGATGCATTGTGCAAAGCCCGAAACCGCTCCTCGCTTTCTTTTAATGCGGTAGTGGCTTTTACCTGGTCAGTCATGTCATAACTGATCCCGGTCATGGAGGATGGGGCACCATGTTTATCGTGGGAAACAGTGGCGTATGCTTTGATGGTACGGATCTTTTTGTCGGGTCGAATAATCTTAAATGCGGTATCAAAGGCTTTTTCCCCCAGCAAGGCCAGTTGTAGTTCTTCGCCGGTTCGTTCCCTGTCGTTTGGGTGAACATACGCCAGCCATGATGGCAGCGTGCCGGCAAAATCTTCCCGGCTGATACCATGCAGCCGCAGCATCCAGTCATCCCATTCCAGCAGATTCTCGTGAAGATCAAGGCTCCAGATCCCAAAATGAGCTGCGTCAGCCGCCAAACGCATTTTCTCGTTGGCGTGCTTGATTGATTCGAACGCTTGTTTTCTGTCGGTGATATCGCGCAGGAAACTGATAAATTGCCCTTCCTCCACCGGGTGATACTGGACGCTTACCTCAACATCAAAAATGACCCCATCTTTTCGGCGGTGCCGTGATTCAAACCGATCCGAGCCGGCTTGCGCAATTTTCCTCATGTGGCTCTGTGCAGCAGCGGCATCTTCACAGGCTTCAAGGTCGCTTATGCGCATTGACAACAATTCTTCCGCGCTATACCCGCTCATGCGGCAATATGCATCATTGACTTCCTGTATTCGCCCTGACGCGTCAACGATGCAGAACCCATCCATTGACGAGTTAAGGATGGTTTGATACTTGGCTTGGTTTTCCCGCAGAATTGATTCCGATCGGACACGTTCGGTAATATCTTGATTGATGCCATAGGTCCGCACGGTTTTACCGAAGTCGTCCTTGACAATAAAAAAATGGACGGAGATATAGCCGGTTTCACCATCCGGGAATACTATCCGGTGTTCCAACCGACGACGGAAAGTGGGATCGTCGGTTTCCAGGCAGAGGCGAATCTCTTCTCTGACCATATAGCCGTCTTCAGGATGAACGAAGCGTTGGGCATACTCCGCCGAAGACATTTCATACCTGCCGACACGCTCGATGGTTGTCCGGTACATGTTGTAAAACTGGTCATTAAACGTGAATAAATCGCTGCCAACATCATATTCCCAATATCCGAGACGAGCGATTGCCAATGCATTGGACAATTGTGTCTCGAGCCTTTGCCGTTGCTCCTCAGCCTGTTTGCGTTCAGTTACATCAGTCATGAAACACAATGTGGCAGGTCGACCACCCCATGTAATCAAAGCCGCATTGAGTTCAACCCAGCGTATGGCGCCGCTCTTGTGGATGATGCGGAAACTATAGCGCCGTGGTGGTCGTTTACCCTTGAGTCGGGCAAAGTGGCGATCCTGAACCAGTTTACGGTCGTGCTCATGAATAAAATCAACGAACTGCCGTGATCGCAGTTCATCACAGGAATAGCCCGTTATGACGCTGTTGCGTGGATTTGACAGAACGAGCTTGCCGGCTTGCGCGACGAACAGAGCTTCGCCGGTATGCTCAAAGAGTATCCGGTATTGCTCCTCGCTTACCCGAAGAGATTCCTGCACCTCTTTCACGGCGGAACCTTCTTGGAGATGGCATGCTTCGACTTGCTTTTCTAATTCGGCAATGCGCTGTTCCAGTTCTTCATAGGTTGGTTTCGGGTACATGAGTTACCGCCCCGGCTCAAAGCATACCCCCGATCGGAAGAGCGTAGAGGCCCCCTATCGATCGAGGAAGTTTCTTGAGATTGTTGTTCATTGCCCAAACATGGCTTGTTTCAGTTGGAAAAGACCTCTTTTTTCGCTCGCCGCTGCGGGGTGGAACAGTATGTCAACCCGCGGTCCTCTCGTCGAGGACGGCACGCACGATGCTGCTCAACGTTGTCCTGGTAAACGGTTTTTGCAGGAAATGAACACCCGTCTCCAGTGCGCCGTGGGAGGCGATTATGTCAGCCGTGTACCCTGATATATAGAGGCGCTTGAGCGCTGGGTGTATCGCCTGCAATCGATCGGCGAGATCCCGACCATTCATTTCCGGCATGATGATGTCGGTAATCAGCAGGTCGATTGTTTCACCGGTTGAACTGAACAGGTCGATCGCCTCGCCGGGTGTTGCTGCCGGAATTACCTGGTAACCGAGTTGCTCAAGCATCGTGGTCGTCATCTCCCGGATCGCGGTTTCATCCTCAACCAGCAGGATCGTCCCGGAACCGCGAATGGCTGTGTGCCGGATCTCTTGCGTATCGTCACTCGTCACGTCAAGCAGGTGCTTGACAAAGCCGATGGTAAACGTCGTGCCGCGTCCTGGTGCGCTTTCAACCTCGATGAACCCCTTGTTTTGCTTGACAATGCCAAAGACGGTCGCGAGGCCGAGCCCGGTGCCCTCCCCGGTACGCTTGGTGGTAAAGAACGGTTCGAAGAGCCGCCCCATTGTTGCGTTGTCCATGCCGCAGCCATTGTCGGAGACGGTGAGCAGTACATAGTCACCCGGTGTGATTTCTCCGAATCTTCCGGAACGATGCTCAGCGATGACGGTTTGCGATGTCTCGATGCTGATGGAGCCGTTGCCATTGATCGCATCCCGGGCGTTGACGCATAAGTTTGCCAGAATCTGGTCGATCTGGGAGGGATCCATGTTGACCGGTTCGATCTGCTCGCTGGGATGCCAGCGAAGGTCGATATCTTCACCGATCAGACGGCGCAGCATGGTCAGCATGTTTTTGATGGTCGTGTTGAGGTTGATAATTCTTGGTTCGATCGTCTGTTTTCTTGCAAAAGCGAGCAGTTGCCTGGTCAGGTCGGCTGATCGCAGGGCCGCCTGATGAATACCGCTTAAAGCCATGTGGATAGGGGTGTTTTCAGCAACCAGGTCCATGCCCATCTCGGAATACCCGAGCATAACCCCGAGCATATTGTTGAAATCGTGTGCGACGCCGCCGGCCAGCCGGCCGACCGATTCCATCTTCTGGGCTTGGGACAATTGCTGCCGCAGCTGTTCCTGTGCCTCTTCCGCCTGTTTTTGTTCGGTGATATCCAGGATTATGCCATGCCAGAGCGTGCTGCCATCCTCAAGCATGAGCGGTTGTGCCTCCGACCAGCGCCAGCGGAGCCCCTGCCGGGGCAGCACTACCCTGAACTCGCAGTGGAAGCGTTGCTGCGTCCGAGCCGAGTCGAAGATCGCCTCGGTCACGCGGTCACGATCCTCCGGATGGAGGCGATTGAAAACCACCGAGGCATCGCGCTGCACCTCGTCGGGCGTCACCTCGTAGATCTCGTCTATTCCAGGGCTGGCATAGGGGAATTTGGAGCGCCCGTCTGGAAAGAGGCGGTATTGATAAATGGTGCCCGGCACCAATCGTGCAAGGTTTGTGAGAAGTTCCTGGTGGCGGCGAAGTTCCTGTTCCGCCTGCTTGCTGTCGATGATCGCCTGAATGCTGCCGAGAAAGGATTGTATCTGGGCGATATCCTCTTCGGTATACGGCGTTATCCGATTGGCGACCGTGGCTAGGGACTTGATCCTGCCCTGGCTGATGAACGGCACCACGAGCAGCCGCGTGAGACGCACATGCCCTTCGGGCACACCTCGTTTGGCCGGGTGTGCTGTCTGGTAATCGTTGACGATAAACGGTCCTTTTTGCCGAACGGCCTCCGCCCAGATACCCGCTTCGTCAATCGGGTAATAGGTGGGCTTGTCAACCGTGGCGCAGTGCTGCATGGCGAGCCCTGACCAGGAATGGATCGTCATTGCCGATTCGTCGTCATTGAGAAAACCGTAAAAGCCATACGGGCTATTGGTCATCTTGGTGATGGATTCGAGGATGTGGTCCGAGATCGTCTTGATATCGGCCTCAGCCAGGGACGAGACGCTCCAGAGCGCCTCAAGTCGGGCATGAGCGGCGCGCAGTTCCTCTTCTGCGCGCTTTCGCTCCGTCAAATCACGACAAAAGCAAACAAGGTGGTGCCGTCCGGTGTCGATCCTGGTCACCGATATCTCAACAGGGACAAGGGTGCCGTCTTGGCGCCGATGCCAGGTCTCGAAGATCTCGGAACCAGTTTTTATGATCCGTTCAATCCGGGCGGCGGTATCCGCCGTGGTCTCCACGGCGTCGATGTCGCCGATTGCCATACCAAGTAATTCGTCACGGCTGTAGCCGAGCAATCTGCAGCCGGCCTCGTTGACGTCGGTAAGCCTTCCTTCATGATCAACAAGCCAGTAGCCGTCGGCGGTTGTCTGCAGGATGGTGCGCTGCAACTCGTCGCGCAATCTGAGTTCTTCTTCGGCCTGTTTTCGGTCGGTAATGTCGATATGAGAGCCGACCGCCCGCACGGGAACACCATCGGTAGCCAAGATGATGGAGCTTTGTGCAAGGATCCAGCGATAGCTGCCGTCCTTGTGGCGAAAGCGGAACTCGACCTTGTAGTTCCTGTATTTCCGCTCAATCGCCGCTCTGACAGCTCGTATCGTCGGCTCAAGATCGTCGGGATGTACTCTTTTTTCCCACTCCTCATAGCTGTTGACGATTTCATCCTCACGGTAGCCGATCTGCTGCTTCCATTCCCGGGAGTAGAACACCTTGTTCGTTCTAAGATCCCAATCCCAGAGACCGATAGTGGCTGCCCGCACCGCTTCATGCAATTGGGTTGCCGAGATGTTTGCCTGCTCTTCGGCGGATTTCAGCCTGGTGATGTCGGTATGGGTGCCGAACATCAAGAATGGTCGGCCATCCGTGTCGTGGCTGACGATCCGGCCCCGGTCCAGAATCCAGATCCAGCTGCCGTTTTTATGGTGCAAGCGATGCTCGCAGTCGTAATCGGGTGACGTGCCTTCAATATAGCTGCGCAGGGCGTTTGCCACGCGGACCCGATCGTCCGGGTGAACAAGCCGCTCCCAGGTAGTGATGTTATATGGCGTGAGTTCCTCGAGTGTGTAGCCGAGTTGCTCCGCCCAGATCGCATTAAAAGTGGTTTCCCCGGTCTTGATGTTCCATTCCCAGGTGCCCACCCGTGACCCTTCGATCAGGATTTCCAATCGTTTCCGTTTGTTCCTGATTGTTTCTTCCAAGGTTTTGCGCGTGGTGATATCCTGGATTGAGCCGATAATCATATGACGTTCCTCGTCATACCGGGCGACGGCATGGATGGCACGGATCGCTCCATCCGCCGGGCGGCGGATGAGAAACTCGACATTGTACGGGGCGCCGTGGAGGATGAGCTTTCTGAATTTGTCGTCCAGCATTTCCTGGTACCTGGGGAGGGCAATGGCTTGGAACTGCTGGATTGTCAATGCCTTGTCGGAAGCAAGGCCGTAGATGCGTCTTGCCTGTTCAGATGCCAGGACCTGGCCGGTTTTCAGATCAAATCGATACGCACCGACCTCTGCGAGTATCTGGGCATGTTCCCAGTCCTGCCGTTTTTGCCGCAGTTCATCGGCGACCTCTATCTTAGAGAGCGCGAAGGCTATATCGCGGGCAACTTCGTCAAAGAGTTGCAAGAGCTCCTCATCGGCTGCATAGTCTCTGGCAAGAGATACGCTGATAATCCCGTAGGTTTTGTCTGCATGATGGAGTCGCCGGGTCACGCTGGCATTGTCACGGTACTCCCCGGAGAGGGCGCATGCCGGGCATTCATCGTGAGGCGTGAGGACAGCGATTAATTCGTCGGTGCTCACCGAACGCTTGATGCAGTCCGGGTAGCGTCCTGCGGAAATCATCTTGCTCAATTCGGTAAATCTTCTGTCTTTGTAAGAACATGAAACCAATCGGTTCCGAAGATAGGGCCCACCAAACAAGGCGATCCAGGCGTCCGGATAGCCGTTTGATTGCGTCAGGCCGGAGCAGATTCTGTCGATCAGCCGCGCCGGGTTGTCTTCTACGACAATGGCCTGCGTGACCGCACGGAGCGCCATCAGGATCTTTTTCGTATGCTGTTCTTTCTTGGCGGTTTTTTCGAGGCGGTCAATGATGTCGTGAAGAATCTCGTGGCCTTCCGCGGTATTTTCAGTTTCGGATACATTCTTGAACATGCTTTTCGCAACCATGAGTCGTTATTTTTTTTGGTAATTATTTTTTCACTATGCTGGCGGATCACTGCTCAGTAGGAATCGCACTTTCTCTGCAAGTTCGATTCTGGAAAACGGTTTTTGCATAAATTGCACTGCCTGGTCGTTGATGGCGCCTTGGATGACGTCTGCCGGATAGCCCGACATGAATAAGCATTTGAGCCCCGGATTGATGGCCAGGAATTGTTGCGCCAGGTCCCGCCCGTTCATTTCCGGCATGATAACATCGGTGATCAGCAATTGTATGCCAGCGGCCCTCTCGTGAGCATATCTCAGGGCGTCGCCGGGAGTGGCTGCGGTGAGTACTCGATACCCCAAGCCGGTGAGCATCTCTTTTGTCATGTCGAGGATCATCGGCTCGTCTTCGACAACGAGAATCATTTCTGCTCCCGAGGTGATCTTGGTTTTTTCAGGATTTTCAGCCGGGGAATCTGCCTGGGCATGAGACTCCGGGAAATAGATCTCAAATGTGCTGCCTTCTTCCGGTCTGCTGATGACATTGATGAAACCATCGTTTTGTTTGACGATGCCAAAGACGATGGCCAACCCGAGGCCGGTGCCCTCACCAAGAGCCTTGGTCGTAAAGAAGGGCTCGAATAGGTGGCTGATGGTGTGTTCGTCCATTCCAGGGCCATTGTCGCTGATGCGAAGGCGCACATAGCGACCAGGAAAGATGGTCTCATAGCTGGTATGGGTTTCTTCGTTAATGGTGGTTGTTGCAGTTGCTATCGTAATGGTGCCGGCGCCCTGGAGCGCATCCCTGGCATTGACGCAGAGATTTGCAACTATCTGGTCCAGCTGCGAAGGATCCATGGTGACGGTTGCTGCTTCGCACCCGGGCCGCCAGATAAGATCGATATGCTCCCCGATCAGTCGGCGGAGCATGCCCAGCATCTTTTCGACGATTGTATTGAGGTCGATGGTCTGCGGGACGATCGGCTGCTTGCGGGCGAAGGCCAGCAGCTGGCCGGTCAGGCTGGCGGAACGTTGCGCCGCCTGTTGGATGGCCGTGAGCGCTGCAAAAACCGAATCGCTCAATTGGCTTTCGTGTTCCAGGGCCAGTTCGGTATACCCGAGAATGACGCCGAGCATATTGTTGAAATCGTGTGCCACGCCGCCTGCCAAGCGGCCGACCGATTCCAGCTTCTGCGCCTGTTGCAATTGTGTTTCCAGCGCCATGCGGTCCGTGATATCGAGGTTGACGATAATGGCGCCCTCGATAGAACCGTCTTCACCGCGTACCGGTGCCGTATAGTTGAGGATGGTTTTGCGTTTTTTGTCAAAGGACTCGATTTCAAGCAATTCGTCGACAATCGTGACGCCATCTTTGATGGTTTTTGCCAAGGCCCAGTCATCCGGTTTGATTGCGGTGCGCTCCGGCAGGCGCCAGCCTTTGAATACCCCGTATTCAGCGATGGAGACTTTCGGCTCGGCACCCCAGATCGCAACCCCCATAGGATTACCCTGAATCAGCCGCCCATCCTTGTCGGCTATCCAGAGGCCGATCGGCAGGATCTCGAAAATTTTTTGCAGGAGTGCTTCTCGTTTTCGAAGTTGGTCTTCGGCGGTTTTCTGGCTGGTTATATCCAGGATGATACCGGTCCAGCGGACAGCGTCATGAGGCAGACGGTACGGTTGGGCAATGCTGCGTAACCATTTGCTACGGCCATCTTCGAGGGTGATTCGAAAGGCCTGTGACCACCGCTTCATCGAGTTCCCAGAGGCATCGATGGAGGAATAGAGTTTCGCAACGTCATCGGGATGGACCAGACTGAGAAGCTGCTTCTCGTCTATTCGGTTTTCATCGACGAGTTGTTCGATCAAATAACTGATCCCCTTGCTTATGAAGGGAAAGGTGATGGCGCCGTTTGCATGATGGATCAGCTGGTAGACGGCGCCGGGAACGCTGGAGACAACGTCCCGGAATCGCTGCTCACTTTCTTTGAGGGCGATTTCGGCGCTTTTTCGAGAGGAAATATCGACGTGAGTGCCAACGACACGGACCGGTCTGCCGGTTGCATCGAAACAGGCATTGGCCCGGGCAAGGATGTCCACCCAATGCCCGTCCTTGTGGCGCATTTTGATCTCCACCTCCAGGCGGTCCTGTTTCCCCGCCAGAACTTCTTGCAGCAGTTCTTTGGTTCGGGCGGCATCATCCGGGTCTGTCAGACGCTCCCATTCGGAAAAGAGATTGTTGATTTCTTCATCCTGATACCCGAGCATGGACTTCCAGCCGGGAGAATAATACACGTGATCAGTCTCGGGGTCCCAGTCGAACACGCCGTCCGTGGTTGCCTCCATCGCCAGCGCAAACCGTTCCTCGCTTTTTTGGAGCATTTCCTGGCTGCGCTTGTAGCTTTTCGTTTTCTTGAACAATCCGATAATGAGCAGGGTCTCCAGGAGCAGAAAAGCAACCAGGCCGACAATAACCCAGACATAATCTCGCAACGTGGACGTTGGCGTGTTGATCACGGTACTGTTTTGCGGGAGCTTTTTGGGATTAATG
>CAZSOA010000118.1:0-10939 GCA_964608305.1 uncultured Desulfofustis sp. | reverse complement strand
GCTTGACCTCGATCAGGTCGCGGAATCCGAGCACGTCAAACTGATCGCCATACTGCACGAGGATGTGAAAATAGGAGTTGGTCACGGCGGCCTGGTATTTGCTGGCCGTCTGGAAAGGCGTCGGCCGGATGCCGTAGCGCTGGCCTGCCTCCTGTTCGAGATCGGGATGCTCCTGTGGATCGATGAATTCCACGTGGACCCGATCGCCGCCGGCCACGCCATACTCCTGGAGCAGATCCCGCAGCCGTGGGACAAGCGGTGCCAGCAGCGGGTGGGTCTGCGGTGAGAAATAGCCGCGGATGAGCAGCGGTTCCTGCAACTGGCGCAGGGTGGTCCGGGTTGTATCGGATATCGAGTAGATCGCCCCTTCGGTCAGATCGGCGCGCAGCACTCCGATAGGCGCCAGCCAGAGATTGACGGCAACGAAATTGCCGATCAGCAGACCGCAGGCCAGCCGCCATCTTCGCTGCCGGCGATTCGTCGGGTTGTTCGCCCAACGCAACCGCTCCAGACCATAGACGTTGAGGCTGAGGAAGACCCCCATAATGCTGAAATAATAGGCGAGGTCGCGCAGGTCGATGACGCCACGGGTGATCGACGCGAAGCGTGATCCGGAACCGAGCGATTGCAGCACCTCCGTACCACGATTGCCGAAGAACGAAACGAGCAGGTCCGAGCCGAGCAGATAGAAGAGGCCGCAGACCAAGGTGGTGCTGATCAGGCTGACGATCTGATTCTCCGATTTGACGCTGATATAGAGGCCTATGGCGATGTAGGCCGCAGCGAGGAACAGGGTCGCCACATAGCCGCCGGCCACCGGTCCCCAGTCGAGCGGCCCGAGCAGCGCAACGGTGAGCGGCAGTGGCACGGTCAACAAGAGTGAGACGGTGACCAGGCCGAGACAGGCGATGAACTTGCCGAGCACGAGAAAAAGCGGTGGAACCGGTGCGGTGAGCAGGAATTCAAGCGTCCCGGCCCGGCGTTCCTCGGACCAGGAGCGCATCGTGATTGCGGCAGTCAGAAAAATCAGCAGGATCGGCATCCACGTGAACAAGGCGCGGATCTCGGCGATATTGTCGGCGAAAAAGGTTTCCACCCAGAAAAAAATGAACAGGTTGATTGCGAGAAACGCGCCCAGAAAGATAAACGCCGCCGGCGTGCTGAAAAAGGCGGCAAACTCCTTGCGGGCGATGCGCATAATCGTACTCATGCCGACTCCTCCTTACGGGGCGCTGATATCGGAAAAAACGGTTTCCAGCGTACGGGCCTGAAAATGCAGCGAGAACAATTGCCAGTCATGCTGTTGCACGAGCCGGGCGATGGTAGCTGCGGTCTGTTGGCGTTGCCTGTTGTCCGCCACGGTGATGGCGTACTGGAACGTGCCGGGTGGTTGTCCGGCGGACTCGATTAGTTCGGCTGCAAAAACGTCTGCCAAGCTGCGGACAAGCGGCACTATCCGGTCGGCGGCCGCGTTGGTAGCCAGGAGCAGCCGGCTTTCCTGTTGCAGGTCGGCAATCCGTGCGTCGAGTGCTTTTTTGCCGTCTTTTAAAATAATGACCCGGTCACAGATCGCCTGTACTTCCTGCAGGATATGGGTGGAAATGATCACCGTCGCTTCCCGGGCCAGTTCTTTTATCAGGCCGCGCATGTGCTGGATCTGGGTCGGGTCGAGGCCGTTGGTCGGTTCGTCGAGAATCAGGAATTTCGGACGATGCAGGATTGCCTGGGCGACACCGGTGCGTTGCCGGTAGCCGCGGGAAAGGGTGGCGATCGATTCGGTCGCCTTTTCCCGCAGGCCGGTGCGGTCGATGGCCGCGACGACCAACGGCGCCCGTTCCGATTCGCTCAAGCCGTGCAAAGCCGCGGCATAATCAAGATAATCAATGACCGTCATGTCCGGATAGACCGGGCAATTTTCCGGAAGATAACCGATCTTTTTCTGGATCTTTTGCCGGTTCCGGGAGACGTCAAGCCCATCGATACTGATCGTCCCCGTGGTCGGTTCGAGATAACCGGTCATCATCTTCATGATCGTCGTCTTCCCCGCTCCGTTGTGGCCGAGCAGGCCGACGATCTCTCCCGGTGAGATGGCAAAGGAGACATCGTCGACGGCGACGAAATCACGATATCGTCTGGTGATGGCGTCAACCTGGATCATCTGAGCACTCCGCAAACTGGTCGATGGTTGTAGTACAATGCCGGCAGGATCGAACCTGAACCGCGACTGCTCGGTACCATTCCGGCAACGCAGGATAGCCCGTCGATCCGCAGGAAAGTTGCATAATCGCTCGTGGTTCGGGTCCTGATTCGATCGGCGCAGACTATAAAATCAACGGTTGAAAAGTCAAGCCGGCGGCACGGCACACCGGCGGAAAGGCAATTGCAGGTGGACGTTGGGCCATTGTGTTGTAAAACCATGGGCGTTAGCCATCTGCTCCTGGTGTTTTTCGTGCTTTATGGTAGATCCATTGTTGTGCTGTGTGGATAAGCGGTAGCAACCCGATGTGGTTGGTGTGACCCCGGAGGTATGAATGGAGGGGATATGGCGGTCGGCAATGTGAGAAATGATCAGCCGATGTGCGGGCGGATCGGGAATCGGCCTTACGCGATCCTGCTGGTGTCGGTGGCGATCCGGGCGGCTCACCAGGTGGGTGGAGCAGTCGTTTTGTGCGCGGTTTTGTTTGATCTGTCCGGATCAACCGTGTTCCCGTACCTGGTACTTGCCTCCGTCAGCGGGGTCCTGCTGGTTGCTACGGAAGCAATGCGCCATCGACAGATCTATCGCGAGACGGCCGGGGTGAGTACAGCGGTGAAGCTGGCATTGCTTGGCCTGGCGTACCATGGCTACCTGGCGGAAGGGTGGGCGGTGCCGGTTGCTTTCGTCATAGCCGCGCTGGCGGCGCATGTGCCCCGGGAGATCAGGCACCGACTGCTCTATTGACCCAGTTCCGGCAAGCGGGGCGTGAGGACGGCCGTGACGATGGGCCGGCTAGCCGATGATGGATCGGCGTCGGCTCCGGATCTGGGTGGACAGGTCACTGGTCAATTGCAGGACGGTGGTCGCGGCCTCGCGACCGAGCGAGCCGGTGCCGCATGCTGGGGCGATCAGCGTCTGGTCGAACAAATTACCCGGGTCGATACCCAGCGCGCAGATTGCTGTGAATTGTTTATGCCAGCGGTTCAGCAGACCGGTGACCGAGGCGGCCCTGATGGCCTCCGGGTCGGCGGTCGGGACGATCCCCCAGGCCAGGATGCCGCCACGTAGCAGAAAGGAAACGAGTGGCTCACGGTAGAGGATGAAATTGTCGAAATAGGAAAAGGCATCGAAGCTGATGATGTCGGCAGCTGACTGCAGGGCGGGCGCCCAATCGCCGTTGGCGCAGATATGGATGCCGGCCAGGGCGCCGGTCGCTTTGATGGCACCGATCAGTTCGGCCATGGCGCAATCGACCATGGCTCGTGAGATTCCGGTGAAAGCACTCGAGCCGTAACTGACCATGCCCGGCTCGTCAATGAACAGGATCGGAGGAACGCGACGGCAAAACGGTCGCAATTGCTCGATCTGCCAGCGGGCTTTCAGGCTCAGGTGCTTGACCAGCATGTCACGAAGGTTATCGTTGTAGAAAATGGGCATGCCGTTCTGGTCCTTGATGCCGATACCGCAGGTGATCGGCCCGGTGATCTGCCCTTTGGCTGTCAGCGCCGGCGGTTGCAGGCGTGCCAAGGCCGCAAGCAGGGTGTGAAATCCGCGGGCACTCTCCACCGGCAGGGCGAAACGTGAGGCCTCCGGTAACGGTGTCTCGTTGCTGACGAGCATGATCTCCTCGTAATAGCCGATCATTGCATCGGTAAACGAGTCTTGATCGGAGTCGACCCAAGAGCCGGTATCTGTTTCGATGAGGCCGGGGAAACCGTCGAGAAACTGGCGCAGCATGCCTTCCCGCGCATAGTTCGGCAGCTGCGGCCAGACGGGAATATCGGGCGTGGCGCTGAGGACCAGGCGCAGCGCTTCTTCATGGTCGGTGAGCGGCAGGCTGCCGATCAGAATCGGCAGGCATCCGGGTGTAAACATCGGTGATCCTCCGGTTGGGTTGGGCTGCAGGACTCGATGGAACAGAACAACTATACCCCATCAGAACCCCCTTTGTCCTGTTCGCCGAACGCGCCAGGGCGATCGGGCGGAAAGGACAAGGTTTTCGTAATGACAGGAACAACGCAGGAAGATGATTTGGTGCATTGTCTGCTCGATCATCTCGACCGGAGGCTGGTCGTCGATCGGGAAGCCCAGGTCTTCGCCGAATCGAGTTTCGGGTTGACCGGCGAGGAACTTGCCAACGCGCTTAAAGACGCTGAAGCTGATGAAACGGCAATACTGCTGGCGCTTGTCTTCTCCCCGAATCAGCAATTGCGCCACGCCGTCGAGCGGTTTGTGTGCACCGCTCCGCTTCATGACAACGATGTTTCTGAGCTGGTCGAGCGGGTGTTGGCGTCACGCCGGACAGTTCCGTTGCATATCGAGGGGAACGTGGAGCCGTTGTCGATACCGCTGGACCGACACCTTGTTGCCGGGATGATCGGTCGGCTCGGTCTGGATCGTTGCCTTGATGACGAGGTCTGTTCGGTTATGGAACAATTGCTGCCGGAAAACCAGCTGCTCGCCGCCCGCGCAGCACTGCGCGCCGCAGGCCTGGTGATGACTGAGCGGACGCGGCCTTTTCTCTGCACCTTCGTACACCGGGCGAGCCGTAACCAGGAGGAATTTTCCGATATGTTTGCCCGGGTGTTGACGCTGATTGCCGAAGTGCCGGCGGATATCGCAGTGGAAACCTATCTGTTTGCCAAGCGAGAGCAATTGCTCAAGACCCTGCAGGCCATTGAGCGGTACCATGAAAAGCGGGAGCAGCACGGCTTTGAATACCTGTTGATGAATCGCTATCCGATTCCTCACGAATCGGCGGAATCGGTCCAGGAGCAGCTGCAGACCCTGGAGCGACTGATTTTCGGCGTCCTGCGATTGCAACCGCCACCGGCTCGTCAGATTCATCATCGCGATCTGGGAAGCTACGATGATAAAGATCTGGAACGGTTATGGCGGGACCTTTCCTGAGACGCTGAGATGGCCGGAGAAAGTATGTACTTCCTTGCCGGTTGGCTGATCGACGGCAGTGGTCGACCGGCCGAGCCGCGGCGGTTGATTACCGTCGACGATGGTCGGATTTCAGCCATTGATCCCTGTCCGGAACAGGATGGCCCCGCCCCCTCACGAGTGATTGATCTTTCGCATGCGGTCGTCCTGCCGCCGCTCATCGACAGTCATGTCCATCTCTGCATGTCCGGCAGCATCGACCGCCGTATCCGGGAACTGCTGGCGGCAGCGGATTGCGCCCGGTTGCGTCCGGTGATCGATGAACATCTGCGTCATCAGTTCAGCCACGGTGTCCTGGCGGTCCGCGACGGCGGCGACCCGCAGGGGTGCCTGCTGAGTTATTGTCCGGATCGGGTATCCGGCAGTGGGCCGGTGCTGGTCAGGCGCTCCGGACGAGCCTACTATCGTGAAAACCGATATGGCAGTTTGATCGGTGGATCACCGCTGACCGCTCGGTCTCTTGCCGACACGTATGAACACGACCGGCAGCCGATCGATCAGGTCAAGGTGGTCAACTCAGGTCTGAATAGTCTGGTGGCCTTCGGCCGGCAGACACCGCCGCAATTTACGCCCGCGGAACTCGCCGAATTGGTGCGGCGGGCTCATCGTGACGGCCGCAAGGTCATGGTTCATGCCAATGGCCGACTGCCGGTACACGTGGCGATTGAGGCCGGGTGCGATTCAGTCGAACACGGCTATTTCATGGGCGAGGAAAATCTCAAGCTGATGGCGACCAGAGGCACCTTCTGGGTGCCGACCATTTATACCATGCGGGCATTTGCTGAGCACCTCGAACAGTATCGAGGAAAGGCCGACCGCCAGGTGGTCGTCAAGACGCTTGCCGCACAGGTGGAGCAGCTGGCTGCGGCCCGGCGTCACGGGGTCCGTGTGGCGCTCGGAACGGATGCCGGTAGTGCCGGCGTACTTCATGGTGAGGCGGTGTCCGAGGAAATGGACTTGTTTCTGCAAGCCGGATATTCGATCGAGGAGACGATTCGCTGTGCCACCGAACATAGCGCCCGACTCCTCGGGCTTGACGATGAGTGGGGGCGTATCGCCTGCGGACGGCCTGCCCATTTTCTCGTTGCCGGAGGAACACCTGCACATCTGCCGCGTTCCCTGCTGTTTCTCGAAGCGATCTACCTGTCCGGCAGGCCGGTGGGAAAGCGATAACCGGCAAAGGGAACGCACTGATACCCGAGCTGCCTTGCTTCGCTCGCTGAATTGCGGTACAACCACACTCAGAAGGTTCGGCGGGGCCTGCTCTGAGGCTCCCGGAGATAATGGCCCTACGGAGAAACCTGTAATGAAACCAACCTATCAGCTGGCCGAGCGGGTCAATAAACTCGGTGTCGAGACGGCCTTTCTCGTTGCGGCTCAGGCTGCTGCCCATGCGGCGGCCGGCAATCGCGTCTTTCCGTTTCATCTCGGTGACCTCAACCTGCCGACGCCGCCGGCGATTGTTGAAGCCGCCTGCCGCGCGCTCCACGACGGGAAAACCGGCTATACCGCCAGTGTCGGCATTCCTGAGCTGCGCGACGCGCTGGCAGACGAGTTCCGCAGGACGAGAGGCACGGCCTATACCGCAGATAACATCGCTATCCAGCCCGGAGGCAAGCCGGTCATCGGCAAGTTTTTATTGACCCTGATGAATCCGGGAGACGAAGTGCTCTATCCGAATCCCGGTTTTCCGATCTATGAATCGCAAATCGAGTTTCACGGTGGTATCGCGGTGCCGTACGGCGTCGTTCCCGGTGACGGCAACTATACGTTTGATATCGATGGGCTTGAGGCGGCTATTACCGAGCGGACGAGGATTCTTATCGTCAACGACCTGCATAATCCGACCAGTGCCGAATGCAGTGCCGAGGATCGGAAGCGGATCGCTGAACTGGCCGTTCGGCACGATCTCTACGTGCTGCTCGATGAGGCGTATTTCGATATTCATTATGACGGCAGTTCCGCGTCCATCGTTTCCGAACCGGGGATGGAGGAGCGCAGTGTCATTCTCTATACCTTTTCCAAACGGTTCGCGATGACCGGCTGGCGGCTCGGGGCGGCACTCGGACCGAAAGAAATTATCGCCGTGATCGGTAAGCTCAACGTCAACGACGAATCCTGTGCCAATCATTTTGTTCAGTGGGCGGCGCTGGCTGCCTTGACCGGTGATCAGCAGCCGGTCAGAGACATCCTCGGCGTACTGCAGCAGCGGCGTGATCGTTGTGTCGATCTGCTCAACGATATCGAAGGGATTTCCTGCTTTCGCCCGAATGCCACCTTCTACCTCTGGCCTGATGTTACCGAGGCCATGGCCAACAAAGGGTATACCGCATATCCGTCGTTCCTGAGCGCGATTCTGCAGGCAACGGGGGTGTCGATGTGCGCCCGCACCCATTTCGGCACGCCGCTGCCGGGCGAGAGCCGGCACTATCTGCGGCTTGCTTATTCGGGTATCGATTGTGATGCCATCGAGGAAGGGTTGCAGCGGTTGAAGCGGTTTCTCGAGACCTGATGGTCCGGGTACGCTTCACGACGCGCAAGCGTGGCATGACACAAAAATGGAGCACAAGGGTAATTCCCTCGGGTCCCCGTCGCGATTCGGTTGCCTCTGCGATGGGTGGGGAGTGGGGATTCCGGTAATCAGAAATTTTGCACGTAGTAGTCGTACTTTTTCAAATAGATTTCCGAAAGGGTCAGAAAGGCGGTGATGATCAGTGGCCCGTAGATGATGCCCAGAATCCCGTACACGCTGATGCCGCCGATGATGGACAGGAAGACGAGCAGGGTGTGCATCTGCACCCGGGTGCCGACCAATTTCGGTTTGAGCAGATATTCCACACCAAACGACAGGAGCATATAAAAACAGAGAAGAAAGAGCCCGGCGCCGATCCGCTCGGTCAGCATCAGGATCAGCGCTGCCGGAACCATCACCAGGCCGATGCCGAAGATCGGCAAAAATGCCAGGACGGCCATGACGAATCCCCACAAGATCGGCGAATTCAGGCCGAGAATGGAAAAGACGGCGCCACCGAGAATACCTTGGATCAGCCCGCAGATGCCGTTACCCAGGAGTACGGCGGTGGCGATTTCCTGAAACTTTCTCACCAGCAGCCGGTCTTCGTCGTCGGGCAGCGGCGACATCCTGATGAGAAAATCGACCAGTTTCGGCAGGTCGATGAGCAGGAAAAAGATGACAAGGATCATCATTACAAACAAGAACAGAAACTGCATGATGTTGGCAGCCCAGGAACTGGCCTGATTGTAGAGCATCAGGCCGACGATCTTGACGAAATCGGCTAAGTTTTCCGAGATCTGCGACGGTTCGAAATCAACGCCGAGCTCACCAAGAAATTGCCGGGTCTGGCTGATCAATGGGCTTTCCTGGATAATGATCTGGAGCTTCAGCCAGACGCGGCTGTCCCGCCCCCATTGATAGACGGATAATGCTTCGTTGGATAAGGCGCCGATGAAAAAGATCAGCGGGACAAAGACAATGGCGGTGATCAGCAGGCAGGTCAGGATCGAGGAGAGGGTGTTCGGCAGCCAGCGGGTGAGAAAAAGGTAGGCCGGACGGAAAAAGCTGGAAAGCAGAAAGGAGAGTACCAGGATCGACCAGAAGGGGAGCAGGATTCGGCCGAAAAAAAACAAGGAAATCAGCAGAACCAGAAGAAAATAGCGGACCTGCATCGGACTCGGGCCGTCGGTCGGGTACTGATGCCGGGAATGTTGATCGCTCATGGCTCAACAAGTGTCTGCATGGTCTCGGCGCGATTGTGTTTGCAATACACAATCGTGCTGAGTTATTTTGAGTTTTTTGTGTCTGTTGCCGCTACTCATACTATATATTATGGCCCGATTCACTTGAAAAGGAAAATCAGAAGGGTGCGGAGAGCGTATCATGTGGAAAGATATTGGTATTTCGGTTGAAAGGACAGGAACCCCAAAACCCCGGCCGGCCGTCGGTGAACTTGGATTCGGCAAGTATTTTACCGATCACATGTTTTTGATGAACTGGGATCGTGAGCAGGGATGGCATGATGCACAAATCTGTCCGTACCGGTCGTTTCAAATGGACCCGGCAGCAGCGGTCCTTCATTATGGACAGGCAATTTTCGAAGGCCTGAAGGCCTATCGCGGCGAGAACAGACAGATTTATCTGTTCAGGCCGCAGGACAATATCGAGCGTATGAATCGCGGTGCGGCGCGGATGAGCATGCCGCGGTTTTCGGCCGATCTCGTTCTCAAGGGTCTCAAGGCCCTCGTCTATCTCGATCGTGACTGGATCCCCGACAGCCCCGGCGCCTCGCTCTATCTGCGGCCGACCATGGTTGCCGTGGATCCGTGCCTCGGTCTCAAGCCGGCTGGCAGCTATGCCTTTTATATTATCATGAGCCCCGTCGGTTCTTATTATGCCGGCGGTTTCTCTCCAACGAAGATCTATGTCTGCCGGGAGTATGTACGCTCAGTCAAAGGCGGGGTCGGTGACGTCAAGACCGCCGGCAACTATGCCGCCTCGCTGCTTGCCTACGATCTGGCCGCCAAGGCCGGGTATACGCAGGTTCTCTGGCTCGATGCCTGCGAACGTCGCTATGTGGAAGAGGTCGGTACCAGCAATATCTTTTTCGTGCTTGATGACACGCTGGTCACGCCGCCGCTGGCCGGCTCGATTCTCGGTGGGATTACGCGAGACTCCGTAATCAAGTTGGTGCGCAGTTGGGATATGAAAGTTGAGGAACGGCCGATCGCCATTGATGAAGTGCTTGCCGCCGCGCAAGACGGTCGGTTGCGGGAGGCCTTCGCCACCGGGACGGCGGCGGTCATTTCACCGGTCGGCGAGCTGTTCTGCGACGACGCCACCTACGTCATTAACAACGGGCAGGCCGGACCGTTGGCGACCCGGCTGTTCGATGACCTGCAGGCGATCCAATACGGTCGTCAGGACGACCCGTTCTCATGGACGGTTCGGGTCGGCTGAAACCTCGTTTCCATCTTGTAAATCATCTTAAGTATTTGTTGTTAAATCATATATCGGTAGTTTCGGGGCGGCTGCCAAAAAAAACGGCGCCGCCCCTTGATTTTTGATCTTGCACGCCTATAGTTTGCCGTGTTCTGAGACAGCCCCGGTTCATGGGCGCAGCGAGCGGGATCTTGCCTGTTCGGGCGAGACGGTCCCGGTTATTTACAAAATAATAGTATCGACGTTGTATAGGAGGAAACAATGAAAATTCGTCCGTTGAATGACCGCCTTCTTGTTCAGAGACTCGAGGAGGAAGAAAAAACTGCCGGTGGTATCATCATTCCTGACAGTGCCAAGGAAAAGCCGGCTCAAGGCAAAGTTGTCGCCGTTGGCCCGGGCAAACTGAACGATGCCGGTGAGCGCGTTGCACTGCAGGTAAAAGCTGGTGATATCATCCTCTTCTCCAAGTATGGCGGCACTGACGTGAAACTTGACGGCGAGGATTATCTGATTATGCGTGAAGATGATGTCCTGGGGATCGTGGAGAAGTAAGTTTCGCCCCGCGACTGATGTTTCAACTGCATTCAATTGCTTGAAAAGATAAAGGAGAAAGTTCAATGGCTGGAAAAGAGATTAAATTCAGTGTCAAAGGCCGTGACAAGATTCTTGTCGGTGTCAATACCCTGGCAAATGCCGTCAAAGTCACCCTTGGGCCGAAAGGCCGTAACGTCCTGATCGAGAAATCTTTCGGCGCGCCGACGATCACCAAGGACGGCGTAACCGTGGCCAAAGAGATCGAACTGAAAGACAAGTTCGAGAACATGGGCGCCCAGATG
>CAZSOA010000117.1:0-11091 GCA_964608305.1 uncultured Desulfofustis sp. | reverse complement strand
GGAGCCTCAGGAGCGATTTGCAGGAGCAGAGATGACGCTGGCCCCGCTCGGCACGATCATCCTGGCTGCCTGTGTGTTTGCCATCAGCTTTTATCCGATGGCCTGGTAAGCCGATATCGCCGGCCTCGGAAGCACCTGCCGGCAGGAGCAACTGAACAGGGGGCACAAGCCACATGAAAGTCAAAGATATTCTTGCCGAGAAAGGAACCCGGGTAGTCACCATCCATGAAGACAACCTGCTGGTTGATGTTATCGCTCTGTTTTTTGCCAATCGCATCGGCTCGCTCGTGGTGGTCGACAAATACGACAAGATTCTTGGTATCGTCGCGCCAAACGATGTTTTACGAATGGTGCAGAAAAATCCGGAATCCATTGCTTCGGTGTCGGTGCGCGAGGTCATGACCACGGATGTTATCGTGGCGACTCTGGACCATGATGTCGATCTGCTGATGGCTATCATGACCGAGAACCGGATCCGGCATATCCCGATCATTCAGGAAGGAAAACTGGCTGGACTGGTTTCCATCGGCGATGTGGTCAAGGCGCTGCTCACCAAGCAGGATGTGGAGATCCGCCATCTCAAGGATTACATCCAGGACAAGTATCCGAGTTGATAAGGCCCCTCCTGGACGTATCCCGCCCAGAACGGCGATCCTTCCACGGCCGGGTACGTTCTTTAACCCGCACATCGGGCTCCGTCGGGACAAACGGTCACGGTTTGTTCGGTGTGCGGTGACGCTTACCTGTTGTTCCTGGCTTGCCAGGCGGCAATTCCCTGGGCATTGAGGATGCAGTCGCCGGCCAGCAGTTGTGCAACGGATGTTCGATCCAGGCCGGTCTCCTTATTTTCCCGGCAATAATCCTCGTAGGCGCACACCAGAAGCTCGCAAACCCGCCCGGCCAGGGCTGGGATGTCCACCCGTTCCGGCGACTTGCCCAGAGCGGCGTGTTGCCGCACCAGTTCGATCAGCCGGGAGATCGCCTGCGGGTGAGGGTCGACCGGGCCGAAATGGGTCAGATAACAGGTCTGCGGCCGCAGTGACAGCAGCCGCTTGATCGACTGCTCCAGTACGTCCGGCTCGAAGGCTGCCGGGCTGGTGGTCGGCATCATAAACGGCGGGCAGCCGCTCAGCTGCAGTTCCGGATAGGCGAGACCGAGCGTGTCGCCACTGAAGACAGCGCGACCGGCAGGATCCCAGATGCTCAGATGATGGCGGGCATGGCCGGGTGTGTCGAGCAGATGCAGGGTCCGGCCCCGGATGCCCAATGTCGCACCGTCGCCGGTCTCGCGAACCCGATGCGCATCAATCGGCGTTATGCTGCCGTAGAGTTCGGCGAATTTCTCGGCTCCGTAGATGTCGATCGATGCCCTGATCAGCTTTTCCGGATTGATCATATGGGCCGCTCCTTTCGGATGAACGATCAGCGTGGCATTCGGGCAGTGTTGCAACAAAGCGCCGGCGCCGCCGGCATGGTCGAGATGAATATGGGTTAAAACGACATAGCGGACATCATCTGGGCGTAATTCTTCCTCGGCCAGGGCTGTCAGCAGCAGCTCCGTTGCCTGGGCCGTGCCGGTGTCGATGAAGAGCGCCTCACCATCCTCGATCAGCAGATGGCTGGCGTCCATCGCCGGACGCAGGTAATGGGTGTCGATGACCTTGACTCTCGGCCGGTTGCAATCGTTGGTCTGCTGTTTCATCGCGGGTCTCCATGGAGGGTGTGCTGTACTATACCATAGGCGTGTGCTGATACGAAAAACCATCGGCCGAGCCCCCATGACTGAAAGGCACAACGACGCATGAAAATCTTTCGGAGATCTTTCCGGCTGGTTGGTACCGGCGGCGGCCGCACCGTGAAGGTTCGGCCGAGAAGCCCAGCCGATCAGGCTGCAGCTTACCGGCAATCGTTGACAATCGGTCGCGAAAAATCATTGCCTCAGAGGTATAAATCTGCTAGGAGTAGCATAGACACCAAGATTACATTCAGGGCCGGTATGCTTTCGTCGGTAAAGCGGCCTTTGCGTGCCGGTGACCATGCTGCGGCTGGGCCGGTGTGGCAGCGCTTGGTGGTCGTCGCTTCCGTCTGCTCCGACCTCTTTGTTCTCTCTCCCCGGTTGTCGGGCCGTTCTTGATCATCCGGTCTTCGAGCATTCCTTCTCTCGCCGTTTTACGACAAACTGCCCTGTCTGCGGCATGATAGTGACCGGTTGTCCGGCTCTTCTTCGGGACCACCCGGTTTTCCGGGTCGTCGTGTTGGCATGGTCATTTTTTTCGGAGGTGAGGAGATCATGAGATCATTATTTCGATCGGTGGCGGCATCCTATCTGGACAAACTGTTCAAACAGGCCGATATCACCGTTGACGGTAAGCGGCCCTGGGACATCCGGGTGTATGATCCACGGTTTTTTGAATCCGTTTTTTCCGGTGGATCGCTGGCACTCGGTGAATCGTATATGCGCGGTTGGTGGGACTGTCAGGCGCTCAACCAGTTTTTCTTTCGCCTGCTCAAGGCCGGTATCGACCGAAGTTCCTGTCGGAAAATTCCGGAACTCTACGGCAAGGCAAAGGCGCTGCTGTTCAACCGGCAGAGTCGGCGGCGGGCTTTTCAGATCGGTGAGCACCATTATGATGCGGGTAACGATCTGTTTGAGCGGATGCTCGACTCGCATATGGCCTATAGCTGCGGCTATTGGCGGGAGGCTGAAACGCTTGACGAAGCGCAGCAGGCGAAGCTTGATCTGATCTGTCGCAAGCTGCATCTGAAACCGGGAATGCGCCTTCTCGATATCGGTTGCGGCTGGGGAAGCTTGGCCTTGTATGCGGCTCGCCATTACGGCGTGGAAGTGGTTGGCTTGACGGTATCCGAGCAACAGGCGCGCCTGGCCCGCGAGCGGTGCGCCGGGTTGCCGGTGGCGATCCGCCTTCAGGATTATCGTGACGTGTCCGAAACCTTTGACGCCATTGCATCGGTGGGCATGTTTGAACATGTCGGGTACAAAAATTACCGTACCTTTATGGCGGTGGTCGAGCGTTCGCTGCGGCCGGAGGGCCTGTTCCTATTGCACACCATCGGTGCTAATACCACCGGGAGAACCTGCGATCCGTGGTTTGACAAATATATCTTTCCCAACGGCATGCTGCCGTCGATCAAGCAGATCGGTGCCGCGATCGAAGCACGGTTTGTCATGGAAGATTGGCAGAATCTCGGGGTCGATTATGAAAAAACGGTGCTTTCCTGGTATGCCAACTTCGAAAAGAACTGGCACCTGCTCAAAAAGGACTACGGCGAACGTTTCTATCGGATGTGGCGCTATTACCTGCTCTCCATCGCCGGTGGGTTCCGGGCCCGATACATCCAGGTCTGGCAGATTGTTCTGGCTTCACGGGATAATATCCACGGCTACCGGAGTATCCGCTGCCCGAGGTGTTTCGATTGACCTTCATGAAAAAAAGCGAGAACGAAGTGAAAAAATCAGCCGAGCGCAGCTCGGTCGACGCTGCACATGGCTGCATCGTGAAAGTTCAAAGCGTTGCGCAGAACGTTTGCTCATTAGGGCCTTGGAAAATTCGAAATTTCGTTCAAGATCGAGGCGCGCAAGAGAATTTTACCGCAGGCATATACATGATATTCCGAGGATAAAATATGATTGCGCAACGATGAGATTGGACGGAATGGCAATTTCTCAAGGTTCCCATTTGTCTATGGTGCTGCACTGACGGTTGAATCAGGCGGAAAGCACAGCGCCAGCGTGGCGTAAACCGCCAGCGCGCCGATCATGACCGCGGTAAAGCCGAAATGCATCGAGCCAAGTGCCGTCAGCATTGCGCCGAATACCGATGCACAACCGTTAATGCCCCAGGCCCACGGGATCAGGTCCTGCCGGTCGAGGGATAAGCGATCGAGGGCGAGGGGGAACGGCATTCCCATAAAAAAAGCCAGTGGTGCAATGAGGAGCACCGATGCTGCCATCCTGCCAGGCAGCGACAAAAAGGAAAGTCTACCGAAGAGCGGGGCCAGCAGGAGCAGAGCGAGTGCTCCGAGCAGGACAATGACACTCAGCGCTGCCAATAAGGTGCGATATGCACCAAGCCGGGCGGTACACCAGGGGGTGACACGGCTGCCGATGCCGGCGCCGACCAGAAAGGTGGCGATGATCAGGCTGGCGGAATAGACCGGGTGATGCAGAAACAGGGTGAAGCGCTGGAGAAAGGCAATCTCCACCGTTAAAAAGGCAATCCCGGTGCCAAAGAAAAAGAGCAGCACTCGGCCACGTTCCGGCACAGTCCCGGCTGACGGTCCGGTGGAATGAAGCAACCAGAGCGGCAACAGGATCAGCAGCAATCCGGTTGCGCCGGCGGCGATCACTGCGCCGAGGAGCAGTACGTAGCCATATTCCAATAATGCAGAGCCACCTTGCTCGTGCAACGCAAGCATCTCTTTCGCCGCTCGCCAGGTAAAAAAATGATGAAAGTAGGGCCGATTATCGGTGGCCGGGGTGATATTGAACTTGTAGGCATCGATAAAGCTCGCCGGCTGATCACCTACCAGTGCCTGAATAGACTCGTAAAAGATCGGCGTCGGCAGGATATTGAAACGGTTCGTCTCCTCGATGTCGATCATGGGCGCCCAGGCGATATCAAACGAGCGATCTCGACAGAATGTCCTGACCCGCTCGATCGCCTGAGTGGTAAACGGTTGTTTCCCGACCAGCACCGTACTTGTCTGCCAGCTGCGGATGACGATCAGGTGGTCTGCAACTCGCTCGATTCCCATCTCGTGCAAGGCAGCCACTGCGGTGGCTACGACCTTTAAGGTATCACGCGGCGGATTGGCGACCCAGCGGCTGAGCGACAGGATGCCGTGGTCCGCCAGATCGGCAAGGTATGCACCAAAGGCTTCCACCGTGTAAAGATAGTTGGCATGCGCCGCATACATGCCGGCTGCCGACGGGCCGGAACCGTCGGCCAGGGCAAGCTGGATCAGATCGAATCGCTGTTGATTGTTCTCGATGAATTGCCGGATATCGGCAACCTCGAGGTGTACGGTTACGCCATCAATCAGGGAATCAGTGTAGGTCGCAAACGTCGTTTTCAGCAGTTCGGCAATGGTCGGGTTGCGTTCGACGGCGGTGATCGCATCGACGCCGTGGTAACGAGCCTGCAGGATATCGCTGCCGCCGCCGCTGCCGAGGATGAGCGCTGTTGCCGGTTGAAAGAGATGATAGGGCAAGGCTGACGGTAAAAAGTCGAGATAGGCCAGTTGCTGCTGGTACTCGGCATGGCGGGTGATCACATTCGGACCGTCACCATTGATAAAGATCCCGAGTTGCGGCAGCGGCTCAACCGGGGTGTTCAGGCTAAGGCCGGGGGCGTGACGGAACGGCACGAGATCGTTCTTCACGACGGTGACCTGGCCGAGTGGGCTTGAACGGGTAATGACGATGGTGCTTCCGTCTATGCGCAGGTGGCCGCTGAGGCTTTTATAAGACGATGGGTGCACGGTGAGCCATGGGCCGACGAGCAATGCCGCGATGATGGAGCCGGTGCCGATAAAAGCGGCGAGACGATGCCGTTGCGGGTGATTGATCTCATAGAGGGCCAGTGTGGCGGCGGCGGCTCCGGCAGCTCCGATAACCACCAGAATTTGCTCGGGTGCGAGGAAAAACATGACAACAATAATGAGCAGACTGCCGCAGCCGGCACCAAGCAGGTCGGCTGCATAGAGCAAGCCGATCTGCTGCCGGTAACAGAGGAATGCCAGCCCGATAGCGCCGGCGCAGCAGAAAAACGGCAGTGAGACCAGCAGGCAGATGCCCGTCAGCAGCATGATCTGGGTGGGATTCCAGAGGAGTTCTTCACCGTTGAACGGGATCCGCTGCGCAAGGAGAAAGGCAAGAACGACGGTAATGCCGAACAGCAGCATCGCCGCCGGCACCACGGTGGTATGGTGCTTCATCAATGGTACTCGGAAAAGAAAGAGTGTCGTTCCGCTGACAGCATAACCGAGCAAGGCCAGACCGATGATGACGGCGGCAAAATGATGGTATTGAATGATTGAAAAGAGCTGCAGGAAAAGGATTTCGGCGGCCAGGGCGGCCGCTGAGAGCAGGGCCACGGAAAACCGGGGAAGATGTTCGGGTTTGTGTCGTCTCACGGTCCGCCGGTTAACGGCACGAAGCGTACGGGCAGAATTGGCCGGGTGGTGACGGTGCCGTCCTCGGCCTTTTTGAACATGACCAGTTGCTGAACCTGGAATCTGCTGCCGACCGGTATGATCATCCGGCCTCCCGGTTTGAGCTGTGATACGAGCGGTGGTGGGATGTGCGCGGCCCCGGCGGTGACCATGATGGCGTCATACGGACCATGTTCCGGCCAGCCGTAATAACCGTCTCCCATCTTCCGGACGACCCGATCATACCCCTGTTCGCGAAGGGTTTTGTCGGACTGCTGGGCAAGGGCGGCGATAATTTCGATGGAATAGACTTCGTGCACCATTTCCGCGAGCACTGCTGCCTGGTATCCGGAGCCGGTGCCGATCTCCAGCACCCGGTCGGTCGGTTGCAGATCGAGCAGGTCGGTCATCAGCATGACGATGAATGGCTGCGAGATCGTCTGCCCATGACCGATCGGCAGCGGCCGATTTTCGTAGGCATGGCGCTGCTGGACGGCGGGTACGAAGGCATGCCGCGGCACAGCTCGCAGGGCCTCGATGACCCGTGGGTTGACCGGCGCTCCGTCGATGGCGGCGCGAGTGGCCTGGATATCGGGGGTAATGTGTTGAATCAGCTGCTCACGTTGGGTGCTGAAAGAGTCGGCGGCGCTGCTGAGCGGCCAGGATAGGAGTGTGCATGCGATCAGAACAGCCGCGAGATAAAACGCTCTTGTTCCGGCGTCAGCGCGGCCAATGAAGCGGTTTGGCGCGTCATCCGGTTGCCGGCTGAACGGTCGTGGGTACTCGGTTGCGGCAGATGTCGACGAACGGTGCATCATCGGCATGGCTCCATTGCTGGGTTTGGCATGGCGCCGCTGGGGGTTCTGCAGGGGGACCATAATTGCCATCCGGTTGCTCACAGTATACGAGGTTGCACGTCGTTATTCGAGGAAAAAGGTCAGGAAACAACCGCTTATGGCTTGCGGTAGAGCGGATGGATGCCGGGCGGCGCCGGTGATTTCTAAGGACATTTTCACCATTTAATGCTAGTCTTGCAGCACACGAACCGGCCCGTCGGTACCGTTGCCACCCGGCGTTTGCGACACGGTTTGCCGAGCGGTTCACCCGATTCGCCTCAGCTATGCAAGGAGTGCCATGGAGCCTGTTATCTGTCACCTGTTTCGCCGTCTCGATGAGGCTACCGAATATTGCTTCAATATCGAATCGTCCCGCCCGCTGACCGCCGCTGAACTCGATTGTCTGCGACTGATCGTCGCCGACGGTTTTCTTGTCGAAACAGTCACCGACGACCCGCAGCTTGTCGGAGACCGGGTCGTCGAGCTTGGGCCGCGACTCAATTTTGCCACCGCCTGGTCGTCGAACATGGTCTCAATCTGCCAGGCAACCGGGCTAGGCGCGGTTACCCGGGTTGAGCGTTCCCGCCGCCACCGGGTGCCCGAGCAGGATGATCTCGATGCATTTGTCGCCGCTCATCATGACCGGATGACCGAATGTCGCTATCTCGAGCCGTTGCAGACTTTTACCACCGGAATTGAGCCGGAACCGGTGTACGAGGTCGACCTCAAGAGTCAGGGACCGGATGGTCTGCTGGCGATTCCCGGTATTTCGATGGACGAATGGGATCGTAATCTTTATTACGACTACTTTGTGAAGCAGCACGGCCGTAATCCGACCATCGTCGAAATCATGGATCTGAACAACGCCAATTCCGAGCACTCCCGGCACGGTTTTTTCAAGGGACGGCAGATCATCGACGGGGTTGAGCAGCAGGGGACCCTCTTTGAGCTGGTTGCCGACACGCTGACCGCTCATCCGGAAGGATCGGTGATTGCCTTCAAGGATAATTCCAGCGCGATTCAGGGCTACGATATCGAGACGATCATCCCGAGCCGACCGGGCGAACCGTCGCCGCTGGTCAAGACGAGATGCTGCTACCACCCGTTGCTGACTGCCGAAACCCATAACTTTCCCACCGGCGTGGCGCCCTTTCCCGGCGCCGAGACCGGTACCGGCGGGCGTATCCGCGACGTTCAGGGCACCGGCCGGGGCGCCTTCGTCATTGCCGGAACGGCTGCCTATTGTGTCGGCAATCTCCACATTCCGGGCTATCCGCTCGAATGGGAGGAGGAACGCGAACAACCGGCGAATCTGGCCACTCCGCTGGCCATCGAGATCGAGGCGAGCAACGGGGCATCCGATTACGGCAACAAGTTCGGCGAACCGGTTATCCAGGGGTTCACCCGCTCGTTTGATCTGCGGTTGCCCGGCGGGGAGCGCTGGGCGTTTCTCAAGCCGATCATGTTCACCGCCGGGATCGGCCAGATCGACGCCCGGTTGACCGAGAAGAAACGAGCGGAACCGGGGATGCTCATCGTCCAGATCGGTGGGCCTGCTTACCGGGTCGGCTTCGGCGGTGGCGCCGCATCGAGCATGCTGCAGGGCGAGAACGTCTCGGAACTCGATTTTGACGCGGTGCAGCGCGGTGATGCGGAAATGGAACAGAAGATGAATCGGGTGATCAGGGCCTGCAATGAGATGGGCGGGATGAGCCTGATCGACGTGATTCACGATCAGGGGGCGGGTGGTCCGGCCAATGTGCTCAAGGAACTGGTTGAACAGTCCGGCGGCCGGATCGAGATTCGCAATATCCGGGTCGGCGACCCGACCATGTCGGTGCTGGAGATTTATGTCGCCGAATACCAGGAACGGGCCGGCCTGCTGATCAGCCCCGAAGCGATTGGGCGATTCCAGGAGATCTGCCGACGGGAAAAGGTCCATTGCGAGATACTTGGCACGGTTACCGGCGACCTGCGATTTGTCGTTTCAGACGCGTGGAACGATACCACCCCGGTGGATATCGAGCTTGATGCGCTGCTCGGTTCGATCCCGCAGAAGACCTTTACCGATACCCGGATGACCCCGCAATTGGCGCCGCTGGAACTGCCGGCGCAGCTCAGTGTCCGCGAGGCATTGCATCGGGTCCTGCGGTTGCTCTCCGTCGGTTCCAAGCGCTTCCTGACCAACAAGGTCGATCGGGCGGTGACCGGGCTTGTCGCCCAGCAGCAATGCTGTGGGCCGCTGCAGCTGACGGTGGCCGATGCGGCAGTGGTTGCGCAGTCTCATTTCGGGGTGACCGGGATTGTTACGGCCGCCGGTGAACAGTCGGTCAAGATGTTGCTTGATCCGGCAGCCGGTGCACGGATGGCGGTCGGTGAAGCGCTGACCAACCTGGCCGCGGTGGTGATAGAAGATCTCGAGCAGGTCAAGTGTTCGGCCAACTGGATGTGGGCGCCGAAGTTGCCCGGCGAGGGCGCCGCGCTCCGGGATGCGGTGCAGGCGATGCGGGACGTGATGATTACCCTCGGGATCGCCGTGGACGGCGGCAAAGACAGTCTGTCCATGGCCACCATGGTCGGCAAGGAGACAATCAAATCGCCGCGGCAGTTGGTGGTCTCGCTCTATGCAGCAGTGCCCGATATTGGCCGAAAGATCACTCCTGATATCAAACGGCCTGACTCGTCGTTGCTGCTCATCGATCTCTCCGGCGGCAGCAACCGTCTCGGCGGCTCGGCGCTGGCGCAGGTCTACAATCAGATCGGCGACACCGTCGCCGATCTCGATAATCCGGCGCAGCTGCGCCGGGCGTTTCTTGGCATCCAGGAACTGATCACCCGGCAGTTGATCAGCGCCGGTCATGACCGGTCCGACGGCGGCCTGATTACCACCGTGCTGGAGATGGCCTTCAGCGGTAATTGCGGCATTTCTCTTGAGCTCGCTGGAGCCGATGATGTGTTGGCGACGCTGTTTGCCGAAGAACTCGGTTATGTGGTGGCATGCGCCGAGGGCCAGGTCGAGCAGATCGAGACCCTGCTCGGGCTGGTTGACGTGCCGGTCTACCGGCTCGGCCGCTGCACCGCCGAGCAGCGGATAAGCATCCGTTATAACGGTGTCACCGTCCTTGACGAGGAGATGGTGCTGCTGCGGCAATGGTGGGAGGAGACGAGCTATCAACTTGAACGACTGCAGATGAATCCGGCCTGCGCCGATCAAGAGAAAGCGGTGATCAGCCGACGCCGCGGGCCGCGCTACCACCTCGGTTTTCAGCCGGAACCGGCGAGCCGGGAAGTGCTGGAGCGAGCCGACAAACCGCGGGTAGCCATCCTCCGTGACGAGGGGTCGAATTCCGATCGGGAGATGAGTTCGGCTTTCTATCTGGCAGGTTTTGAACCGTGGGATGTCTGCATGACCGATCTGCTCGAAGAGCGGATCAACCTGGACGATTTTCGCGGGCTGGCGGCGGTGGGCGGTTTTTCCTATGCCGATGTCCCCGAGTCGGCAAAGGGCTGGGCGGCCACCATTGTCTTTAACGATCGGCTCAAACAGCAGTTTGATGCCTTTTACGAACGACCCGACACCTTTTCGCTCGGCGTCTGTAATGGTTGCCAGTTGTTCGCCCTGATCGGCTGGGTGCCGTGGCTCGGTATCGAGCCGGAACGGCAGCCGCGCTTTGTTCGCAATATTTCCGGCCGGTTTGAATCCCGCTGGGCAACGGTCCGGGTCAATAACAGCCCGGCGCTGATGTTTAAAGGGATGACCGATCTGGTCTTCGGGATTCATGTGGACCACGGTGAAGGCCGGCTTATCTTTCCCGATCCCGACCTGCGCGAGGCCATCACTGAACAGCACCTGGCGCCGCTGGTCTATGTCGATGACGACGGTCGGCCGACCGAAAGCTATCCGTTCAACCCGAACGGCTCGATGGGCGGCCTGGCTGGGCTCTGCTCACCGGATGGCCGGCATCTGGCCATCATGCCGCATCCGGAACGGGTCTTCCTGCCCTGGCAGGCGCACTGGCTGCCCGAGGATATGAAGCACCTGAAGGTCAGCCCGTGGCTGCAGATGTTTCGCAATGCCTAC
>CAZSOA010000116.1:0-11103 GCA_964608305.1 uncultured Desulfofustis sp. | reverse complement strand
GCAGGTGTGCCAAACCAGATCCGATACAACACGGGCAGGAAATAGACGCCGTTGAGCACGGTGCTGAGCACCAGGATCACAAGGGTCCACTCCTGGGCGGCCTCGAGCCCCCCCAGGGCGAGGTACCATTTGCTGATGAAACCGGCCAGCGGCGGAACGCCGATCATACCGAGGGTTCCGACGGTAAAGGCGGCCATGGTCCAGGGCAGGCGCCGGCCGACCCCGTCCATCTCGGAAATTTTGTGAACCCCGAGGGCCTCGGCGAGATTGCCGGCACAGAAGAACAGCGTGATCTTCATTATGCCCTGGTGAACGAGGTGGACAAGCCCGCCGATGGTGGCAAGCGGCCCGGCGGTGGCGATACCCAGAGCGATATAGGAGACCTGGCTGACGGTGGAAAACGCCAGGCGCTTCTTCAGGTCGTCCTGCTCCAGGGCTCGAATCGAACCATAAACGATGGTGATCGCGGCGGCGATCGCCAGCGGCTGGAGCAGACCGAGACCGGCTGCGAATTCGATGCCGTAGACATCGTAGACGATGCGCATGATGCCAAAAGCGCCGGCCTTGACCACCGCAACCGCATGGAGCAGCGCACTGACCGGTGCCGGAGCGACCATTGCGGTCGGCAGCCAGCCATGGAGCGGCACCAGTGCCGCCTTGACGCCGAGGCCGAGGATCAGCAGCACGAAAATGATGCTCAGCGTCGGATGCAGCGCCGGATCGAGGGTTGACAGGATGCCGGTGGCCACGAAATCGAGCGGTCCGGCGAGGACCCGCAGCCAGGCGGTACCGATAAGCAGCAGGACACCGCCGCTCAGGGTGTAGGCAAGATAGATGCGGCCGGCGCGCAGGGCTTCGGGGGTGCCGCGGTGGACGACGAGCGGATAGGTGGAGACGGTCAGCATTTCGTAGAAAATGACGAAGCTGATCAGGTCTCCGGCCAGGGCGATACCGGTTGTCGAACTGACACAGAGACTGAAGAAACCGAAGAACCGACTCTGATTGGCGGAGTCCTTCAGGTAACCGATGGCATAGATCGTCGTGACCAGCCAGAGGAACGCGGAAAGCACGATAAACAGCAATGACAGCGCGTCGGCATGCAGTACCAGGTCCATTTCCGGCACCAGGGGCAGACGGAAGACGAAGTTCTGGCCGAGATAAACAAAGGGAAAAAGGACGGCGACCAGGCTCAACTTCAGGAGGGCTCCGGTGAGGTTCAGGACGGTTCGCAGCCGTTGCCGGTCTTCCGGCAGTGCAAAGATGATCAGCCCCGGAATCAGAGAGCTGAGCACGATCAGCAACGGTAAGAGGTCCCGCCAGCTCATGGCAGTATCTCCGGCAGCAGTACCCCGGTAACGGGAGCCCCGATAAGGCTCAGTAACGCCGGTTGATAGGCGGCAACACCAAGCGCCAGAGCGAGCAGGCCCAGGGCCAGCGGCGACCAGGTCATCGCCGGGGACAGGGGCCGGTAGGCGCTGAGCGGTGTTTGCACGAACGCCCGGCTCAGGACGCGCAGGCAGTAGGCGCCGGCCATGAGTGTTCCGGCGCCGATAACAAGCACATACCACCATTGACCGGTAACGATGGCCGCATTGAGCAGCATCCATTTGGCGGTAAATCCGCCGCTGGGCGGCAGGCCGATGATGGACATCGCCGCCAGGGCAAAAATCAGCAGCTGAGCGCCCAGAGGAGTGCCGGCACCGACCAGGTCGCTGAGGCGATCATGTCCGGTCATCCGCTGAACCGTGCCGGCGACGAGAAACATGGCGGTTTTCGCACACGCATGGGAGAGCACCAGCAGCAGGCCACCCACCCAGGCGGTGGTCGACGCTTCGCCACGGGCGAGGGGGAAAAGCAGGAACAGATAACCGATTTGCGCGACCGTGGAATAGGCGACGAGCAGCTTGAGGCGGGGCTGCCGCAGGGCAAGGAGCGACCCCCAGATGATGGCAACGGCGCCAACACCACCGAGCAGTGATGCCGGCGGCATTGTCACACCTTCGGCAAAGACGTCAAACCAGAGCCGCAGGAGGATCAAGAGCGGGGCCTTGACCACCAGACCCGACAAAATCGCGCTGACCGGTGCCGGGGCGTTGGCATGGGCTGGTGGCAGCCAGAAATGGAACGGAAACAGCGCCGCTTTCAGAAGCAGTCCGGCACTCATCAGGGCCAACGCCGACCTGCTCAGGGTGTCGCTGGTCATTGCCACAGCCAGCAGGCTCAGATCGACCGTGCCGTAGGCGCTGTAGAGCAAGGCGACGCCGAACAGGTAGGCAAGTGAGCCGGCCAGGCCGGTCAGCAGATAGCGCATGGCCGCCGTCAGGGCGGTTGGCCGGTTGGTCAGCGCCGTCAGAGAGATAGCGCTTATGGTGATCAACTCCAGCGTGATGTAGAGATTGAACAGGTCCGAGGAGACGAACAATGCGTTGCAGGCCGCCCACAAAAAAAGCCAGAGCGGCCAGAACGAGCGCGCCACAGGGGGCTCACCATCGGCACTGTCTGAAAAATAGGCACAGGCGTAAATCGTCGTCACGAGACCGACCAGTGCCGAGGCGAGCAACATGATAACAGCCGGTCCGTCGGCGAGCAGCATGATACCGAGCGGCGTTTGCCAGCCGCCAAGCTGGTGCAGGATTGGCCCGAATTGTAACAGCTGTGCACTCGTAGCGCCGACCAGCAGAGGCATGGCCACACCCGTCGCCAGTGCCAGCGGTACCGCCTGACGGGGAAAGAGGAAGGCCAGCAGCGCCGCCGTCAGCGGCAGGACCACGGTCCAGAGGAACCAGGGGTGGGTGAACAGCGGCTCGATCATGGCTCGTCGTTCGGGTCTTCGCGCAACGTTGTTTCTCCACTGCTGCGGGTGATGGCAACTGCCAGGGCGGCAGCCACGGCGGTGAAGGCGACGGTGACGACGATCCCGGTCAATACCATGGCGTGGGGCACGGGATCGGGTGGCCCGAGAGGGCGGGCGGCTAAGGCGATAAAGACCATGAACACGCCGCTGCCCATGATATTGGCGGCAAGGATGGTGCGCAGCAGGTGGGAGCCGGCAAATAAGGCATGGGCGCCGATAAAGAACAGAACGATGCCGGCGGCGGCGTAGAACAGGGGGCCGTTCATGGCTGTTTGTTTTCCGGGGGTGGATAGCCGTGGGTTTCCGACGGGCGCCCACCGATGATCGCCGCCGTAAGAATGAGGGCAATGGAAAAGGTCAGTGCCCATTCGATGGCGAGGATGAGAGAGGTGGCTGCCCGGGGCGGATACCAGAGCAGTGGCCGGCCGGTGAATGGGCCGATCAGTGCTGCCCCGAGAAAGATGGCAAATCCGATTGTCAGCAGCGTCCGGATCAGTAACCGGTTGCCGGCGGCCGGCAGCCGCCGGCCGCCAAACAGGGCCAACAGCAGCGCTGCACTCAGCAGGGACGCGGCCTGGAAGGCTCCACCGGGGGCATGCGAGCCGAGCCAGAGCAGATATCCGCCAATGATGATCAAGCTCGGCAGGATGATGCGTTGCAGGCTCTGCAGAATGACGGATGGCGGCAGCGCCGCAGGAAATGGCTCCGCCGTGCCAAACGACCAGATGGCAATCAGGGCCAGCACCAGTACACCCACTTCAAGCAAGGTATCGTAGCCGCGGAAATTGAGCAGGACTGCGGTGACCGGGTGACTGACTCCGCTTGCCGAAAGCTGGTCGGCGACCAAGGGACCGAGCCCGCTCGTGAGGTCGGCAGGCATGGAAAATTCCCGGATAAGCAACACGGTAAACGAGACAACGACAAGCAGGGTTACCAGCGGTGCCGTCAACCGGCGTCCGGCAGAGCCGGCGGCGGGGCGGGTTGGCCTGGTTGCTGTGTGCGACTCCAGGCGGGACAGGGTGACCAGCAGCAATGAGCCGGTTACCCCGGCGCCGATGGCCGCCTCGGCAAGGGCCACGTCCGGTGCCTCGAGGCGCGCCCAGGCGAGGGCAAGGAGCAGGCTGAAGGCGATGAAAAGGACGACGCTTCGAAACAGATCCTTACTGGCCAGGGTGCTCCAGCCGAGCCAGAGCAGTGTAGCCGGCAGTACGAGATCGAAGATCAGGGTCGGATTTATCGCCGTGGCTGCCATGGTTTTTCCCCTTCTCGCAGGGCCGTGCGGGCAATAAGGTGAGCGACGCTGGCGCCCGAGACCATGACCAGCAACCAGATCAGCAGCAATTTGGCGGCCAATTGCCATGTCTCGGCCTGCAGCATCAGCGCGATGACCACCAGGCCGAGGCCGAGGTTGTCTGCCTTGGTCAGTGCATGCAGCCGGCAATAGACATCGGGAAAGCGGATGATACCGACCGTGCCGCCCAGGAAAAACGGGAGTGACGCCAGGAGGATAACGATGGAGAGCAGATCGCTGATAGCCATGGTCATCCTCCGGTATCGTGTTGTCGGCGCGTGGCACGGCGACAGACAAAGGTAACGGCGGTAATTGACGACAGCGCCGCAAAAACGAGGGCGACATCCCACCAGACCGGTTCTTCGGTGGCCTGGCCGAGCAGCAGCAGAATGGCGACACCGGTGGTACCGAATAGTTGCGCACAGAGCATCCGGTCGTGGGCGGTCGGCCCGCGGATGACCCGGATCAAGCCGACCCCGATGGTCAGCAGTAAAACAAGGGCAAGGAGCAGGCAGAAGTCATTCATGGGTAGGCTCGTCCTGGTTGTCAAAGATGGCTGCAACACGGATCTCCAGGTGCCTCAGATCATCAGCGAGAGAAGCGGTATGGTCAAGGCAGTGGATAACCACCTGGTCTTCGTGCAATTCGGCGCTGAGTGTTCCCGGCAGCAGGCTGATGGTATTGACGAAAAACAGCCGTGCCGTGTCCGATTCCAGGCCGATGCGGCGTTCCAGTAATGCCGGGGCAAGCGGTAGAGCTGGGGAGAAGGCGCGCCGGGTGACATCGATTCCGCCGCGCATCGATTGCCACAGGAAGTAAGGGATGAAGTGCAGCACACCGACGGTATTGAGCCGCCATGGGTGAGACGGTCGAACTGCCAGAGATACTGCCGTGGCCAGACTGATGACGATTATTCCCGCCGGCCAGGAACCGGGGGCTCCCCCGGTCAAAATCCACCAGAGCAGAGCGAAGATGAACAATCGTCGGCCAACGGTAGACCAGCCGGTGGCGAGCATCTTGCGGGCACGGTCATGGAGCGGTTGCGTCATCGATATGCCTCAGCTTTCATGGCGGGCCGGCGCGTTCGGAAAGCGGTGGCTTGCCGGCTGCGTCCCGGGCCCTGCGGACGACCGCCCGTGCCAGGTCGGCGAAGACCAGGTTGTGCAGCGGCACAATACTGTACCAGTAAAGGCGGCCAAGCAGCCCGCGCGGCAGGAAATGCGCGGTTTGCACAAGTTGGTCGGGCTGAACGTCGAATTCGAGCCAGGCCTGGCCGGGAAGCTTCATCTGGGCGTAGAGCAGTAACCGTTTTCCCTCTTTGATGTCGACCACCTTCCAGAAATCGATGGCATCGCCGATCCGCAAATCGCCGCTGTCACGCCGGCCGCGGGATAGTCCGTAGCCGCCGAGCAGTTTGTCGATCAGACCGCGCAGCCGCCAGAGCGTTTGGTAGCGAAACCAGCCGTTGACGCCGCCGATCCGGCAGGCACCGGCAAAGACTGCTGCCGGTTCTTCTCCGTTGGTGAACGGGACGACGCGCACGTCACGGAGAATGGCGCCGGCCGGATCATCGAAGTCGGTGATGTCGCAGGCCTGCAAGCCACTGCTGTCACACCAGCGGCTGAGAACCTGCTGGTCCGCCAATTCCTGCATGGCCGCGGTAACCGTCTGGAAAAATGGCTGGGGACGGATGGCGGGGAAATAGCGGGCGGCATGATCGTTCTGCAGAATCGTTTCGCTTTTGAGCCCCTCAACAAGCGCTGAGGCCAGCCGGTAGGGCACCGGTGTAAACAGGATAAGCCAATAGGAGGAGAGGCGCGGTGACAGAAGCGGCACCGGTAGCAACATCCGGCGCAGCCCCATGGCCCGGGCGGCCTCGCCCATCATCTCCTGAAAGCTGAGTTGATCGGCGCCGATATCGACCACCAGGTTGCCGTCGTGCTCGAGATCGATGGCATGTTCGAGATAGGCAAGGACATCATGAATGCCCACCGGTTGCGTCTTGGTCCGTACCCAGCGCGGGGTGATCATGATCGGCAGCTTCTGGACGAGGTTGCGGATGATTTCGAAGCTGGCGCTGCCCGAGCCGATGATCACCCCGGCCCGGAACCAGATGGTCTCGATCCGGTCGGGGCGCTTGGACAGCACTTCACCGGTTTCGATCCGGCTGAGCAGGTGTTTGCTGGCGTTGTCACGGACGCCAAGTCCACCGAGGTAGATGATGCGGCGGACACCTGCGCCGATACAGGCATCACGAAACTGCTCTGCACTCTCCCGGTCGAGGCTCCGATAGTCGGTCTTTTCTCCCATGGAGTGGATAAGATAAAAAGCGATATCGACGCCGTCGAGCGCTGTATCCAGGGAGGCTTTGTCGAAGGTCGAACCGATCCGGATATCACACTGCTCCGCGATCGCCGTTTGCACCTTTTTTTGATTCCGGACGAGCAGGCGGATGCGATACCGTCCCTTTTCCAGCAACCGCACCGTGAGCCGGCGGCCGATATACCCGGTAGCACCGGTGATAAGAATCGTTTTCATGGGCGGTCTGTCTCGGTTGCCGTTCGGGAATGGATCTTCATCCTGCCACATTTTTTGTGTTTTTGCCAGGCCGGTGGAGGCTGGGCTAGAGTGGAAACGGCCCCGGGCGGTGATCGCTTCAGATCGTGCAGCAGTTGACGGAGTGCCGTTCAAGCCATTATCATGATCATTGATCTCTGGGCGATCAAGCCGGTGGCAGGTCGAATTGCATAGTTTTTCACCACCGTCAATCAGCTTATCAAGGAGCATTGCGATGGATATGCAGGCACAGATAGGTGTGGCCGGACTGGCCGTGATGGGTGAGAACCTTGTGTTGAATATGGCAGACAAGGGATTTCGCGTAGCCGTCTACAATCGAACGAGCGCCAAGGTCGACGCCTTTCTGGCAGGCCGTGGCGCCGGGCCGGCAATCAACGGGTATCATGTCGTCGACGAGTTCATCAAGTCGCTGGCGCGGCCGCGACGGGTGATGATGATGGTTCGCGCCGGTGCCGCAGTGGACGAGTTCATCGAACAACTGCTGCCGCATCTCGACAAAGGCGATATCGTCATCGACGGCGGCAACTCCCATTACCGGGATACCATGCGCCGCTGCGGCGAGTTGCAGCGGCGGGGAATACACTATCTCGGTGTCGGCATCTCGGGTGGCGAAGCCGGGGCACTGCACGGTCCGTCGATCATGCCCGGCGGCGACCGCGCCGGCTGGGCCCCGGTCGAACCGATTTTCACCGCACTAGCCGCCCGGGCCGGCAATGACGAGCCCTGCTGCGCCTGGATGGGCAATGACGGTGCCGGCCATTTCGTGAAGATGGTGCATAACGGCATCGAGTATGGCGATATGCAGCTGATCGGCGAGATCTATCAGATCATGCGGCAGGTACTCGGTTTGCCGGCCGCGCGGATGCAGGAGGTTTTTCAGCGGTGGAACGGCGGTGAACTCAATAGTTATCTGATCGAAATCACCGCTGACATCCTTGGCTATCGCGATAGTGACGGTGCGCCGCTCATTGATCGTATACGTGATGCGGCCGGTCAGAAAGGGACCGGGAAATGGACCGTGGTGGCGGCCCTGGAACAGGGGGTTGACCTGTCTTTGATCGGAGAATCGGTCTTTGCCCGCTGTGTCTCAGCCGAAGTCGATCTGCGCCGGCGGGCCAGTGAAGTCCTGCAGGGGCCGTCCGAAGCATCTGATCTGGGACGGGAGGAACGAATCGATGCACTTGGTCAGGCGCTGCTGTTTGCCAAGATCATCTCCTATGCCCAGGGATTCGCGCTGCTGCAGAACGCTTCGACGGAACATGACTGGCATCTGGACTGCGCCGCCATCGCCCGGATCTGGCGGAATGGGTGCATCATTCGTTCGGCGTTTCTCGATCCGATCAGTACCGCATTCAGCACCGATCCGCAGCTCGCGCATCTGCTGCTCGCCCCGTATTTTCGTGAGCGGGTCAACCGGAACCAGGCGGCGGTCCGGAATGTCGTCGGCATCGCTTTGCGACACGGGGTGCCGGTTCCGTGCCTGGCGGCGGCTGTCGCCGCATTCGACAGTCTCCGATCGGTCCGGCTGCCGGCCAACCTGCTGCAGGCCCAGCGGGACTATTTCGGTGCCCACACCTATGAGCGGGTAGACCGGCCACGCGGGGAGTTTTTCCATACCGACTGGACTGGCACCGGTGGCTCGACCACCGCTTCGAGCTATTCCCGCTAGTCGTTGCTCACTGACTCGATGGTCCGGGTTCGTTTTCGTCAGTCGCATCAACGCCGGTATCGTCGCGTGACTGCCCGGCGGGCAAACTGCTCAGCTTCTCACGGTTGAAGGACTGGAGATCGTTGACCAGCCAGCCGTAGACCTTGTAGGAGGCGTCATGGCCGGAGACCTGCAAAGCAAAGGCATGCTCATCGTCTTCAAGGGCGGTGAACTGATACCGGGTCCGGTTGCCGTCCTGATTCTCAACCTGGTACTCCAGGATTGGTTCTCCGGCAAACAATCGGTCGGCCAGCTCGGCGTCGAGAACAGTCTGGATCGACAATCCGCAGACGCTGCCGAGCAGTTCATCGACGGTTTCGGCCACCGGTGATTCCCCTGCTGCGGCATCGGCAAATTGCCAGCCGGCCGCATCTTTGATCACGGTGAAATCGGGAAAGATTATAGATCGGATGGCCTCACGGTCGCACTGAAGGGCGTTTTTGTCGAGCCAGTTGTCCCGTCGGGCGTCGACCTCGTAGCCGCCGATACCGACGATAACGATATCGTTTTCCCCGGTGACACGGGCATGGGAGCGGCGCAGACCGGCGGCGGTGCCGAGATAAAAACCGGCAACATCGGCGTCGCCGCTTTTGAGCACGAGACGGTGGTCAAAGGTGTCGGCGGCGACCTTGAACCGTGGCGCGGCCCCGGCGGAGGTGGCGACGGCAAACCCTTTCCGCTCGCCGGCAAGCCGTGTCAACAGATCGTCGATCTGGCCGCTGTCGGCACGGGCGTTGGCAGCCGCCGGTATGACCCAGCGGTCTTCACGCTTGCTTAAAAGCAGTTGTTCGCCGTCGCCGTTGGTCAGTTCGATGCCCGTTACCTGGAGCGGGTCAAAGGCAAGAAACGGCGCCTCCGGAACGAAGGCCGCATGTTGCTCGGATGGACGGTGAAAAGCGATGATCAGGCCGATCTGCACGGCCAGCAGAATGGCGGCAACGGTAATGATGCGCTGCATGATCAATTCCTCCCCGCGCCGTTCGCCAGCATTCGGCGATGGCGAGAGCGTGTTCTGTTTCCGAGATAGGCCTTGACCAGCCAGATGAGCACCAGGCCGGTAAACGCCAGGCCATAGTTGAGATATTCCCAGAAGAGCTGCTGGTCCCTGGTCAAGGGCACCAGAGAGCGGGCAAAATGGCTTCTGCCGCGGATTGACAGCAGGTCGCGATCCTCCAGCGACCAGTCAACGCTGTTGGCCACGAGCTGCAGTGGTGAGAAGGAGCCGGTGCCCATCATCGTCGAACCGATGCCGAGTATCGTGTCGTCGAGGAAATTCTGTGAACCGAACAGGATGATCCGGGACGTTTCCGGTGATTTGTCGATGTGTCGGATGATCTGCGGAACCGTCGGTTCCTCCGTTGCCTGTTCCGGGTTGGCGGTATCGGCCTGCGCTTGCGGGGCGGCGGCCTCGCTCAGAAATGGTGACGGCCGGTCGGCAAAATAGGATGGAAACGACCCTTCGACGGCTACAGCGAGCAGGTGGCGCTCCTGTGCTTCGCCGGGCTGAAAACCGATGTCACGATAGGTTCGGTAATCCGGCTGGATGGCACTGCCTTCCGAGACCCAGCTCCGCTCGGAGCTGTACAGCAAATCGGTGACGTGGCGTTCTTGATGCTGCGTTTCATCAACGATAACCGGTGAAACCCAGTTCATCGTCACCTGGTTCAGCCCACTCATGATGCCGCTGTCCAGATTCATGCCGTCGGAACGAATATCGAGGAAGTACGGATACTTGACCAGGTGGGTTTCCTGCACGGTGAAGCCGCCGACATTTCGTTCGATCGGCACCGGGAAGGGGCTGTTCTGCAGGTCGAGTACCATGCGTTCAGCAACGGTGATACCATGGAAGGCGAGCCAATCCTCCAGGCCCGAGGATTGTTGTTGGGCTGTCAGTGACCCTTCAAGCAGGACCTGGAACGGTGAGGTGGCCAGGATGACACTGCCGCCCTGCATCAGGAACTGGTCGATGGCAAACACCTGCTTATCGTCGAGCTCGGCGGGGGCGACAACCAATAACAGGTCGGCCTCGGCGGGCACGCGACCGGTTTTCAGGTCGGTTTCGAGCACGTTATGCTGTTCGCCAAGGGCGTTCTTCAGCAGGTTGAATTCTTTTGTCGGCGGGGCCAGGCCGTATTGAACCAGTTCGGGAGACACCCGGGGGGCGTGCAGCGCCACCGTTTTCGTAAAACCGCTGACAAAGCGCCGCAGACCGGCATCCAGATCCCGCCGCAGGGCCTCCGTGCTGAGGTCTTCGGGCAGCGGGATTTCAACGGTCTGATCGGCGCCGGCCAGGGTCATGTAGAACCAGAACGAACGCGGATCAAACAGCCCCATGGCCATCGGTCGGAAACCGTACTCACTGCTGATCTGCTGCGCCACGGTGCCGGTGCCGGCATCGGGGTCGATCAGCGAAAATGAAAAGCGATCAGTACCTCGTTGTTGTAGATCTTCGAGGATTTCAAGCAGATCGTGTTTCAGGCGTACAAGTTCTTCCGGAAGTCGTGCATCTGCAGAGATGTAACCGGTAAAGGTAACCGGCTTGCCGATATTTGCAAAGAGGTCACCGCTGCCCTGGTAGCTGTAGAGGACTTTTTTGATCGTTCGGGTGATGTCGTACTCCGGGTTGCGCAACTCCACATCGATGTCCTGGTCGCCGCGCAGCTTGACCTCGAT
>CAZSOA010000115.1:0-11147 GCA_964608305.1 uncultured Desulfofustis sp. | reverse complement strand
ACGAGCTCAACGGTCAGGCGGTTTTCGACCAGGGGCAGGCCGGCGCGCAGGGCAACGCGTGTGGTCGGGCGCTCATACAGATTGGCAAGGATCAGCAGGCAATCGAGCAACGGGTCGTCGAAACTGTCGCTGTCGTTGCTGGCTATTTGCCAGTCTTTCATTGCTGCGGCGCCGCTGCTCTTGGTCATAACAACACACCGGGAGAGGAGATGGAACATTGTTGAACGAATGGTGCGCGTATGAAAAAACCCGCCGGAACGACGGGTCTTTTCATTGTTCGGCACAAACAGGAGTCGAGGTCGATCATATACCCTGCTTGTGGGTTAACCATTACCGGCAACAGTTTCGTCGCGATTGTTCCGCTCTTCGACTTTACTCTCTTCCGGGTATTCGAGACCGAATGCCGGTACCAGGCCGCCGAGGCCGTTGAGAATCCGGTATTGCGTCAAATATCCTGCATAGGTTGCGTCAACCAAGTCTCGCTTCGCATCGATGGCTTCCGCTTCGGTATCAAGGACATCGAGCAGGGTTCGCTGGCCGAGGTTGAACTGCCTCGTATAGGCTTCCGCTGTGGCCGAGGTGGACTGTGCCCGCTGTTCAATATAATTCAGTCGATCAAGAACCGCCTGGTGCGCCATCCAGGACAGGCGGATAGATTCGATAACCTCGCGGTGCGTACCGTTTCTGATTTCTCTTGCTTCACTGATCAAATGGGCAGTTTCTGCCCGCCGCGCTTCATCTTTGAATCCGTTGAACAGGTTGAAACGAAGTCTGAGCAAGGCGATCAGACGGTCGTTTTTGCCCTCGTTATCGAAGTCGTCCTCCCAGTGCTGATCGACCTCGAGATCGACAATCGGATAATAGGCCGCCTTGGCAACCTCATACTGACTGACCCGGGCATCAAGGTCGGCAAGGGCGGATTTCAGGGTCGGGTGAGCCTGAATTGCCTGCAACTCAGCATCTTCCAGGGTGGCCGGCAGTTCGTTGTCGAAAGCCGGCGGTGGTTGCAGGCCTTCCGGCAGGCGACCGACCAGAGCCAGGTAGTTGGTTTGCGCATCAGCCAGATTGGTCTGGGCAACGACGACATTGGCCCGAGCCAGTGCGACACGTCCCGCTACCTGGTCTTTGTCCGCAGTGCTGCTGACTCCCGCATCGCTGCGCATTCTGATCTGGTCGGCAATCCGCAGGTGGGTTTCAAGACTTTGTTCGGCAAGGTTGAGCAATTCTTGTTCCCGCAGGACATTGAGATACGCCCGAGCTGTTCGCAGAGCGAGTAGATCCGACGTCGCCTGGAGACTGTAGGCAGAAGAACGGACTCGATTCTGTTGCCGTTCGACCTCATCCATTGTCGCAAAACCGGTAAACAGGTTCTGCCTGAGGCTTAACGTGTAGAGTTTCGGGTAGAGCGTGTCGTCAACGGGCTCCTGAAGTTCCTGGATACCATAACCGGCTTTGAAATCGATTACCGGCAGATAACCCGCTCGTGCCTGTCTGACTTCTTCGTCTCTGCCGAGACGGTTGTATGCCCCGGTCCTGATCTCGGGGTGCGTTTGGATAACTGTCTCAATTGCATCTCTCAAGGCCTCTGCGTGCAGGGAGGTCCCTCCCAGGATCAGCGTTCCGGTCGTTAACGCTGAACACAGCAGTCTGCTCCATTTCATAAGCGTCTCCTTTTTCATTCGGTGGCCTGTAGGATTGTTCCCCCCTTCCTGGCTGATGATGCATCAGAATCCTTGTGCGTAGTACCACAAAAAAACATTAAGCTACAAGGATGATGCACGAGATGGCTAGGTAATCCGAATGGTTACCGTATGATCCTATCTCATAGCTAACCGATAATCATTATCAAAGCAATGGGCAAGACGTTTTTGCCATGCCGGCCGCTCTTTTCCTGCTGCGGGCTCTGGAAGAATTCATGTTTTCATCTGTTCAGCCTTGACCCCCATGACCGGCAGTCACAACGCAGCATGAAAATCATGCCAAATGCCGGCCCGGTCGGTTCCGGAGGAGGCCGCCGCGCAGCCGCCGGAGGCATAATCGCCTGGATATAAGGAGCTGATTTGTTATTGATACATACGGGGGCCTTGAAAAAATCGAAAGTTTGTTCAATATCAAGGCGCGCAAGAGAATTTTACCGCAGGCATATACATGATATTCCGAGGATAAAATGTGATTGCGCAACGATGATATTGGACGAAATGGCAATTTTTCAAGGTTCCCATAAGATTTTCATGGACATGGATAAAGCGCGCCGGCTGTCGGTACAGGTGGCCTTAGCTCAGCATTTCTCAGTCGGTTGTCCCTGCCGGCGACGCATGTTCCCACCGGATATCGCGAACCAGATAATAACCGTGATGGTCGACGCCGCAGCGGAACTGTCGCTCCAGGCCGCCGGCTGATTTCCCCGTCGGCATCAATAGCGCCAGAATCTCCTTGAACTGTGCCATGGTGACGAAATGTGGTCGGTAATCGGTCTTGCGGTTGTCGGAATGGATCGGATAAAGCCGGAGGTTGATTCGGGGGCCGTCCTGCTCCAAAACGATCGACAGCCGGCAGAGCAGCCCATAAGGCACTACCTCGTTGCTGGCGAATCGCCCCGGCGAGTTGTAGACAAAGTTACCAACGCTGTAAATTATCCAGCGTCCTTGATGGCACTCGATCTCCTGCAGCATATGCGAACCATGGCCGATGATGAGGTCGGCTCCCGCATCGATCATTGCCCGTGCCATCTCCCTTTGTCGTTCCAGGACATACCGGTAGTTCGATCCCCAGTGCGGAAACGCAAGAAGGAAGGCCTCAGGATGAGCGGAGCGCAAGGTGCCGAGTTGTTCGCGAATCCGATCGACTGACCAGCGGTTGACGCCGGCGTTGTCGGGGCCGGCATAGTAGTTGCGTTCCAGCTGCCGCTGCTGATGCTCAAAACCGGCAGCAATGATGAGGTGCAGGCTCCTGCCACCCAGAATAAACCGATGATGCAGGGGGCGCCGGGCTTCGTCATCCTCGAGGCCTGCGCCGAACCACGAGATACCGTGTCGGTTGAGCGCCTTCAGGGTGTCCAAGAGTCCGGTTGTTCCGAAATCAAACGTGTGATTGTTGGCCAGAGAAACGGCGTGGATACCGATCTCGTTTAACGTGGCGGGTGTTTTCTCGCTATCAGTCCGGTCACAATAAGGTTTGTCGCCGGCAAACGGAGACCGGCGCTCCCGGGTGACGGCGGCTTCGAGATTGATGACGGTATAATGAGATTCCTTCAGAAACGAGGTGAAGTTGTTGAAACTATCCCGGTAGCCGCGTTGCTGCAGGATGTTCTCCTGGCCCTTCAGCGCCCGCCGTTCCTGATAGGTTTCTCCGGGATTGGTATCGCCGAGCATGGTAATGCGATAGGCGTTTGGCCACTGAGGATGTGGAGCGGCGTTTCCGGCTCGCCGGGAGATTATTTGATGCGCCCGATTGGGGAAGTTGACCAACCTGAGGCGCTTCAGGCCACCAAATCCGGGAGTTCTATTGATCTCTATAAAATGACGCTGATTCTCGCCGGTTACCCCGAGGTCGACACCGTAAATGCCCGTTCGGTACCGTTGCGGGAGGGACTCCGAGAGCCAGGAGAACAAATCATCTTTGACCTCCGGGGGAATCGTTTTCGGCGTTGCTCCCTGGGCGAGGTTCTTGACGATTTTTCCATCGGCACCAACTTTCTCGTAGCCTTCGATCGGTGTTCCGTCGACAACGTAGATCCGATATTCGTGGGCAAACGGCATCAGCTGCTCAAATACCAGCCACTCCGTGCTCTTTTTGAAATGCTCGGCGCTGAAGGCGATCGCCTCCGCGGCCGTAGTGAGCAACACGATTCCTTTCCCCTTGTTGCCGCTGATTGGTTTGTTCAGCAGAGGAAAGGCCGCCTCGTCAAGGTGGGTCAGGTAGCGTTCGGCCAGTTCATTGGCGGTGATAATATGGGTGGTCGTGCCGAGGCCGTCGGCATGCAACGACAGTGCATCGGCCAGTTTGCCGAGACCGTCGCGGGCGATGGTTGCATACGGGTCGGAGGTCGGGCATCCGCATGACGCTAGGGAGCGCACGAGCAACTGCGTTTCTGCGGCTCTGCCGAACGTATAGAGCATGGCTAAATCGTTGAGCGGCAGACCGAGATAATCGATGACAATGCGCCCGGTGGAGCGCTCAAGCCGGTAGGTGACCAAGCGCGAGTCAATGAAGACGACTTCCTGATAATACGTGAGTGCTTCACAATAATAACTTTTTTCCAGGGCGGTCCATCGGTCACGGACAATGCCGGCGGTTTTTGCAAAGAGCCGGGTGCGCTCACCGTGCCGGTCGGTGGCACCGGCCTTGGCCGGCTTGCTTGAGGCTTCATCAAAAAGCCCGAAGTAACCGCGGAGGATGGCCTCGATACAGCTCGTATCCTGGGCGCGGTCGGCATGGAAATGGGGCCAGATATGCGGTGCATTGTTGATCTCATTAACCATGGCACCGCTGTCGTGAAATGACAGCCGCGGATCCCGGCAGATAAAGTCGAGACCGGACAAGGTCAGGTTGGTAAGGCGGGCGGCACGGCGGAACATGGCGAGGTTATCAGGATGAAATTCCTGTGGAGCCACCCTGATTGTTTCTGCGCCGACAAAGTGCTCGTTGGTCGCATTGATGATGACATTGTGCCCGCACGGGGGAATATCGGCTATGGCGAGGTTCTGCCGGTTCAAGGTCGCCGGGTCGATCTCGATGGGATAGAGGTCGTTTTCCAGGAGATAGTGATTCTTTTCTTCGATCAATTGTTCGATGGTGCGGTGACCGTCACCAATCACTTGGGGCGGTAGCCATTTGATGATATCGAGGATGCGATCTTGAAAAATCAGGATTCGATAGTCGTCTCCGGGAACATAGTGCTCGATCATCACCTTGGTTCCGGAAATAATGGCGAGCGCGGCCAGCACCTCTTCTTTGGTCTGCGGATTAACGGTTACGCCGACGCTCCGCGAGCCGTGGATCGGCTTGATGACGATCGGCCGATGCTGTTCCCAGTAATCAAGAATCGCATCAATACGATTGCGGGCAAACGTTTTGAACTCCGGAACCGGAATCCCGTGCTGTCTGAAAAGACGCTGACAGACCGATTTGTTATTGGTCATACGCCGGGTCGCGACATCGGAAATACTGGTCGCGTTATGATAGACAAGCAACCGTTTCGTGCCGTCGCTGATGGCAAGGAAACTGTTTCTGGCCGCTAGCAGCTCGACAGAAAGCCCGATCTTCCGGGCGACCGCGAGGAAAATGGAGGCATTGGCGTCTTTGATGTGTTGGTCCGACATCTGGCCCTTTTCTTTCTGTTTCTCGTCTCGGGTGCCGACAGCCCGCAAAGGGTTACTCTGCCGGTACCGTTTCCTCCGCTTCCTCTACGCCTTCGACGTGCATGACCGGTTCGGGAAAACGGGCTTGAAGGATCAGGTCGACCAACTGCCGGATTGCTCTTGACCTGATGCGCACCTTGCTGTCGGTGTCGGTGCGATGGACGACGATCAGATTCCGTTCCGGCCAGACAAACAGTCGCTGGCCGCCGGTTCCGGACGCGTAGTACAGCCCTTCGTCAACCCACCACAGGTACCCGTACCCACGAGCCGGGCGCGACGGATTGAAAACGGTATGGGCCTTGGTGCTTAGAGCAAGCCATTGTTGTGAGACGATGCGTTCGTCTCGCCATTGCCCTTCCCGCAGGCAGAGTAAGCCGAATCGGGCAAGATCAAGAGCGCTCATACGAAACAGATATGCCGGGTGCACCGAATACGATGCATCGTAATGGTACGACGTGTCGGCAATCCGAAAGTGCTCCATCCGCAACGGCGCGGCAATTTTTTCATTAAAAGCACGGAAAAAATCCTGTCCTGTCTGCTGGTTATAGATGGTTGACAGGACGTTGAAATCCCAATTGTTGTAATACCAGAATGATCCCGGGGCATGGCTGCCGCGAGCCGGCCGCTTCTCCCGCATCCCTGCCGTTTCGTATGCGGCGGGATGATAGACGCCGGAGCGGGATGTCAACAGATCATGGATAGTGGCTTGGCGCTCGGTTGCGGTGAGTCCGCCGCGGTCGTTAATGGCAAGTTGTTCAAGGGTGTCGGCCAGAGATATCAGATCATCTTCTATGGCGATGCCATACATGACGCTCATCAGGCTTTTTCTGACGGAGTGCAGTTTGTAACGGCTGGTAAGATTGCCCCATCCGGCGATTACGACCCCGTTCTCGATGATGACGACGGCGCTAGAATGGATCGTTTTGGCAAAACGGCGCGCTTCCTCAAGGTCGGCGGAAGACCAGCCGACCGATTCCGGATCCGGCACAATCGCCCAGTGATCTTCAGGATAATAGCGCTGAAGCGGATCGTAATGCGCGAGCCGTACGAAGGGATAATCGCTGTCGCCCCGGCAGCCGGTGGCAAGGGTAACCACCATCAGCAGAATCATGAACGAACATAGTTTGAGCACCGTATTCGTCATGAGTCGATGGGCGGGTTCCGGTTGGGCTCCGGGCATTTTATCGGTCCTCCGAAGACGTCGCAGTCATGTGCTCTTGCAAACGAACATTAACCACCATTTTTCTCAAGGGAAATACTGCAGAACAAGAAGCACTAAGGCTCAAGACGGGAAAACGGCATGATGGGCTTGTCAGCCGGGAAACATTGTTTTTCCTGAAAATGTGCTATAATGATGTGGTTTATGGGGATATCCGCGGTGTCTTGCGAGCGTGTCCCGGCGGAGAACAAAGCTGCATTTCGGAGTGGTGCGAACCGGTGTCATTGAAACAGCATTTTCGAACAGGAACAATCAGGGTTGGCGACGGCGAGGAACTGCGGAGCTATGAGGTAAGCCAATGGCTGCCTGCCGGCGCACTGCTTGTCTCTCTGGAACAGGCAGGCGATGGCTCGTCCACGTCCGCATCTGAAACGGAAATTGTCCTGGTGCCGGGCAACCACGTGGAGTTCTCGGCCGACAAGCGTGGCTTGCTGGCCGTGGCTGCCGGTTATCCACGGTTGACCACGAGAAAAGAGGGATCGGCCCGAATCGTCACGGTCGATCTGGAGCCGATGGTAGTGGCCGGCGAAGATGGCTGGTCGGCAAAGATGACCCTCTACCCACCGTTTGATGGGGGGGCAATGCCCGATGAGCAGGAGATCAAGGCTGAGTTGGAGCGAATCGGCGTGCGCTGGGGTATTCGGGAACGGGTCATTGCCGGGATGCTGGAGCAGGTACCGGCGGACAAAACCCCGCTGGTCGGCCAGATCATCGCCCGTGGCAGAATGCCGGTAAATGGGCAGAATGGTCGCCTGCGCATCGAGGTAACGGTCGGAGTGCAAGCCGGCGAAGAGCAGGCCGACGGCAGCATGGACTTCAAGGAACGCAATATGTTCATCGGCGTTGACGCCGGTCAGTTGTTGGCGACCAGGATTCCTGCCACGGCCGGTTTACCGGGAATCAATGTCTTCGGACATGAGGTACCGCAGGTACCGGGCAAGGATCTGGTCATCAAAAACACGGCCGACATCCGCTACGATGAGCAGACCGGACAGATCCGGGCGGCGTTCGGCGGAGTGTTGACGGTTATTAACGATACGACGGTCAAGGTGACATCCAAACAGGTCATCTCCGAAGACCTCGACTACAGCACCGGTAATGTCCGCAGCAAGGGCGGGGTTGATATCGGCGGGTCGGTTCGTCCGGGGTTTCTGCTCAAGGCGGGTGGCGATGCGATCGTCAGTGGGATGGTTGAATCGGCACAGATCCAGGGTGGCGCCAATGTCCTGATCCGGGGCGGGGTGACGGGGAAGCAGTCGTCGATTGAGGCGGAAGGCGATGTCTTCGTGCATTATATCGAAGAGGGCCGCATCTCGTGCAACGGTTCCGCCCATATCAGCCAGGAAGCCTATTTTGCCGAGGTTAACAGTCTCGGTGCAATCACCTGCGGGGCGGAGTCACGGGTGATCGGCTCCCGCCTGTTCGCCGGCGGCTCAGTAACACTCGTTCAGGTGGATAGCGAAACGAGTCCGCATTCGCACCTGGCGGCAGCAGTTGATTATCGTCGCTATCAACGGTATCGGCAGCTGGTGGATAAGCGCACCGTCAGTGAAGAAGCAGTTTTCAAGCTTCGCCACCGGCTCGGACCGGGTGGCACGTCGCCGGATCTTACCGATCTGGAAGAAGATCTCGCCCATTGCCGCAAAGCGTTGCAGGACTTCAATCTGATTCCGGCCTCGCCGGACGACGATACGCTCGGCGGTCTGCGCTATGCCTGCGGTCAGAAGATCGAGATTGCCGGAATCATTCAGGCGGGAGCAACGATACGCATCGGCAACAGTGAGGCGGTTTTGAAACATACGTGTCGTGAAGGCTATTTTGCGCTCAATAGCGAGACCGAGAAAATCACCTTTTATTCGAGCAAAAATCCGCTGAAAAACATTGTGTTGTAGGGAGTTACTGACGGAGATCCCGGTATGTATGTTGAACTATGGATGAATCGCCAGGTCGTCGCCATTGCCCCTGAAGCATCCCTGGCCGAGGCGCGGGAGTTGTTCACCACCCACCGGATCAGACGCTTGCCGGTGGTCAGCGGCGAATCCCTGGTCGGTATCGTCAGTCCCGGTGATATCGAAAAAGCCATGCCCTCCATCTTCGATTCCGAAGGCAGTGCGGAAACCGAATATCTGAGTACCACTACGCAGATCGGATCGATCATGACCACCGCGCCGATCACGGTTGCACCGGATGCCTCTCTTATTGAGGCGATCGAAAAAATGCGGCACAACAAGATCGATGGTCTGCCGGTCGTAGCTGCCGGTCGGTTAGTCGGGATTATCAGTATTACCAATGTGCTGGGCGCATTTCATGAGATCATGACCACGAAAGGAGCGGGTACCCGGTTCGATTTGAAAATCGATCATCGCCCGGAATCCTTTTACAAGATGATCAAGGCTTTCCAGCGGCAAGGACGGGAGATTCTGACGATTATCCAGTATCACGACTTCAGCCGTGACCAGCAGCTGATCTGCGTCGAAATCAGCGGCAAGGACGATGAGGCATTACTCGATATGCTCTGGGAAAACGGGGTCAAGGTCGAACGGATTACGCCGACTGCCTGACGATTGTATCGAGAATATGCCCTCTTTCATCTGATACTCATCAAACCCACATGGTATCGTAATATTACCCTTCTACCTTATGACCGAGGGATGTCCGATTTTCGGCATCCCGACCAGCGTCTCAATAGAGTACAGGCTGTCGGTCATGAAATCTATTATCCTTGTTGTCACGGCGCTCGCCATTATCGGTTGTCTGGTCTGGTTTCACGTGCGCAGGGTGCCGGTGCCGCCGAAAGCACAATTGCTGTGTGATCTGTGGAACTGGGTCAATCATCCCCACATGCCACGTTAAGCGACGCCGCCCAGCGATCCGGCAGTCCGCCTGTGAACTCGGCGAATTGTCCGGCTCCACCGTGCTGCCATGACGTGCCGGTCGGGCGGAACGGTGTTGCTCAGAGAATAGTGCTTGCCAGATCGGCAAGTTCGGATCGCTCTCCTTTGCGCAGGTCGACATGGGCATAGAGGTGCTGGCCCTGCTTTTTTTCGATCAGGTTACTCAGGCCGTTTGATCTGATACCGAGATAGGGATGATCGATCTGGTTGATGTCTCCGGTCAGGACGATCTTGGTTCCCTCGCCGGCTCGGGTGATGATGGTTTTCACTTCATGTGGCGTGAGATTCTGTGCTTCGTCGACAATCATATACATTTTCACCAGGCTGCGACCGCGGATATAGGCGAGCGGTTCGATCGCCAGCTTTTCGTCGTCGAGCATACGCTGCAGCCGTTGATACATGTCGCTCTTTTCCGGGAACTGGCCGCGGATGACGCCAAGATTGTCGTAGAGCGGCTGCATGTACGGCTTGATCTTGGACTGGATATCTCCCGGGAGAAAGCCGATATCCTTGTTCGATAACGGCATGACCGGCCGGGTAAGCAGGATCTGGCGATACGTGGCCCGCGTCTCCAGTGCGGCGGCCAATGCGAGCAGGGTTTTTCCGGTACCGGCCTTGCCGGTGATGGTCACCAGCTTGATGTCCTGGTTGAGCAATGCGCTGACGGCAAACGACTGCTCCGCATTACGCGGTATGATGCCGTAAACCGGTTCCTTGTTTACCCGTCTGAAGGTGCAGGGGCCATCTTGCCCGGCGTTGACACAGGTGGCCAGGGCCGACTTCTTGCCGTTGCGCAGCACCAGAAACTCGTTGGGGTGCAGCGGCCGACTCGGAACATAGTCGGTTCCGTTGACGACTTCTTCTTGTTCGTACAAGGCTTCGATCAGGTGTGCCGATACCTGTTCTTCGTAACGGCAGCCGGAGTAGAGGTGCGCCGGATCGCGCACATGGTCGGTGGTATAGTCCTCGGCCATCAGCGTGATGGATCGGGCCTTCATCCGTAAATTGACATCCTTGCTCACCAGGATGACCGGCTTTGCTTGTTCCTTGGCGAGGTGATAGGCGATGTTGAGAATCCGGTGGTCCTCTTTTTCCACGTTGGGAAAGTAGCGCTGCAGGTCCGGGTGGGGCGATCGCTCCAGAAGGATCGAGATCTTCCCTTTGCCCGTGCCGATCGGAATGCCGCCGTTAAACAGTTTTTCGGTACTCAGGGCATCGAGTTCGCGGACGAACTCACGGGCATGATAATTGATAATCTGGCTGCCTTTCTTGAACTGGTCGAGTTCTTCGAGGACGGTGATCGGGATGATGATGTCGTGCTCGTCGAAATGGTGGATGCAGGATGAATCGTGCAGGATGACATTGGTGTCGAGGATAAAGATCTTTTTTCGTTTGGGCATGGTTGGTATGGTTGTCGGCGGTAGTTAAAAAGAGCGGCGATCAGGTCGAGCGCCTCCCGCTTCACTGAGCAATGGTCGAGTCGATTTATACCAGAATCGTGTCCTCCATGTAACGGTCTCGTTTGCTTATTTGGTTCAATCGGAGTTGGCGACCTGCCCGCAACCCTTCGGCCTGTTTGCCACGCTCTGTCGGGCCTTCACGATGCAGTCTCCGACAGAACCGCCCGGACCGGCTTTGGCATGATTTTCATGCTTCGTTGCGACTTTTAGTCAT
>CAZSOA010000114.1:0-11266 GCA_964608305.1 uncultured Desulfofustis sp. | reverse complement strand
GACGATATTCCGGAACGGTTCTCGCGGGAGCGCGATGGCGTCAGGCTGCTGGTCATGGGTACGGTGAAAAGTGGCGGATCCGGTTGTATCTGCCCGGAAAGCACCATGCTCAAGGCGTTGATGACACACCTGGTGCTGTTTCGCGATGACATCGTCATCATGGATATGGAGGCCGGGATTGAGCATCTCGGCCGGGCTACCTCGAGTTCGGTTGATGCGCTGGTGATCGTCGTCAATCCCGGCGCCCGCAGTAGGGCGGCAGCGGAGACGATCCGCCGGCTCGGTCGGGATATCGGCATCAAGCGCATCGTCGTGCTTGGCAACCGGGTTCGTGGAGCCGAGGATGAGGAGTTGATCAGAGCGGCTTTACCCGACTATGAGATTATCGGCTTTCTCCCGGAAGATGGCGAGATCGTTCGCGCCGATAGAGAAGGGCGACCGCCGTTTCCGTCAATTACCGAGGCGCCGCAGCAACTGCACGAAACCGCCGAACGCTTGCTCAGGATGCGCAGCTAAGTGAGGCGTCACGGCCGATAGTCGAACTGCCCACCTTCAGACCAGATCGTGCACTGCTCCGTTGGTTAAAGCCAGCAAATCGGCGGGCGCCAATTCGATATCCAGACCGCGACGGCCGCCGCTTACAAAGATTGTCGCATAGGCCGTCACCGTTGCGTGGACAACGGTCGGCAGCCGTTTTTTCTGGCCCAGCGGGCTGACTCCACCCAGTACATAACCAGTTGTTTTCTCGACGATTACCTTGTCCGCCATTGCGGCTTTCTTGGCGCCACAGGCTGCTGCCGTCTTTTTCAGGTGAAGCTTCATCGCTACCGGGATGACGGCGACAACGAGGCGACCGTTATCGAGCCGGACCACGAGCGTCTTGCAGACCCGCCCGGGGTCGACTCCCAGCTTTTCTGCCGCTTCCAGTCCGTATGACGGATGGTTTGGATCATGGTCGTACTGGTGGATCGAGAATGCGATTCTTTTCTTTTTTGCTGCATTGATTGCCGGGGTCATCGTTCAGGTACCCGAGATGAGGCTGGACCAGAGCAGCCGGATGATCGTCAGGAAGACGACGCTCAGATAGATCGGACGAATCATCCGGGCGCCGTTTTTGATTGCCAGCGACGAGCCGATGCGTCCGCCGATCAGTTGCCCGCCGGCCATGATCAGGCCGATCGAATAGGCAATATTGCCGCCGCCGGCAAACAGGGCAAGCGCAACGATGTTGCTGATAAAATTCATCACCTTCGTGGTGCCGGTTGCCTTGACCATATTGAGACCGAGCAGTGTCATCAACGCGAAAGCCCAGAACGAGCCGGTTCCCGGACCAAAAAAGCCGTCGTAAAATCCCAGTCCGATCCCGAACAGCAGGTAAAACGGCGTTTGCCCCATCCGGGCCCGTCGATCGGTCGACCCCAGTTGCCGGGCAAACAGGGTATAGAGAAATACGACAAAAAGCAGGATCGGGATGATCGGTTTGATCAGTGCCGGGTCGATGGTCTGCACGAGCAGGGCACCGCCGGCGGCGCCTATGAAGGTACAGATCACCCCGGGAACGCACTCCTTGAGGTTGACCAGCCGCTTGTTGACAAAATTATAGGCGGCGGCAAATGCCCCAAACGTTCCCTGGAGTTTGTTGGTGCCGAGAGCCACCTGCGGCGGCAGGCCGATGAACAGCAACACCGGCAGGGAGATCAATCCGCCGCCGCCGGCGATGGAGTCCACCAGGCCGGAGACGAATCCGACGAGAAAGAGCAAAACGATGATTTCTGCGGAAAGCTGTGCCAGATCCATACGTGATGATCCATGCTGATGGTGAAAGTCGGCGGTCGTTTCGGTCCAAAACGGTGCTTTACCGGTTGCGGCTCACGCAACATGATTCAATACTGTGAAGCAGTCGCGTCGGCAATCAAAAAAAAACCCCGATGCATCGCGAGGCATCGGGGGAGCATTCTCCGGGGGGCGGACTGTTCGCCGGGCGAACAGCTGGCGCCGCGCAGGGGTCAGTCTTCGATGTTGAATCGGGCAATTTCCTTTTCGCCGGGAAGATACTCGCCGATCGGTACCAGTTTTTTGTTGGTCTTTACACAGTCGATAATAACTTTCCAGAGGGCGTCGAGTTCCTTGACCTCCTGCGGGTTTTCCGGCTTCATTTCCACCAGTGTCTTGTCGAGCGTGATTTTCATGAGTTCACCTTGGTGTTGAATGGTTTGAGTGGTCAAACAACAGCTTACGGGTAACGCCTCCTTAACCAATAACGCATCATAGCAGAAATTCCAGTACGAATGTGGTTGAATCGTCAGCTCGACTATTTGAAAAAACAAGTGACAAGATCGTTTATTGCATTAATCTTTGTGCTGGTTTGCAGTGAATTGATGAACGCTACGCAGGATACGACCATGACTCCCTCATTTTCCGCACAAGCCCTGCCGGTACTAGTCGGCAGTATGCCACAGGCAGATCATCGGCAGGCTCTCGAACTGATTTTCGAGGTGACTCCGGATATTCCACTATGGCCGCAACTACCGGGAATCCGCGAGGAGGGCATGTTGCTCCAGTTCCTACCAGGGATGCCCGGGGTGGTCGAGAAAGACGGCAAGATCATGGTCGATCTGCATCGGCCTGATTTCGAGGCCGACTTCCTTGCCTTTTTTGAAGACTATCTGCTGGTGGAAGAGGGCGCTCTCGACCTGGATCAGAGCCGTTTTGCGATGGCTGACCGGGAGGCGCACGGCCTGTTCATGTTTCTTGACGCAGTGGCCCAGCGTCGCGAGCACCTGACGGCGCTCAAGGGCCAGATTACCGGGCCGATCACCTTTGCCACGAGCCTCGTTGACCAGGACGGCCGGGCAGTTTTCTATAACGATCAGCTGCGTGATGCGGTGGTCAAACTGCTGGCGATGAAGGCTCGCTGGCAGACCAGAGCGCTTGCCCGTATCAAGGGGCGGCCGCTGCTTTTCTTCGACGAGCCTGGTTTGGCCGGTTTTGGTTCGTCGGCATTTATCACGATTACCCCGGCCGATATCGCCGCCTGTTTCGCCGAGGTCTTCGCCGGTGTCCACGACGAGGGAGGCCTTGCCGGAGTCCACGTCTGTGCCAATACCGAATGGTCGGTTATTTTTGAAACCGGCGTGGATATCGTCAATTTCGACGCCTATTCTTATTTCGACAAGCTGGTGCTGTACGCGCAGCACCTGGTCGATTTTTTTGCCCGAGGCGGTATTCTCGCCTCCGGCATCGTCCCGACCTCGGCCGAGCTCCTTGCCGGAGAAACTGCCCGCTCACTTGCCGATCGATGGTTTGAGCAGATGCGGCAGCTTGCGGACTTGGGTATCGACGAGCGGACCGTCTTTTCCCAGACCTTGATTACGCCGAGTTGTGGCACCGGAACCCTCAGCGAAGCTCTGGCGACAACCGTCCTGCGCTTGACTGCCGAGGTGTCTGCATTGATCAGGGAACAGTTCCAGTAACGGGAGAAGGTGGATGGCCTCGCTGCTTGTTGCTGCGATCGGGAAGGAAGAAGAGAGCTGTGTGGCCGTGCTGCTTGTTCCCCAACAGGCGCTGCGCGAGCCGGGTTATATCCGAGGCATAACCGAAGGCCCCGGCGAGGATAAGCACGCTCTGCAGGCCCTGGCCCAGACCGCTTATTATCAGTATCAGGATGATGAACTGCAGATTGCCGAGCTGCACGGTCCATGCCGGATTTCGTCACCGGCCGGCACGGAGGAACTCGTTTCCGGAATGATTATCTATCGTTCGGTGGCCGGAGCTATCCGGGCCGCCGCACATGGCGGTCTCAACGGCAAGAAGCTGTTGGAGACGGCCCATCGCTACTGTACCAGGTGGGTACGACTCGATATATGACAAACCGACACGATGGCGCCATACGACCGCGGCAACGGGTGGTCGTTTTTCAGCAGAATGGCAGCGGCGAGCGGAAAATTGCCGGAGTTCGGCAGTACGGCGCCGATCTGATCGCCGTGTCCGTCGTTTCCATCGACGGCCCGTTACCGGCGGTGATCGACGATACCGATTCCTATCTGCCGCGGCGAATTGAGGCCGATCTGGTGCTCGATTTTCTCACCCATTACGATCTCTCAACGGATCTCGTCAAGCAGTGTGCCCGGGATCAGATCCCGGTAATTAGTTCGGGCAAGAAAAGCCTGCCTCGCTGGGCCCTGATACCACCTACCTGATGCGGTCTTGCAAGGCAGGACGGCCTTGGCAGCTATGGGGAGCGGTTCGGCGCTCCGGAGTTTAGCGTAACCGTCGATACCGGGCGGATCCTTGAGATACGGGTGATTCGTGGAGCTCCCTGCGGCGCCACTTGGGAGGCCGTCGGTGGTCTGGTTGGTGAGCCGGTTGACGAGGCGATCGTGCGAGTCGGTCTGACCAGCCAGTTCGCCTGTTCCGCCGATCCGGCCGGATGGGACCCGATCCATGGCAAAAGCCCGGTTCATTTTGCCGGCACGATGCACAGCAAAGCACTGGCGCGGGCCGTTGCCTTGGCCGCTCAGCGTTGCGAGAACATCGTTTGTGGTGGTACCGGCGCGTAACGTCCGCCATGGAGAGTCAGAAAAACGCCTACTTCAGGCGAAACGTCATCGGGTCGTCGATCGTTGAATTCTTCTGGGGGCTGGGGTTCCCGATTGTCCTGGAGTCGACCTTTTTACAGTTGTTTCTCCGGCAGTTAGGCGCCTCGAGTTTTGCCATCGGTTTCGTTCCATCCCTTTTTATCATCGGTATTTCCTGCTTTCCGTTGTTTGCCGCCTATTGTTCCCGGAACTATCGAATGAAGCGGCCGCTTGTCGTGACCCTGCATTGCTGCTCGTCACTGTCGGTTCTTGTGTTCGGTATCCTGTTGCTGCTGTTCAGGGACCCGCAGGTTGTGCTGGTGCTGTTTTTTGTCTGCTATGCATTTTTTTCCGCGTGCATCGGCTTGACCATTCCCGTCTGGCTCAACTACCTCATCCGTATTTTTCCCGATGCGCGGACGGTGAATGGCATCGGCTACACGATGCTTGCCCAGAACTGCGGCAAGATTATCGCCAGTCTGTTTATCCTCAAGACAGTTGAGCGATATGCCTTTTCCCTGCAATCTTCAGCGATCGTTTTTTTGATCACCGGTACCTTGTTTACCATCGGCTCATGCTGTTTTCTGTTGACCCGTGAGGTGGCCGACGAGCACGAAGCGGCACCTGAAAAGACCTCGTTTCTCCGCCATACCCGTGAGCATCTGGCGGAAATCATTGCCAACCGCAGGTTTCTCGTGTTTCTCGCGGCCGACCTTGATTTTTATATCATTTTGACCGTCATGTCGTTTTATGCCACCTATGCAACCGGTTATTACCAGGTGCCGATGGCTCTTGCTGCCGGTGGGTTCGTCGCCTGTATCTATGCCGGTTCGATAACCGTCAATGTTTTTCTCGGGGCCATGAATCTGCTCAGTCTCAAGAAAAAATTCATCCTCGGCAAAGGAGTCGCTCTGATTGTGCTCATGATGCTGATTGCTCTGCCGAATCTGGCGACGTTTTTTGGCGTCAGCTATCTGCTCGGCTTTGTTCGAGCGATTCGCAACATGGTCTATGCTCCGGCGGTGAAACAGTTTTCCGGGAAAGCCGATGTCACACCGTATTTTTCTCTTGCTCCGGTTCTCACCCTGCCGATAGCCGCCGGTTTTCCGTTGCTGTTCGGGAAAATGCTTGATCTGCTGTCGTTTATGGCAGCTGACGCCTATAAGGTGATGTTCGGAGTGGCGGCTCTAGGTGTTTTCGGAACGCTGATATGCAGCGTGAGAACCGATTTTTCCGGTAGTACCGGACGGGATGCACTCCCTGGTCAAGGGGGGATGGTTAACTCAACCGGCGGGCCATGACTGCCCAGATACCGGCGCCGATCAGCAGTGTGCCGCCGGTCCGATGAAAGATCGTTCGGCCCCGGTGAGATGTGGCAAGTTTACGGATAGCGGCTGCACAGATGGCGTAGATCGTGGCATTCAATGTCGCCAGAGTGACAAAAGTGACGGCGAGAATCCAGAGTTGTGGACCGGCGGCAGCCCCGGGAGTGATGAATTGCGGCAGGAAGGCGACGAAAAAGATAATACCTTTCGGATTCAAGGCGGTTACCAGGTAGGCGGTGGTGAACAACGTCCCGGCGGAAGTCGCCGCAGCGGTAGCGACCGGTGCTGCCTGCGGCGCATCGTTGCGCAGCATGGCCCAGCCGAGATAGATCAGGTAGAGGCCGCCGGCCAGTTTGACTATCGTAAACCAGAATGCCGAGGTTGCCAGCAAGGCGCTCAAACCGAGGAGCGACAGGGCAAGTGCCGTCGAATCGCCGAGCGCCACCCCGGCGACGAGCGGCAGGGCGGCCCGGCGCCCATGTGAAACTGAGCAGCTGATAACGGTAAGAATGGTCGGACCGGGGATGGCGAGCATGATCGAGGCAGCAGCGACGAAGGCCAACCAGTAGTGCAGGGACATAGATCAATACCGAAAGGGGAAGATTACAGGGTCAGCAGATTGCCGTGGTCCGGTCGTAACGGGATCGTACCGGCAACCTTGGCAATGATTCGCCCCGTTCGCGCCGATCGGTCGGCAACCCGGGCAAACAGCCGTCCGTCGGTGACACTGCAGATGGCGTCGCCGGTGCTATCAGGTTCGGTCGGGTTGAAAAGCAGTGCCACCGGTTCTCCGGCGGCCACCATATCACCCGGCTCCTTGAGAAAGACCAGGGTGCCGGGTCCGGGCGATTTGACATAATCGACACCGGCCAGTGGAGTGGCTGCGCAGTGCATTTCCGGCAGCGGCGGTTGCTCGCCGGCAATGCAGCCGCGGCGCTGTAAAAATGCAAACAGTTTTTCGGCGTCCTGTTGCGCGGTTTCTTGCGCGGTATCGCAGATGCCGCGCAGTTCGATCGTTGCCGCCAGGCAGGCCGGTGGAATCGGTTTGTCGGCAAAACGTGCAGCTAGCTCCCACCACGGTCGGCTGTTGGCTTCATCAAAGGGTGTTCCTCCGGAATCCTGGGCCAGCAGGACGACCTCGGCGCCGAGGCATGCCGGCAAGTCGGCAGCGTCCGGCCAGAGCGGCGTGCCGAGGTAGACATGCAGCATCGCCTGCAGATCGCAGTGCAGGTCAAGCACGATATCGGCGTCACAGGAGAGTCCGAGCAGCAGCCGTTTCAGGTGGCCGGCCTCGCTATCCGGTTCAAGCTCGGCGAGTGCCGCCTTCATCGCGGTACGAATAATGGCGATGTTCTGTGTCTCTTCCGCACCAAGCGATGATTGTATCCGCTCGGCCACCGTCTCGGTGACCCAACAATGGCTGCGGTTGAAATTGATGGCATTGACATCGTCGAAGCGACCCTGCAACACATCGTTGTGCCACTGGGCCAAGCCGATCGGGTTGGCCGCTGGAACGATGACGATTTCACCGCGAATGTGGCCTGCCGCAGCGGCTTGATCGAGGCGTCGGCACAAATGGTGGATAACGACGAAGCCGGGCGCCTCATCGGCGTGCAGTCCGGCCTGCAGATAGGCTTTTGGTCGATTGCCCGGAGTTCCGTAACGAACGACGGTCAGCAATCGTGCGGTGCCGCTGGTGCCCGGCGGCAGTTGCTTACGCGAGACGGTTTTCATGATCGAACAATGGTGTTGCGTTCCACGGGGAATATCTGCTCGAGCAATACCTGCAGCGCAGGAAAAAGTCAACGACCTTTGCCGGTTACGGCGAAAGACCACCGAGGGCGTGCCGTCGATATTGACAAGGTCGGCCAAACACTTTTAGATGAAAATCTGCTCGTTGCGGCTGGTCGGTTCTCTCTCCGGCTGCTGCGCTGCGATCTGATCGGCTGAGCACGCGGCCGGCGGACAGGCCACCCCTGGCCGGTCTGCAACCCTTTGGGCCTGTTGCTTCGCTCTGTCGGGCCTTCACGCTGCAGCTTCCGGCAGAACCGACCAACCGGGCCGCCTTCGACATGACAGGCGTCACAATACGTATTACTTTCATAACATAACGTGTGCTGCGGCATGAATACTTCAACACTCATCAGCCAGGGAGAATGTATGGGCGACAAGGCGACCTTGACGATTGACGGCAAAACCTACGATTACGACGTGATCACCGGCACGGAAAACGAACGCTGCATCGATATCCGCGAACTGCGGTCGCAGACCGGTTGCATTACGATGGATCCCGGCTACGGAAATACCGGGTCCTGTTATTCCTCAATCACCTTCGTCGATGGTGCCAACGGTATTCTTCGCTATCGTGGCTATCCAATCGAAGAACTTGCCGAAAAGGCCACCTTTGTTGAAGCCGCCTACCTGATCCTCTACGGCGAGTTGCCCAATGCCCGGCAACTGGCTGACTTCCGGGCGGCAATTGCCGAGCATGCGCCGCTGCACACGAGCCTTGAGCATCATTTTTCCGGGTTTCCAAAGTCGGCGCCGCCGATGGCCATCCTTTCGGCGATGCTCAATATCGTCTCGTGTTTTCATCCGGAGGTGCTTGATGTCCATTCCGAGGGGCCCGGGTTTGATCGGACCGCGGCGTTGTTGCTCTCCAAAGTCCGGGCGATTGCCGCCTTCTCCTATCGGATGGCCACCGGCAAGCCACTCATGCACCCGAACCCGAACCTCAGTTATTGTTCCAATTTTCTGCACATGATGTTCTCGGAGCCGTACCGCGAATATATCGCCTCACCGGTTGTGGAACGGGCCTTGACGCTGTTTCTTGTGCTGCATGCCGATCACGAGCAGAACTGTTCGACTTCAACGGTCAGGGTTGTCGGCAGCTCCCGTGCCAACCTGTTCAGTTCCGTGTCCGCCGGGGTCTGCGCTCTCTGGGGGCCGCTTCATGGTGGCGCCAATGCAGGGGTGATCAGAATGCTTGAGGATATCAAAACATCCGGCCGGCCGATCAGTTATTATCTCGATATGGCCAAAGACAAGAGCAACGACTATAAATTGATGGGCTTTGGGCATCGGGTTTATAAAAATTTCGACCCACGCTCGCGGATTCTGAAAAAACGGGTCTACGAGGTACTCAATGAATTGCAGAAAGAAGATCCACTTTTGGAAATCGCTCTGGAGCTTGAGGAAAAGACCCTGAAAGACGATTATTTCATTGAGCGGAACCTCTATCCGAATGTGGACTTTTATAGTGGTATTCTCCTGCGGGCCATCGGTATTCCGCTCAATATGTATACGGTGATGTTTGCCATCGGCAGGATGCCCGGCTGGATCGCCAACTGGCGTGAATTGCATGAGCACGGCCAGCGGATTTCCCGGCCGCGGCAGATCTATACCGGCGAAAAAGCACGCCCGTTTGTGCCGTTGGCCCAGCGGTGAGTTTCCGAATCGGAACCGGCTTGGGGGAGGATGCTGGTGGGTAGACCAAAAAATGTGATGGAGGTGTTTCGACTGCTGGAGAAAACCAATTGCCGGCGTTGCGGGGAAAAGACCTGTCTGGCTTTTGCCGGAGCGGTCTATCAGGGCCGGCGATCCGTGGCCGACTGTCCCCTGCTCGATCCTGAAATTGTCGCTCGATTTGCCTTGCAGGCTCGTTCATCGGCTGCCGGCAGCACCGAGCAGGCATTGTTCAATGACTTAAAAGAGCAAGTCGCCGGTCTTGATTTTGCCGACGCGGCCCAGCGGACAGCAGGAGCATACGAAAAAAACCGATTGACCGTTAAAATTCTCGGCAAAGATTTCAGTATAGCCAAAGACGCTACCCTGCATTCCGATCTGCATATGCTACCCTGGGTGATCGGGCCGTTTCTGCATTATGTATTGAACTGCCGAGGCGTGCCGCTGACCGGGGAGTGGGTTTCGTTTCGCGAGTTGGAGGGTGGCGCCGAGCGTTATCCGCTCTTTCAAAAACGGATAGAAGCGGCAATGCAGCAGCTTGCCGACCGGTACACCGATTTTTTCCGGGATATGGTCGAACTCTTCCAGGCCCGGCAGATCGTCAGCCCGTTTGATTCCGATATCTGCGTTGTCCTGCCGGTGCTGCCCCTGGTGCCGGTCATGATCTGCTACTGGCAGCCGGATGAGGGCATTGGCTCCGATCTCATCATCTTTTTTGACCGGAGCACTGATGCCAATATCGGTGTTGACCAGGCATACACCCTGACAGCCGGGTTAACCCAGATGTTTGAAAAGCTAGCTCAGCGTCATGGCGTAGCGGGAGACGGCTGACCCTGTCGCCGTTGTCGGACTACCAGACTTTTCCAAGCACGGCAAAGTAGCCGCGGGGGCGAACGCAGGCCGGACATTTCTGCGGAGCCTCTCGGCCATGATGCAGATATCCGCATCCCAGACACTTCCAGACCAGTTCATGGTCGCGGCGGAATACGCGATCCGTTTCGATGAAGGCAGCCAGTTCACGAAACAACCGTTCGTGATGCCGCTCGGCAACGCTGATGGCGTCAAAGGTGTCCGCCGCCCGCATCAGGTTTTCCGTGCGGGCCACCCGGGCGAACCCGTCATACATGTCTTCATGCACGTACCGTTCAAGTTCGGCCGCAGAAAGCAGATTTGCCCGGGTTTCTTCGATCACGCCGGCCGGAAAAGGCCAGCTGATCTCCAGTTCTCCACCGTTGAAGAATTTGAAAAAGCGCAGTGCGTGCTCATATTCCTGTGCGGCGGTCTCATCAAAGATGCGGCTGATCTCAACGAAGCCATCATCTTCGGCCCGCCGGGCAAAGAAGTTGTAGCGTGTCCGGGCCTGGGCTTCGGCGGAAAATGAAATAAGCAGGTTTCGGGCGGTCCGACTATCCCTGAACGATCCCATGGTATTGGGCTATTCTTCGATCTCGATGGCGTCGGCACCGCACTCTCGCGCTGCCTGCCGGACGACATCCTCCAGATGGGCCGGAATAACCTCGTGCTTGACGATAGACAACAGCTGATCTTCGTCGTATTCGAAAACCTCCGGACAAAGCTTGTTGCAGTTGCGATCACCCATGCATTGACTGGTTATGTGTGCTTTCATCAATGTCTCCCTGGAATTTGTTCGGTGCCGCTCGGGCGGCAGCTCCTTTCTTCTTAAGCGACGGTGTCCGCTGCGTCAATGAAAAGCTTTGTGAGGATTCACCCTTGAGTACTGCCGCCGAGCCGATTGATCCGAAGCTTTGTCAACGGTGCAAAGAGGTGCGGCAGCAGGTAAATTTTCTTTGCCCCATTGACGCCCTTCAATTCCATGTATATCTACTAAATAACTAAAATTTTGTACATTTTAGCGACTTGGGGAAAGGGTTGAAAGCA
>CAZSOA010000113.1:0-11290 GCA_964608305.1 uncultured Desulfofustis sp. | reverse complement strand
CGTTGCGGGCCTACAGCAGAGGGGGGCGGCAGGTTCTATTCGTGGCGAATGTCGACCCGGATGATGTGGCGGCGGTGCTCGGCCGGGTCGATCTCGCCGCGACCCTCGTCAATGTGGTATCGAAAAGTGGCACGACGCTGGAGACGTTGACCAACGAGGCGTTGGTCCGCACCGCCTTCAGTGATGCCGGGCTTGACCCGGTCCGTCATTTCACGGCGGTGACCGGCAAGGGCAGTCCAATGGACGATCCCCAACGCTATCTTCGGTCGTTTTATATCTGGGACTATGTCGGAGGACGCTATTCGGCGACATCGATGGTCGGCTGTGTGCCGTTGGGTTTTTCGTTGGGCATCGAACAACTGCACGATTTTCTCGCCGGCGCCAATGAGATGGATAGAGCAGCCGAGGAGCGGACGGTCCGTGACAATCTGCCACTGTTGCTGGCGCTGCTTGGCATCTGGAACAGGAACTTCCTTGGCTATGCAACCCTGGCTGTGCTCCCGTATAGCCAGGCGTTGCATCGTTTTCCGGCGCATCTCCAGCAGTGCGACATGGAGAGCAACGGCAAGTCGATCACCAGTTCCGGATCACCGGTATCGACCGCAACCGGTCCGATTGTCTGGGGAGAGCCGGGAACCAACGGGCAACACGCGTTTTACCAGCTTCTGCATCAGGGAACGGAGATCGTTCCAGCCGAATTTATCGGTTTTCTGAACAGTCAATACAAGCGCGACCTGCAGGTCGACGGTACAACGTCGCAACAGAAGCTGCTTGCCAATATGCTGGCCCAATCAGTAGCTCTGGCAACCGGGCAGCATGATGACAACCCGAATCGCCGTTTTCCCGGAAACCGGCCCAGTTCGCTTCTTCTCGGCAACCGTCTCGATCCTCTGTGCATGGGGAAGTTGCTCGCCCTCTATGAGGCCAAGATCGTCTACCAGGGATTTGTCTGGGGGATCAATTCGTTCGACCAGGAAGGAGTACAACTGGGCAAGACCCTGGCGATACAGTTCCTGGAGCAGTTGCGCAGCGGTCGCTACGATACGTGTTCAGTGGTTGGGCAATTGCTTCGGGAGCTTTATGAATAAAGGGAAGCAGCGACCATGAGAGGCTGAATGACTGTTCATTTCCGGGGGCTTGTGGCGCTGCTTTTTTGTTGACAAAAAAATAGTTCGGTTATATCCTCACTTGCTACATATTTCGCACCGGTTCAGGGTTTTGTGCATATGGGTATTTTGCACAGACTGGGAAAAAGGCGCAGGTAAATTGGGAGGAAACGGCCTGGGGCAAACGGTTCGCCTTTCTACACGAACACGAGATCTGTGAAGATTGTACGTATTTTGAGATAGGGTAGCAGTATAACCAGTAATTCAAAGGAGGAAATCATGGCGAAACATGAGACACCCTTGTTAGACCAATTGGAGTCCGGTCCATGGCCGAGCTTCGTGAGCGACCTGAAGAAGCAGGCCGAAACCAAGCCGGAGGTATATGACATCCTCGGCCAGCTCGAGCTGTCTTACAAGGATCGAATCACTCATTGGAAACACGGCGGTATCGTTGGTGTTTTCGGTTACGGCGGCGGTATCGTCGGTCGTTACTCGGATGTGCCGCAGCTCTTCCCGGGTGTTGAGCACTTCCACACCGTCCGGGTCGCCCAGCCGGCGTCCAAATACTATTCCACCGAGAATCTGCGCAAGCTGATGGATCTCTGGGAGAAGCATGGATCAGGCGTCACCAACTTCCATGGCTCCACTGGTGACATCATCCTGCTCGGCACCCGGACCGAAAATCTCGAGCCGTTCTTCTGGGATCTCACCCATGAGATGGGACAGGATCTCGGCGGTTCCGGTTCGAACCTGCGGACCCCGGCCTGCTGCCTTGGCCAGTCCCGTTGTGAGTGGTCATGCTATGACACCCAGGAAACCTGCTACCAACTGACCATGAAGTATCAGGACGAGATTCATCGTCCGGCCTTTCCGTACAAGTTTAAATTCAAATTCTCCGGTTGCCCGAACGACTGTGTCGCCGCGATTGCCCGTTCCGATATATCCGTTATCGGCACTTGGCGTGATGAAATCCGGATCGACCAGGCAGCGGTCAAAGAGTATATCGCCGGCAATTATCCGGCCAACGGTGGTGCCCACAGTGGACGTGACTGGGGGAAATTCGACATTCAGAAGGAAGTTATCGATCTCTGTCCGACCGAGTGTATGTGGATGGAAGGCGGTGAGTTGAAGATCGACGACAAGGAATGTACCCGGTGCATGCACTGTATCAACGTCATGCCGCGCGCATTGCGCCCCGGTGCCGAGCAAGGCGCGTCGGTTCTCGTCGGAGCCAAGGCCCCGATTCTCGAGGGTGCGCAGATGTCGACGCTGATCGTCCCGTTCATGAAAGTGAGCAAAGATGATGATTACGAGGAACTGGTAGAGTTCATCGAGAAGGTCTGGGATTGGTGGATGGAAGTCGGCAAAAACCGCGAGCGTGTCGGCGAGACCATGCAGCGCGTCGGTCTGCCGACCTTCATCAAGGTCATGGAGATTGAGCCGATCCCGCAGATGATCAAAGAGCCGCGTTCAAACCCGTACGTCTTCTGGGCCGAGGAGGAAGTCGAGGGTGGATTCGAGCGTGACATCGACGAGTTCCGAGCCCGTCACGCCGCCTAATGTGAGCGATTACCTTCTTTAGGAATCGAAGAGATAAATTTAGATAAAAGGAGTAGCATCATGGGATACAATCCGGACAAACCGATGGAAGGTCGGCTTACTGATCTCGGTCCTCCTCATTATGAGCAATTCATGCCACCTGTCATCAAAGAGAACAAGGGCAAGTGGCTCTGGCACGAGATAACCCAGCCTGGCGTGCTGATGCACAAATCGGAGACCGGTGCCGAAGTCTATACCATTCGTGTCGGCTCCGCCCGACTGCTCACCTGTCAGTTCATCCGTGAGATCTGCGATGTCGCGGACAAGCATTGTGACGGATACCTGCGGTTTACCACCAGGAACAATATTGAGTTCATGGTAGACTCCAAGGACAAGATCCAGCCGTTGCTTGATGATCTTGCCAGTCGTGGCAACAAGTTCCCGGTGGGTGGTACCGGTGCCGGCGTTACCAATATCGTTCACACCCAGGGCTGGATTCACTGCCATACGCCGGCAACCGACGCGTCCGGTCCGGTCAAAGCGGTAATGGACGATTTGTTCGAGTACTTCACCTCGATGACACTGCCGGCCCAGGTCCGTATTGCCCTGGCCTGCTGCCTGAACATGTGCGGTGCCGTGCATGCGTCTGATATCGCCATCCTCGGTATCCATCGCAAGCCGCCGATGATCGACCATAAGCGGATTACCGGCGTCTGTGAGTTGCCGCTGGCAATCGCCTCTTGTCCGCTTGGCGCCGTCAAGCCGGCGAAAGCGGAAGTCGACGGAAAAGAGGTCAAGACCGTTAAGGTTACGGTTGAGCGCTGCATGTTCTGCGGCAACTGTTACACCATGTGCCCGGCTATGCCGCTTGCCGATCCGGAAGGTGACGGTATCGCCATCCTGGTTGGCGGCAAGATTTCCAACCGGATATCCGCTCCGAAGTTCTCCAAGTTGGTCATTCCATTCCTGCCGAACACCCCGCCGCGTTGGCCGGAAACGGTAGAAGCAATCAGGAAGATTCTTGAGGCCTATGCCAAAGATGCGAAGAAGTACGAGCGTGTCGGCGAATGGGCTGAGCGAATCGGCTGGGAGAGCTTTTTTGAAAAATGTGACATTCCGTTCACCGAAAAGAGCATTGATGATTATCGTCTTGCTTATGACACCTGGCGTACGACCACGCAATTCAAGTTCACCAGCCATACGAAGTAATTGACTGGATCTTGATGGAGAATGGCCCACTCCGCCAGGCGGAGTGGGCTTTATGCCTTTCAGAGGCAATTCAAGAAAAGGAGAAAGTTATGGCCCTCAGCACCGATGAATTGAAGGCAGCGATGGTTGAGAAGGCAGAAAAATCACCGAAACCGGCTTTGTATGTGAAAGATTTTTATGCCTGTGACCCAGATGCGAAACCGCGAGTCATTAAAAATGTCGCCAACGAACTGGTCCGTGAAGGCAAGTTGATGTTCTGGTCATCCGGGTCGACGACGATGTATGCAACGCCGAGTCGCGTTAAGAACGAGGAGAAGAAGGACGGTATCTGATACCACCTGAGACCATTTTTCCTCTTGTAGCGAGCGCAGGGTCCTGAGACAGAGGACTTTGCGCTTTTTTTTGTGGCTATTTTATGGCGCCTATTCGCTTCCAGGTTATCCGCAAGACTCAGGAAAAACTAATTGATACCAATTCCTTGAGTTGTTTTCGCGAGGTCTGCATCATTTCGTCGGTGGGCAGCGATGCGTAAAAGCACGCGTGTGGGACCCGGTTCCAGACGCATCCGTCAGCGGTGCCACAGCAAGCGGTCTCTGGCAGAGGACAAGGGGGCTCGAAAGGGGATGCGAACGGACCACCCGGGCGATAGTGGTACGTTGATCTGGAAGAGCGGATACGCAGGCTTCCAAGCACGTACTTGTTCTGATGCTTGGCAGGGGCCGCCCCGGAAGCCTGCGTGCGATGAAGAAGTTGAGGCTTTGTCCCGTATTCCTGATTAGTAGCGATAGTACTCCGGCTTATAAGGACCGTCCACGGCAACACCGATATAGCGGGCCTGTTCTTCGGTAAGCGTCGTCAGGTGCGCTCCGATCTTCTGGAGGTGCAGTCGGGCCACCATCTCATCAAGATGTTTCGGCAGAAAGTAGACGTTTTTATCGTAGCGCTCCGGATGGTTCCATAACTCAATCTGGGCCAGAACCTGATTGGTAAACGAATTGCTCATCACGAAACTGGGATGACCGGTGGCGCAGCCGAGATTGACCAGACGACCTTCGGCCAGGACGATGATACGTTTGCCATCCGGAAAAATAATATGGTCGACCTGCGGTTTGATATTCTCCCACGGGAGGTTTCTTACCGACGCGATATCGATCTCCGAGTCAAAATGACCGATATTGCAGACGATGGCCTGATCGGGCATCTGCTCCATATGTGCCCGGGTGATCACATTGACGTTGCCGGTACAGGTGACGAAAATATTGCCCCGTGCTGCTGCGTCTTCCATGGTTACTACCCGATATCCTTCCATGGCCGCCTGGAGGGCGCAGATCGGGTCGATCTCGGTGACCAACACGGTTGCGCCCATGCCGCGCAACGCCTGGGCGCTTCCTTTGCCGACATCACCGTAGCCGGCAACGACGGCGATCTTGCCGGCGATCATTACGTCGGTGGCGCGCTTGATGCCGTCTATCAAAGATTCTCGACACCCGTACAGGTTGTCAAATTTCGACTTTGTTACCGAGTCGTTGACGTTTATTGCCGGGCAGGCGAGCGTTCCCGCTTTCGCCATTTCATTGAGGCGGTGGACACCCGTGGTCGTTTCTTCGGTGATACCACGAATCTGTTTGAGTTCGTCGGGATAGGACCGATGCATGACCAGGGTCAGGTCGCCGCCGTCATCGAGAATCATATTTGGTCGCCACCCGTCGGGACCGAAAATGCTCTGGTCGATACACCACCAGAACTCTTCCTCGTTTTCCCCCTTCCACGCAAATACCGGGATGCCGGCAGCGGCCATGGCTGCTGCAGCATGATCCTGGGTGGAGAAGATATTGCACGAAGACCAGCGAATTTCGGCGCCCAGATCAACGAGGGTTTCCATGAGAACCGCGGTCTGGATGGTCATATGGAGACAGCCGGCGATACGCGCTCCTTTGAGGGGCTGAGCACTGCGATATTGTTCTCGCAGGCTCATTAAGCCGGGCATTTCCGTCTCGGCTATGGCAATTTCTTTCCTGCCCCAGTCGGCAAGAGCAAGATCGGCTACTTTATAATCAGGTGTGTCAGGCATGAATCGTGTCCCTTCGAATGTGATTAGCCATTAGGCAGAGAGGCCGGCAGCATCTCGCAGTTCATCGGCCTTGTCGGTTCGTTCCCAGGTGAAATCTTCGCGACTCCTCCCAAAATGCCCATAGGCGGCAGTTGCGCGGTAGATCGGGCGGAGGAGGTCGAGATGCTGGATAATTGCCTTTGGTCGCAAGTCGAAATGCTCGGTAACAAGGGTCCTGATACGCTCGTCACTGATGGTGCCGGTTCCGAAACTATTGATATTGATGGATACCGGCCGGGCAATACCGATGGCATAGGCTACCTGAACCTCTATTTCCGTGGCGAGTCCTGCAGCGACGAGATTCTTGGCAATATATCTGCCCATATAAGAGGAGGAACGATCAACCTTGGACGGATCTTTTCCGGAAAACGCACCGCCGCCGTGAGAACCTTTGCCGCCGTACGTATCGACAATTATCTTTCGTCCGGTAACGCCGCAGTCGCCAACCGGTCCGCCGATGACGAAGCGTCCGGTCGGATTTATGTAATATTTGGTCTGGGCATCGAGCATTTCCGCGGGCAGGACCGGCTTGATAATTTCATCCATCACCCCTTCTTTCAGGTCCTCGTAGTCGATGGTTGGAGCGTGCTGCGTTGACACGACCACCGTATCAATGCGCTTTGGAACGTTGTTGACATATTCGATGGTTACCTGGCTTTTCGCATCGGGCCTGAGCCAGGGCAGCAACCCAGACTTGCGCACGTCCGCCTGCCGCCTGGTGAGGCGGTGAGCGAGATAGATGGGCATCGGCATGAGAACCTCGGTGTCATTGCAGGCATAACCGAACATCAGTCCCTGATCGCCTGCGCCCTGTTCAAGATCCAGACCGCTGCCTTCATTGACACCCTGGGCAATATCGGGCGACTGTTTGTCGATGGTGGTCAAGACCGCACACGATTGCCAGTCGAATCCCATCTCCGATGAATTGTAACCGATCTCGCGGACCGTCTGCCGTGCAACATCAGGCATATCAACCCACGATGAGGTGGTGATTTCACCGGCGATCAAAATCATCCCGGTGGTGACCATGGTTTCGGCGGCCACCCGCGCATTTTTATCCTTGGCGATAATGGCGTCAAGGATCGCATCCGATATCTGATCGGCAATTTTATCGGGATGGCCTTCGGCCACGGATTCTGAGGTAAAGAGATAGCTTGACATGGTGACTCCAACAGATTGGTGAATGCAGGCATGACAGCCGCTACGAAAAAACGTGAACACATGGTCGTCGGCTGATTGCGGAACGACTATATTGAAGACGGAATGGTTCGATTGTCAAGGATAAAGCGGTCGACTGAAATGAAATGACGAAAAAGACTGCCTCAGTTGCAGGAAACACAGTACAATGGTACGCCCGGTAGTTGACCTCATCTGTCCGATGGTTACAATCTTGCCGTTGTAAGAGGTGCCGCATCGGCCTTCGTACCGTGCCTGAACGAAATGCAGGGGACAGGTTAGTAACCGTGGTCACCCTGATTGTTTACCAGGGAGTGTTATGTCTATAGAAGAAGCCCAAGAAGTGTTGTTGATCGAAGAGCAGGGACTAACCGCCGTTCGTCAGCGGCTGGGTGAAGAGTTCCTGCGGGCAGTTGAGCTGATCCAGCGGTGTTCCAGCAGGCTCATTATTACCGGCATAGGTAAGTCAGGTATCATCGGTCAGAAAATTTCAGCAACGATGAACAGTACCGGAACTGCGGCATTTTTTCTTCATCCGGTGGAAGCCATGCACGGTGATCTCGGGATGGTGCAGGCATCGGATGTGGTTATCGCCATATCCTATTCCGGTGAAACGGTCGAACTCAACGCCTTGCTCAGCAGTCTCAAGAAGCGTTGTGCCGCAATTATCGCCATGACCGGCTCCAGTCACTCCACGCTGGCGCTGGTTGCCGATGTGGTTCTTGATATCTCTGTTCCCCGGGAAGCCTGTCTGCTCGGATTGGCACCGACGGCGAGCACTACGGCCACCCTGGCTCTTGGCGATGCACTGGCCGTGGTGTTGATGAAACGAAAGAATTTTCAGGCGGCTGACTTCCGGAAAAATCATCCTGCCGGCAGCCTTGGAGCTCGGCTGCAGGTCAGAGTTGCCGAAGTCATGCTCACCGGTGCGGCGGTGCCGATGGTCAGCAACGGTGATTCGATCAGTGAGGCGGTGCAGGAGCTGAACAGCAAGAATCTCGGGGCGGTGGTGGTAACCGCTGCAGATGCCTCGGTCGATGGGATCGTGACCGATGGCGATGTACGCAGGCTGGTGGCGGGACAGGTGGACTTTCAGACAACTCCGGTACGCGAGGTTATGACCCGCCGACCGGTAACCATTAGCGACGATAAACAGGCGGTCGATGCCCTTAGTATCATGCAGCGCCATGAAATCACCGTGTTGCCGGTTACTGATGCAGCAGGCCGGATGCAGGGAATTCTCCATCTGCATAACTTACTCGGCAAAGGTGAGTTCCGATTTCTTCTGTAATTGTTTCGAGGCGTGAAGGCCTGAGCAGCGTGTGCAGCAGGTTGCTAATCGTTGCCGCTGTAGAATTGCCATTCACCGGTGGTCAGGTTGTGCGTGTACTTCATAACCAGTTTCAACGGTCGTCCCCGACCTATTTCCGTGCATTCCAGGCGAAAGAGCAAACGGTCGCCGAGTCGTCGTTCGTAGATAACATTCGGGTCAATCAATGATTCTGGTGGTGAAGCCGTATAATGTTTGGTGAAGAGTTCTTTGAAATTCTTTTCCAGGTAGGCGATCTTGTCGGCCAGCAGCCTATCGGTTTCCGCCTGCCGTACTGCCTGTTCAGTCTCGTTCAGGACAGCCCTGAATTCAGGTTCCCCGCTGAATTCACTTCGTTCGACGGTGGCCTTGATGGAGCGTAGCTTTTCGATGGCAATCTGATAGTTTTGATCCCTGAGATGCCGAGCGGCCTCCTGCTTGTCTCGGACGACTGCAGCCTGCAGCATGGTACGGGCTAGTTTTCGTTTGTTTGCCTCGGTGCTGCTCTGCTTTAACAGGTCACTGTTACTTTCCAGAAGCATGATCGCCCGTTCATAATTGCTGATCGCCTGATCCCAGTCGGCTTCAGTAAAGGCGATTTTTCCGGTATTGATGGTTTCATAGAGCTCGGCCTGGAGCATGAGCTGTTTCAATTCTTCAATCTGCTGGTCGCCCGGTCGGGTGGTGGTACCCGCGACAGCATGGGCTTGTTTATAATAGTGGAGGGCTTGCTCCCAGTTCGCTGCTGCAAAGGCTTGATCCCCCTGTTCTTTGGCGGTTACTGCGGCAATTTCGGCAAGCTTTGCGGTGAGCGTATCGACGACCTCGGCCTTGTTTTCGATGTTGAGATCCTTCGCCAATGCTAGTGCCTGTTCAAGGTCTTCCGTTGCCAGGACCCACTTCTCTCGTTTGATAAACTCCTCACCGGACCGGGACAGGCTGTTAAACCGGGCCTGTTTCTGTCGTTCGGAGACGGAGAATACCAGTTCCCGGTCAATATCCTGCTCCTTGGCGGCGAGTTCCAATGCCTGCGTGTAGTTGGCCTGCGCTTGCTCCCAGTTCTGATTGGCGAAGTAGCCATCTCCTTCTTTCGTGAAATGATTGAAAGCCTGCATCGCCTTGACCGCCTGCCTCGGTAGGTAGCGTCCTTCGTACAGAAGATTGCCGGCGAGTCCCTGATGGAGCTGCTCCGATTTCAATACGGTTTCGATTTGAGCGATCAACTGATCCCGGCTACCGCTGCGAAAGAACTGCACCTGTTTGGCGTTGGCCAGAGCAGATTCACACTGTCGCTCCGCCTCGGTGAAACGATTTTGTTGTAATAGGGCCTGACAGTCATCAAAGACCATCCGAGCGTTGCTGAGTCGACTGGTGTTGAGGTAGTAACTGCTGCCGACAGCGATGGCTGCGATCAGAAAGACGATTCCGATGGCGTATGGGATGATTCTGGAAGTCTGCCGTGCGGTTTCCTCAAAAAAAGTACGGGTTTCACGTTTCGGTCGCGGTTCGTCAAACTCGTCTGCAGTCGGGGAGGCAGTCGTCGGGGCATCGGCGAGACCCTCGTCTGCGGAGCTATCGCTTGACGGCTCGTACCAATCACCAAGGAGTTCTTTTGCCTGCGCCGTACGTTCGATATCCTCGTGCAAGCCGGGATAATCAGAAACCAGTTGGTCAACGCGCTTGAACACTTCCCAGGCTTTGCCGGGGTCACCCTGATGTTCGAAGTCGGTACCCTGATTGTAGAGATCTCGGGCCTGCTGCAGCGCTGTCGATGCCTGTTCGGCGAGTCGGGAGCGGCCGTCGAAATCGTGACCGCTGGGCAGGTCAGTCAACTGGCTGCTGAGTTCAAAAAAACGTTTTTGTTTGGCAAGCAACTTTAAGCGATCGGTATCGAACGACGGGAAGGTCGACTCCTCGGCTTCTTCGACGGAAGGAGGAAGGATTTCATCGGTGGCAGGGTCGGAAGCGGGAGCTTCGAAATAATCGAAGTCCGTTTTTAAAAAACTTTCATCAAGTGTGTCAACGTCTGCCGGCGGCTCTTCGTCTCGTAAAGAAGGTGGCGGAACACGGTCTTCTTTTGGCGTCTGTTCGGTGAGATCTTCGACAATATCATCGAGGCGGAGGATATCGTTTTCGTCTTCTTCATCGTTTTCAAGCAGGAGCGTGACGTCGTCGGTATCGGGTTGTTCGGCTGCAGAATCAAGAACAGCGGCACCACTCTCGAAAACATCGCGGTCATCGAAGGGAAGCCGGGAACCATGGTCCTTGTACCATTTGGCAGCTTCTTCGTTAAAGGCATTGCTTGTTGAAAATATATGGCCGGCGATCATGTGCGCGATATGCACGATCAAATCACCGATGGTCCGATCCTTATCCCAGAAATCGCCGATGCAGATGGCTGCCGGATCGAAGTCCGGGTGAAAAATCTCGGTCTTTGGTTTACAGCTCGGCGGGAAGTGAGGGAAGCCGAAGGGTATGCTGATTGTTATGATATGGTTGGAGCGTTCCTGGATTTCCCCTGAACTGTCCTTGTAGACACCGGTAATATGATATGTTACCTCGTATTTTTCCGGGGGGTCGCCATCAATTGGGGTGACCGTGATAACAGTATTGCCGGAGAATTGCCGGGTGATTTCTTGAAAGATGGCCTCAAGTTGCTTCGTCGCTGTCGCCATGGCCTGTACACCGGTAACTGAAAGGAAGGGATTGCAGACTCATTGGTGCCATTATATCAACTTCTGGAAACAACACAAAAAAAAAACATCACCGCGGCTACTCTCTGCAACGGCATGAAAGCGTGGAGGGGAAACCGCGGGCGGCACCTTAGCGAAACGGAGAGGT
>CAZSOA010000112.1:0-11467 GCA_964608305.1 uncultured Desulfofustis sp. | reverse complement strand
TGAGAGTCGGTTATTGCAGATCTATCGTCCGCCGCCTCCCTGCGGGCGCAACGAGTCCGCAGGGGTATTATCGTTTTTTCAAATGCAGCGGCAACCCGCAACTGACAAAGACGACCTCATCTGCCCGGTCGGCAATGAGTCGGTTGCACCGGCCGACCAGGTCACGATACAGTCGTGCCAGTCGATTTTCCGGAACAACGCCGAGGCCAACCTCGCTGCTGACCAGGACAATCTGGGCGGTACGCTGATCGCACGCGGCCAGCAGGTCGGCAACGGCGCGGTCCAGCACCCGTTCGGCCGCCGTCGATTCGCAGAGCGTGTCTTGCAACAATAGATTGCTGATCCACAAGGTCAGACAATCGATGAGGTAGACATCGTAAGCGGGATCAGCTACCAGTACCGAACCGAGATCAAGGGGCTCCTCGATCGTCGTCCAGGATCGCTGATCCCGGTTGGCACGATGCCGCTCGATCCGTTCACGCATCTCATCGTCCACTGCAGTTCCGGTCGCAATGAAACAGCGCCTGCCGGCAACCCGTTCGGCCCGATGCTGTGCGTAGTCGCTTTTGCCGCTCCTCGTCCCGCCGACCACGAATACCAGCTCAGCCATCGCTTTCGCCTCCGCGATTGAGAAACTCGAGGACGCAATAATCGTGATTGCGCTTGATCAGGGCGACTCCCGCTTCCCTGATCACGAAGCGAAAGGCGTGATCAGGCCCGAGCCGCAGCAGATGACAGAGTGCCCGGCGGATCACGCCGGCGTGCGCGACCACGAGGACCCGCTGATGTTCACGGGCCAGGAGGGTGTCAAACCAGGAACCGACACGCTGGCTGAAAGCAGGCACGCTCTCTCCGCCCGGGAAGGTGAATCGTTCCCGATCCTGCTGCCAGCGATCAAGCGTTTCCTGGTCCTGCTGGGCGATCTGCTCGAGGGTCAGCCCTTCCCACCGCCCGAAATCGATCTCGCGCAACGCATCTTCGATCACCTCGTTTACCGGCAGATCAAGCAGCTGGAGCGTCTTCCGGCAACGGGTCAGGGGACTGCAGTAGCAGGCATCAAAACCGATCCGCCTAAGCAAGGCGGCGGAACGGCGAACCTGATCCATCCCTTCGGTCGACAGCGCGATATCGGTCTTGCCGTTGTAAGCCATCGGTTCCGTGGTCTGTCCATGCCTGATCAAATAAATCTGCATTGCCGAGTCTCAATCGAGCTGGTATTTCGAACGATAACCGCGCGGGGTGACCATCCAGTTGCGCCAGACGAAGGTGTGGGAGTTGCCGATAATGATGGTTGTCTGCATATCGACGAGGCGCACGTCCACGGTGCCGAGGGGCACGATACGGACCTCTTCGCCTTCGCGAGTAGCGGCACGAACGATTCCCACCGGCGTCTGCGGGTCGCGGCTGGCGCCAATAATCGATAATGCCCGCGGTAACTGGTGTTGCCGTTTCGTTGAGCGGGGGTTGTAGAGCACGATCACGAAATCTGCCTCAGCCGCCGCTTGTAAGCGCCGTTCGATGAGTTCCCAGGGAGTCAGCAGATCAGACAGGCTGATCGCCGCGAAGTCGTGCATGAGCGGCGCCCCGAGCCGTTCGGCACAGGCATTCAAGGCGGCGATTCCGGCGACCACCTCGATATCGATCGGTGTATCGCGCTCTGCCGCCATCTCGAAGACCAGGCCGGCCATCGCGTAGATACCAGGATCACCACCCGAAACGAGGGACACGTGGTTACCGTCTTCGGCAAATTCCAGGGCGGCCCGGACCCGCTCGACCTCTTGCATCATCGTCGACGCCATGACCTTCTTGCCGGCAATGATTGCTTCAATAAGCGCCAGATACGGTCGATAGCCGATTATTATGTCGCTCTGCCGGAGAGCAGCGCGCGCCGCCGGTGTTACATATTCAGGCGATCCGGGACCGGTGCCGACCACGGAGAGTCGGCCGGCTCCGCCACCGCTGCGGTGATTGTTTTCCATTTCACTTTACTGATGATCAGTTTGCCGGGTATTTCCGGCGTTCCGGCGGCACGCATCGCAGCCGCCTCGCAGACACTGTGGGCCCCGGTTTTTTGGTAAACCACCGTTGACGGTGTCGGCGTCGCAATCCGGTTGAGTTCGTCACTGCTGAAAAAGCGGAGCGGCCAGCGATAACGCTCGGCAATCTCCCGCAACCCCTGTTCCTGCTTTTTCAGATCGATACTGGCCAGGCCGGCAACGCTGCGCAGGTCGAGCCCGTAGTCTTGCTGCAGATCCTGCAGTGCTTCGGTAAAAGCCTGCAGCGCCACGCCTTGCCGGCAACCCAACCCTATGAATCGCCGCCGGGGCATGAGGTGCAGTGATATCGTCGTTGGCTCGGCCTGATAACTCACCACCAGATCCGCCTGGTCCCGTTCGCCTATCACGTGGATATCGGGCGGTACGTCGACAAGATCGGGCCGCTCCTGATAGAGGGTCAACCTGCCGGTATTGGCTAGCTTTGCAGAGACACGTGCCAGCCGTTCGGGATTGACGATCACGCAGCTGTTTGCCAGCGCCCACAAGTCGAGCGCCGTATGACCGGACACGTCCGAGGCGGTGGTAATAACGGCGGTACCGCCGCATACGTCGGCGACTTTTCGGGCAAGTTGGTTGGCCCCACCGATATGCCCGGAGAGCAGCGAGATTGCAAACCTGCCGTTTTCGTCAACCACGACCACCGCCGGGTCGACAAACTTGCTGCGACAGCGACCCACCAGCAGACGCACGACAATGCCTGCCGCCATGACACAGATCAGTCCGTCAGCCTCGTTCCAGGCCTCAGCAAATGCCGACCCGACCCCCCGGCCCCGATCGATCAGCCGACAACCATCGATGGCTGCCGTGATCTGCTCGCCAAGCCGTCTGCCTTTGTCGGTTACGGCCAACACCGCATAGCGGTACGGCTTTGTTGCGGCCGTCATGACCTAAGGTCCCTGTCCGGTCACGGTGGCGGCCGGGATTCGACCGGCCCGGATATCCTGGTGAATCTGCGCTGCCTGCTGCTGCGCCCGGGCGATCTCGTCGTCACTGAGCACTGAGGACAAATAGTCTCTGGCCTGCGCCCCATCGCCAAAACCGTTGCCGGCGGCAATGCTGAACCAGGCGTGGGCCATGGCCAGATCACTGTCGGGTACACCGTTGCCGGTATACCACATGATGCCCATGTTATACTGCGCGACCCCGCTGTTCCGATATGCCGCCTGCCGAAACAGCTCATAGGCCTGATCAAAATCCTGTTGTACGCCGCGACCGACGAAATGGAGGAAACCAAGCTCTATCTGGGCCTCGACATCGCCGGCGGCCGCCGCCCGTTCGTACCACTCGGCTGCCTTCGCGTAATTCTGGGGAACAACAGCGCCGAGCAGGTAGAACTGGGCCAGCGCGCGCTCCGAAGCCGCCGAACTCTTACCCTGGGCAGCAGCAAAATCGAGATAGGTGAATGCCTTGACCAGATCTTTCGTCGCTCCCTTGCCGGTATAATACATGCCTCCGGCAATATAACTGGCCTCGACATCGCCACGTTTGGCGGCCTGCTCGTAGCGTTGCAGCGCCTGGCGATAATCCTGGCGAACACCGACGCCCCAATAGTAGCGCTTGGCCTCGTTTTTCAATGCGGCAATCCGGTCCGAACCCGTTTCGGCCCCCAGCGTCCCGCCCCACCACAGCCTGACACATACCGGGAGCCAGAGCAGACACCGATACATCAGTCGAAGTCTCATGGCGCGGGCAGGTGTGGTCATTGCTCCTTGAGCAGATCCTTGAGTTGCGAAGTGGCGAATTCGATGGTCGGATCAAGCGTCAATGCTACCGTGAAGGCCTGAATCGCCTCGTCCCGATTACCAAGCCGGCGGTGATTGACGCCAAGATTTGCATAGTCCATAGCCGATGCCGGATTCAACTGAACCGCCCGCTCAAAATGGCTGATCGCCGTCTGATAATCATCCTTTTTAAAATAGCAGAAGCCGAGCAGGTTGTGAATATCCGGACGTTCATCATCTTCCGCACGGCCGCGCTGCAACACCTCGATAGCCTCATCATAGCGTTGCAGTTCTTTAAGCGCCTGCCCCTGGTAGGACAGCAGATACGGCAGGTCTTCTTGTTCCGGCTCCCGACTGAGGGCATGCGCAAAATGATTACACGCCGTTTCCGGTTCAGCCCGGTCCAATGCGCCGATCCCCCGATAGAACGAGAGATAGTAGGCGTCGGGAAGGAGTGCGGCCATGTCGTCTAACTTCCGTTCGACAAAAGCGGGATCGTCAACCAACTCATTGAGCAACTTGGCTGCAAACAGGCCGGCGTCTCTGCGGATCGAACGTTCACGGAACTGGGCGCCGGGAACAATGGTATAAAGTGCCGGAATCGCCAACTGCGGATGAGTCACATCAATCATGAAAACATCCATGTCGATCCGCTGCAAGACCTCAAGGCACCGGCGGATCTCAACAAGCATGTTGACATCGGACAGATCGGGCATCGCCGCAACCGTCGTCTGCATTGCGGAATCGGTCAGGTAACGAACCTCTTCCATGGCCAATGGTTTGGGTAGTCCGGATGCCACATAATTGGCTCCGGTGTTGAAGTCACCCGCCAACTGGGCGACCTCGGTGACCGCTCTGATCAACGCTTTTTCCGGATGGGTTGCGGTACCGGCGGTAAAGACAATTTCACTGCGCTCAGGAAAGGTCGAGCGGTCGATGGCCAGCGCCCCGACGGTGCTGATCCCGGTGTCCAGCGAGAAATCGTTGAGATATAAATCGATAGTATTGGTGCGAAACGCGTCAATGAGCGAACGGGCGACCGGATCCTTAACGGATTGCGGGTCAATGATCGGTGTCTCAAGACGATTATGGTTGATAACCGAGCAGACATGCCGCTCAACAATCTCGCACAGGCCCTGCAGGGCAGCCTCCTCGAAGGTGTTGCCGGCCGATGGACCGTTAAACTCATTGATGGCGTAGAACCAGGAAAACGGCAGCAATACCGTTTCTGAAGAGCCGATATTGGTGGCCCAGGTCCAGTTCAGCGGAATACCGTCCAGCAACCTCTCAAGCTGATCGCCGGTCAGCCGCGTGTCGCCAACCGATTTAAGCAACCAGGAAGTCGCAAGCACCGGGTAGCCCTGCTCCCGCAGGTGCCGATAGTCGCCACGAATGAAATGAGCCGGGTTCGACTTGAACGCGAAAAACGAGAATCGTTCAGCCAGTTCCATGCAGGCCGAGGCCTTTGCCTGCTCCGGGGAAGCGCCTTTCCCCATCTGTTTGCGGGTTCCGGTGAGCGCTCGAGCCTCCTCGGTGCAGACGCTGAAGTAGACCGGGATACCCAACCTGCCGTTATCGATCCGTTTGACTTCACTGATAATTTGAAAATCGAGCGCGTTAATCTGATGATAGAACCGCTCTATGGTCTGCTCCGGCGACAACGCCTTGTCCTGATCTCTGGTAAAGGTTTTGGGGCAGTCGGTAAAGGTGATGGTTCGCTTGTCCATAATTCTCCATTGCTAACGGGATACCAGCCGTCACTGTGCCTGCGGTTTTGCTGCGCGGGCCGCCCATCGTCCGGCGCACGATGGGACGACGAGGTCCACCGTGGCGCTTGTTGTCAGCGGGACAGGGTACCGTGAAACCGGGTCGTTGTCATCGGATTTTCACCGATGTGGGACACCGGCCCCATCACCGTTCGACTCATCGGGGGTATCGTAGCTGTCCGCCCAGCAGATTGCATCGAGATACATCTCGGCACTGAGTGCTTCAGCAATACCTAACTGCGCGCAGAGGTGATCAACCAACTGCCAGTCGGCACGTTCCCACGCCTGGACAAAGTTCAAAAATACAGCTAGAGGACCGGCCCGCTCAACCAGCGCCTGACTGATTTCCTGACTGATGGGCAGGCGGGTGACCAATTCCGCCATCGGATTGTCGAGCATCGCATCGATGAGCGAAAACAGACCGAGCATGAACAATGCGCTGCTGTCATACCCGCGCTGCGCCCCGAGTTGTTCGAGAAAGCGGGCCCTGATGATTGACATCCGTACCAGTTCATCGGGCTTGTTTTCTGCGAGTTGACTGGTGGCAATCAGCGAAACGAAAAGCCGGACGCCCCGCTCGCCGAGAAAAGCCACCGCCTGGCGGATCGACTTCAACGGAGCAAGCCGAGAAAAATAGGCTGAGTTCAGATATTTGAGCAGTTTATAAGAAACTGCGACATCTCTGCTGATCAATGCATCGAGGGCAGCGACATCGAATTCGCTGCTATTGACTTCCGTGATCAATCGCAACGTGGTCAATTTGTTCTGCGGAATATCCTTGTTCTTCAGGACCTCCGGGCGGGAAAAGAAATACCCTTGAAAATACGAGAAGCCATAATCGAGGGCCTGGTGAAACTGCTCGTGGGTCTCGATTTTTTCAGCGAGCAGACGACAGGGATACGGTCGCAGCCAGTCAATCAATTCCGCGATCTCTTCAGCTGTCGTCTGCAAAAAATCTACCTTGACCACATCAACCAGCGGCAATAGATCGGCATAGGCGTCATCTTTGACGAAATCATCCAGAGCCAGCGTATACCCTTTATGTTTCAGAGACCGGCAGGCCTCGAGCAATGCGGCAGTGGGCCTGATCGACTCAAGCAGTTCGACCATGATCATTTCCTGCGGAAACAAGGCAGGAGTTCCATTGAGCAAGAGCGGTTCGGTAAAATTGACAAACGACTTGCGACCACCGGCGATCTTGTCGATGCCAACGGAAAAAAACGAAGAGGATAACAGGTTGGAGGTAGCGATATCGCCGTCAAGGTCGGGAAAGGCATTGTTCATCCCCGACCGAAACAGCAGTTCATAGCCAAAGAGTTTTTTCTTTCTTGTAAAGATCGGCTGTCTTGCTACGAACACATCCATCGCCTGCCCTGTCGGTTACCGGAATTGCTGTCCCGCCTGCATGGCTGCAATCACCGAGGCGAGCCGCTGCCGCCAGGAACTACCGCGCGTCGAGAGCACCACCCGACGATCCGTCTCACCTTGTACCTCGAGCGTTATTACGAGACTTTCGCCAGGAATCAGTAGCGGGGCTCGGTCGGGCCACTCGACGAGCGCGACTCCCGACCGGTAGAAATAATCGTCAAGTCCGGCCGCCCGGACCTCATCGGCGGAGTTAAGTCGGTACAAGTCAAGATGATAGAGCGGGATCCTCCCGTGATACTCGTGCAGCAACGCAAATGACGGGCTGCACACGTACTCGTCGGCATCGACCCCGGCGCCCTGAGCGATCGCCTGCACGAGGGTAGTCTTCCCGGCCCCGAGATCTCCGTTTAGCGCAATGACGTCCCCGGGCTCACAATGTTTCCCGATCAGCCGGCCAAGCTGCTGCGTCTGTTCGACGTCATGTACATACCATGCTTGCGACATCACCTCATGGATTCTCCATCAACGTGGACTACTATCGTGTCGTCTTGCTTTTCGATCCCGATCCTGCGGTCTGCCGGATGGCGGCTATAGGCCATTTCCACGAAAATCATATTTATCAATAACAATTCGATTACGTACATCATTGCTCTTCTGCCTCAGGCTGCTGCACTGCGGCCTGATCGGCTGAGCTCAGCGGCTCACTTCGGCATGATTTCATGCTTCGTTGCGACCGCCGGTGCTGGGGTTTCTTTCGTATCTCAAGTGTAGCATCATCCGACATCATTGTAATGTCAAACCGGATAACGGCAGCATGATCGACAGAGATGACCCGGTAATTATTCGGTGGTCGATCATGAAACAATCGACATGAGCCACCGACGGCAACCAGGCGGTTCTTGAGCACCGCCTGGTTGCCGAATAGAAAAAGGCCCTGAAAGGCATTGCCTTCCAGGGCCTTCGACCTTTCTTGCCGATCGTATCAACTCACTTTGACAACATTTTCCGCCTGAAGACCTTTGTCTGTCTGAGCTACCGAGAATTCCACCGGTTCTCCCTCTTCAAGGGTGCGAAATCCATCGCCCTGTATGGCACTGAAATGCACAAAGACGTCGGCCTCTCCATCAGGCCTTTCCAGAAATCCGTATCCCTTGCTCGCATTGAACCACTTCACTTTTCCCTTTACACGATCCGACATACGATTTCCTCCCGGCGATATGACGAGGCGTTTTCGCTCGTCAGGTCGAACTTGGGGTCACAGCCCCTTGAAATTACAGATACTCGCAGAAAACTGGAGCATCCAAAAGCACTGTAGCAGCAGCATTTCGGCGCGTCAAGGAAAAAAATAAAAAAATTTAACCTCAGAACAATAGGTTAGCGACAAAGACAGGTGATAAACAGACCCTGAAACGATAATAATTCCTGCCTTGGACTATCCATTTCGCATGCCAAACCGATCACTGACGACGCCACCAGGTCATCAAAAAGGAGAAATAGTCATAGTAAAGCGGCAGGTTGGATGGATAGGAGAACTTGTCATGATAGGCGATGCGATGGCTGTCCAGGTACCAATTCGGCACCAGGTAATGGCCGTACCAGAGTACCCGATCCAGGGCGTGACAGGCCGTCGTCAACTCCTCTCGCGTAGTCGCGTAAATGATTCTATCAACCAGGTAGTCGACTACCGGATCACGAATTCCGGCGATGTTGCGCGACCCTCGCCGCTCCGCCGCCTCGGAATGCCAGAAATTGCGCTGTTCGTTACCCGGAGAAAGCGATTGTCCAAAGACGAACACGCACATATCAAAGTCAAAGCTATTGATCCGTTCCGTATAAAGTGCCGGATCGATCGTCCGGTAGCGGGCATCGACACCGATCCGTTTGAGGTTCTGCACATAGCCGGCCATGACCCGTTCAAAACTCTGGGAAACCAGCATAATCTCAAATGACAGAGCAACGCCCTCCCGATTGCGCAAAACGCCGTTTTCCAAGGTCCAGCCATTTTCTTCAAGCAGTTTTGCGGCGGCGACAAGATTTTCGCGGATTCCGCCCGGCCCGGCGGTGGACGGGGCACTGAGCGGAGTCGTGAACACCTCGGGGGGCACCTGATCAGCAAACGGTTCGAGCAATTGCCGTTCCGCAGCTGACGGCAGGCCGGTGGCAGCCAGGTAGGAGTTGGAAAAATACGATGTGCTGCGCACGTATTGATCATAAAACAAGGCCCGGTTGGTCCATTCGAAGTCAAAGGCCAGGATCATTGCCTTACGCACCGCCGGGTCCTGAAACGGTGAACGCCGGGTATTCATGACAAAACCCTGCATACCCGCATTGTTGCTGTGCGGAAACGTCGCCTTGACGATCCGGCCGTCGACCACTTTCGGTCCGCTCAAGTCCCGCGCCCAGTGCTTGGCGATATTGACCGGCATGACATCGAACTCACCGGCCTTGAAGGCCTCCAGAGCGACCGTCTGGTCCTTGTAATATTTGACGACGATCCTGTCGAAGTTGTACATGTGCCGGCGCACCGGATGATCCATCGCCCAGTAGTCGGGATTTCGTCGGTAGGTGACCGACCGCCCCTGACTGAAGGAGTCAACGAGATACGGGCCGGAGCCGATCGGCGACCGCAGCTCCCTGCTTGCAAAATCCTGATTTTCGTAAAAGTGCCGCGGCAAGATCGACATCTGCCCGGCAATCAGCGGCAGTTCCCGATTCTGCTGCTTGAATACAATCCGGACGGTACGCTCGTTGATTATTTCAGCCCGATCGATATCTGCATAATAATACGGATAAAACGGGTGAACCTGATCACTTTTCAAAATCTCAACGGTAAATGCGACGTCCGTTGCCCGCACCGGCACGCCATCGGAAAATCGGGCATCGCGATGCAGCGTGACCGTCATCGACAACCCGTCATCGGCAATCTCGATATGCTCAGCGAGTAACCCGTATTCACTGAACGGCTCGTCGAGACTAGCCTGGCCGAGGGACTCGTAGACGAGCGACTCCAACAAGTCCGGGGCACTGCCCCGCAAGGTGAACGGGTTCATCTTATCGAAACTGCCAAGCCCGTAAAGTACCAGCTCACCGCCCTTCACCGCCTCGGCAGACACATAATCGAAGTGCTCAAATGATGGTCCGTATTTAAGATCGCCATCGATACTCAGGCCATGCGCAGCCAGAGCAGTCGATGCGCCCCCCGATAGCAAAAAACCGGCCACGAAGACGGACACCAAGAATTTCATAACCGAACGGTCCAGATATTACTTTTTAATTTCAACACATTGATGGATACAAAAATCAAATATGGTAACGATACCATGATTGAGGTATGTTAGCCAGTCCGGAAACGGAACACGACTTCCCGCGCTCGATGCGATCGCGGGAACAACTGCATCAGGCAGTATCGCGACACCAGCGCCTGCCGTCACAACGGAGTGCCCATGGGAAAAACTATCACCGAAAAGATTTTCGACGCCCACCTGCGAGACCGCATCACCGCCGATACGGTGGTTCTTAATCTCGATGTCGTCCTCTGCCACGAAATCACCACGCCCATCGCCATTGTGGATCTGGTCGAAAAAGGCAAGGACCGGGTCTTCGACCCGACCAAAATCAAGGCCGTTATTGATCATGTATCCCCGCCAAAAGACAGTAAAACGGCCACTCAGGCAAAAATCCTCCGGGATTGGGCAAGGCGTCACGACATTACGGATTTTTATGATATCGGCGCCAACGGCGTCTGCCATGCCATTTTTCCGGAAAAGGGCTTTATCAGGCCGGGCAACACCGTTATCATGGGTGACTCGCATACCTGTACTCATGGTGCGTTCGGCGCATTTGCCGCCGGTGTCGGCACCACTGATCTGGAGGTCGGCATCTACAAAGGTGTCTGCGCATTTCGAACACCAAAAACAATCAAAATTGCCATTTCCGGGACCCTTGCCGACGGCGTTGTTGCCAAAGATGTCATTCTCGCAATTATCAAGACCCTGACGGTAAACGGCGCCACCGACCGTATCATCGAGTTCACCGGTCCCGTCGTTGAAGCCATGTCCATGGCCGCCCGCATGACTCTGTGCAACATGGCCATCGAGGCAGGAGCCACCTGCGGCGTCTGCCTGCCGGACCGGACGACCGCCGAGTACCTATGGCCGTTCATCAAGGACAGTTATCGAACAATTGAGGATGCCGTTACCGATTTCAGTCGTTGGCATTCCGATGCTGATGCCGTCTATGAGGCGTCATTCGAGCTCGATGTCAGCACACTGCAACCGCAGGTCACCTTCGGCTTCAGACCTGATCAGGTCAAGGACGTTACCGAAAGCATCGGGACGGTTGTCGACCAGGTCTATATCGGATCTTGTACCAACGGCAGGATTGAGGATCTGCGCGATGCCGCCCGCATCCTTTCGGGCAGGCGAATTGCCGCCAGCCTTCGCGGGATCGTCGTTCCCGCGACCACCGAAGTCTATCGCCAGGCGTTATCCGAGGGGATTTTGCAAACCGTTCGGGATAGCGGTTTTTGCGTCATGAACGCGAGCTGCGGCGCCTG
>CAZSOA010000111.1:0-11559 GCA_964608305.1 uncultured Desulfofustis sp. | reverse complement strand
CAGGGCTTCGATGTTCTCATTGTCGTTACCGCTGCGGTAAAACGGCGAGGAAACGAACACGCCGGTGGTGGCGGTGGGGTCGAGCAGCAACGCGCCGCCGCCGTCGGCCGCTGGACCAGCTGCGCTGCTGGACGGGTCAAAAAGCGGCGACAAATGCTCGTGGTGCTCGTCGGCGCCGAGCACCATTGCTCGCCGCCCGCTTCCTGAACAGTTCAGGGCCGCGGTCAGCAGGGCCTGTTCGAACGAAAAATCGCCGCCACTTGCGGTGATATTGGCGCCGGTGGCACCGAGCAGTATAGCCACCTGGCTGGCCGGGGCGTTGTGGACGGAGCCGACAAAATCGGTGGGGCTCGGGAACTGCTCGTTTGATTGGCTGAGTCGCTCGAGAAAGTCGTGGGTCTCCGAGAGGGCCCCCCAGCCGGTGCCGAGATGAATCTGCCCCGGCGGTGCGTCACCTGCCGCGTTCGTCACGGTGCGGGCCAGCGCCAGCGCAAGGCGGGGTAAGCGTTTGAGGCGGCGGGTCAATCGGGGTGGCAGGTCCTGTTGCATGATAGCATCCGGGACGATTCCGCCGATCGGCTTCCCAGCCAGGAATTGGTTGCAGCTCTCAAGCGTTGCGCCGGCGCCACTGAGGCAGCCGTCGCCGGAAACACCGAGCCAGGTTCGCTGCGTTTCAGCCGGCACGGGTGTCGGTGATTGCGTATCGTGCGGTGCGGTGACCACCAGGCAGCAGTTGTTGCCGCCGAACCCGAAAGAGTTCGATAATACGGCAGTGGTGGCTTGATGCTGCGGGTGGAGGAGCGGGTCCAGGCCGAGCGCCTCATCAACCTGCCGGCAGCCGACGGTGGCGGGCAGCAGACCGTCGCCGACGGCGATGGCGGCGATGGCGGCCTCGATGGCGCCTGAGGCGGCCAGGGGGTGACCGGTGGCGCCCTTCGTGGAAGAGAGTGGTGGCGGCTGGTGAAAGAGCGTCCGTACGGCGCGCGACTCGGCCAGATCATTGTCCGGTGTTCCGGTACCGTGCAGGTTGAGATAACCGATTTCCTCCGGATGTTTCCCGGCGTCGGCCAGGGCCGCTCGCATTGCCGCCAGCGCGCCGGCACCGTCGGGATGAGGGGCCGCCGGATGATGGGCATCGCAGGATAGTCCGGTCCCGGCCAAAGAAGCGATCGACCGCTTCGGCCGCTTGGTCGTCAGCAGGAGCAGGGCCGCCCCTTCGGCAACGCTCATGCCCTGGCGGTCGCGGTCGAGCGGTTTGCAGCCGGTTTTATCGACTAGTTGCAGTGAATGGAAACCGAAATAGGTAAGGCGGCACAACGAATCGACTCCCCCGGCCAGTACCGCCGTCGCTGCACCGGATTGCAGCAGCTGCCTGGCAATCGTGATGGCGACCGCCCCGGACGAGCAGGCGGTGGAGACGGTCAAGGCCGGTCCGTTACAGTTGCAGGCGCGGGCCACCGCTTCGGCGATCGTGGTCAGTCCGTGGTAGCGATAGCGCTCGGGATCGGTCTCGTTGTTTCGCAGCAGGGTCTCGGTTGTCAAAATGCCGCCGGTGGTGGTGCCGATGACGACGGCGTCAGGCGGTGCCGCGGTTCCCGCCAGCGCCTGGGTCGCTGCGGCCAGTGCCAGCTGATGGCTGCGCGGCAGAGCGGACGGGAGCAGGGAAATGGTGATCTGACCGACCGGCAGCGGGTCGGCGTGAAGCAGTGGAAACAGGCTGAGCGGTACGATCCCCGTCCGATTGGCCGCCAGCGCTTCAGCCGTGTCCTGCAGTCCTGCGCCGAGCGCGCTGATAACGCCGATGCCGGCGATATGGACCGGAAACGAACTCAAGACGACGGGGTCGGGCGATGTGCCCGGATATGTTCAGCCAGCGATGTCAAGGTGGCAAAGACCTTCTCGCCGATCTCCTGACTGTTGATGACCACCCCGTAATCGCGCTCAACCATGACCACCATCTCCAAGACGTCGATGGAATCGATGCCCAGCTCGCCGCCGACGAGCCGTTCGTCTGCCTTGATGTCCTGCGGGGTAATGTCGGTCAGGTTGAGTATTTCTATGAGCTTGATCTTCAGCTCTTCAATCAGTGTATCCATGGCAAACAAGAGGGAAAAGATGAATCATTGCACCGCTGCACCGCCGCCTTTATGACATTGTGCTGTGTTTCAGACAGTGTTATATATTATGCCTCGTTTGACTTGTCATCTTCTTTACTCGTTTTTTGCTGCGGTGTCCCGCCGGCCTGCCCTGAGATCAGCACGGTGCCCGGCACCGGTGGTTGAAAATCAGGAACGGTTGTGAGTGCTAGCGACGATTCCCCTTTTGCCCTCGAAGACCTCTTGCCCCATCGTTGCGATATGCTGCTCATCGATGAGGTGCTTGCGGTCGACAGCGAGACGGCGGTGACCGCTTCGGTGGTGAAGCGGCACTGGCCGCTGGTTGACGATCGTGGCGTCAGTTCGCTTATCCTGGTTGAAGTAGCCGCCCAGGCCGCCGGCGTTTGTAATGGTTGGGAGCGGGTCAGGACCCAGGGGACCGATTCGGAAAAAAAGGGCTATCTGGTCGGCATCAAACGGGCCGAGTTCTTTGTCGACTCCATTCCTGTCGGTCAGCGTATCGTCGCTCGGGTGAGAAATACTTACAACTTTGAAAACCTCAGGGAAGTCTCCAGTCAGATTACCTGGCGCGACACGGTGGTTGCAACGATCACGCTGCAGCTTTTTCAGGTGAAACATGGTAACGACACAACGACGTAAACGTGCTCTGGTGACCGGCGGCAGCAAAGGCATCGGTCGCGCGGTCTGTATCGAACTGGCGCGGGCCGGATACGATCTTATCATTAATTACCGATCCGACCAGGATGGAGCGGAGCAGACCCGCCACGCGGTGGTCGAGGCGGGTGGGACCGGCGAGATCTGTTGCTTCGACGTTCGTGACGCCCGGGCGACAGAACAGGCGGTGGCAGAGATCGTCGCGGCTCATGGCGGCATCGACGTGCTCGTCAACAACGCCGGGATCGTCGCTGACGGTCTGTTTGTGATGATGGGGCCGGATAAGTGGCAGTCGGTGCTCGACACCAGCCTGAACGGTTTTTACCATGTGACCCGGCCGGTACTCGAACAAATGGTGAAGCAGCGCTCCGGCGCCATCGTCTCGCTGTCATCCGCCGCATCGCTGCTGCCCAACCGTGGGCAGGCCAACTATGCGGCGGCCAAGGCCGGCATGAACGCCGCCAGCCGCTCGATTGCCGCGGAGGTGGCTCGGCTCGGTATCCGGGTCAATGTGGTGGCGCCCGGCCTTATTGAGACCGACATGATCAGTGCCGCACCGAAAGAGCAGATCAAGTCGCTGATCCCGATGGCCCGGATCGGCAAGCCGGAGGAAGTGGCCCGGGTGGTCCGTTTTCTCTGTTCGGACGATGCCTCATACATTACCGGCCAGGTCATTTCGGTGAACGGGGGGATGTTTTGATGCCCCTGACCCAGATAGCGGCGGTGATTCTGCTCGTTCTGGCATGGGGGTCGTTGTCGGCTGATGCGTCAGCCGGCGATAGCGAAGCTGCGCCGCTCCTGCAGGCGGTCCGGGCGACATTTGTCCAGGAGAAACATCTGCAGATCCTTGCCCGGCCGCTGGTCTCGCACGGTACTTTTGCCTTCCAGGCTCCGCAGTCGCTGCGTTGGGAATATCTCGAGCCGGTGCGCTCCGTGCTGCTCATGCACAACGGTCGGGTTCGCAAATTCCTCGAGCGCGACGGGCACCTCGTCGAGGATCGCAGCCCGCAGGTCGGGGCGCTGCATGTAGTGCTCGCGGAAATCACCAATTGGTTCGGCGGTCGTTTCACCGACAATGAGCTGTTCACCGTCGAACTGGTCGATGAACGGACCATTCGCTTCCTGCCGCGAGACGAGTCGCTGACCGCGATCATTACCTCGATTATTATCGAACGTGCCGATGACAGCGGGCTGCTGAACAGCGTCCTGATTACCGAGGGGCCGGATTCCTTCACCCGGATGACGTTCTCCGATCGTGCCCTGAACCCGGATCTACCGGCCCGTTTATTCACGGAACCATGATCCGGCTGTTTCTCCTGTTGTCTGCGCTCTTGCTTGCTACCGCTTGTTCGCCTCGTCCGGTGGCGCAACTACCGCCGATGATCGCTGACGGTGACGCCGGCACCGGGCAGCAGTGTGCCGAGTTGTTTCCATCCGGTCCCTGGCAGTTCGCGCATAGTATCGATTTTACCGCGGCCGGAGGATATTCCGGGGCGCTACTCGGCGTCACCGTTGTCGATGCGGGATCGCTTCGCTGCGCCCTGCTGACGGTGGAAGGCGTCACCCTGTTTGAAGGGGTGCTTGATGGTGCCGGCAAGATGCAGATTATTCGGTCGGTGCCGCCGTTTACCGGCGACGGTTTTGCCGCCGGGTTGCTTGCCGATGTGCAGACCATCTTTGTCGCGCCGGACGGCACGGCAGAGGCGGGCCGGCTGGCCGACGGTTCACCGGTGTGCCGGTTCGTCGCTGCAGACGGCCGGATAGTTTCTGTCCTGCCGGCTGCAGACGGGTGGTGGCGGGTACGTGCCGCCGATCATGACGGCACGATTCGGGCCGATGTAACCGGCCGTGCCGTGCCGGGTGGCGGCATCGCCGGCAGCGAGACGATTGAACTCAACTCATATCGGCAGGGTGGTTACCGGCTGAAGCTTACCCTTCTGGAGGCAACTCCGCTCCAATAGCCAGAAACATGACCCAGGCCACGACCTGTTAGACAAGGGCCGAAACAGGCTCCACACGATCGCTATGAAATTCAAGCTGATTTATCCCCGCTGGGCAAAACTGTCCCGGCAGACCGAATTCCACTTACCTCCCCACGGCCCGGTGGTGTTTGCCGCAACGGTCCCGGATTATGTCGAGGTCGATTTCATCGATGAAAATCTTCAGGATATCGACTTCGACGATGCGGTTGACTTTGTCGGTATCTCGATGATGCTGACCATCCAGGTCAAGCGCGGTTGGGAGATCGCCGACCGGTACCGGCGGCGGGGTGTTAAAGTGATGTTCGGCGGTATCGCCACCATGCTCCACGCCGAAGAGACGATGGCCCATGCCGACGCGGTCTTTCTTGGTGAAGCGGAAGGGCGCATGGAGCAGGTCTTTGCCGATTTTCGTCACAATCGGTTGCGAAAATGCTACGATTTTCTTCGCGATCGCCCCGACATCGGTCTGGTCGGTCCGGCCCGGCGCGATATCCTGCGCCGCGAACTCTATAACTACAAGGGCGTCCAGATGGTCGATCTGGTGCACGCCTCCCGCGGCTGTCGCTTTAACTGCTATCCGTGCGCCGTCTCCTATCTCGGCGGCCGGGTCTTCCGGCCGCGGCCGGTGGCGCAGACGGTGGCCGAGATGGCCGGGATCGACAACAACCGGCTGTTTATCGTCGATAACTCGTTGGCCCAGGACGCAGCCTGGGAGAAGGAGTTATTCAAAGAGATGATCCCGCTGAAGAAGAAATGGTGCTCCCATCCGATCGAGGACAAGCCGGAGATCCTCGACCTGGCGGCGCAGGCCGGCGCCTGGTACGTGTATCAGGCGGTGTTCGATACGTCCGACTATATCCGGGAGCGGATCAAACGGTATCATGACCACGGCATCGGCGTCGAAGGCACGATCCTGCTCGGGCTGGACAGCCACAGCGAGGATTCGATCCGCCGGCTTATCGATTTCCTGCTCGATATCGAGCTCGATCTGGCCGAGTTCACGGTCCTGACACCGTTTCCACACACCCAGGCCTATGCCGAGCTGCACCGGGAAGGGCGCATCCTCTCCTACGACTGGAACGACTACACCGCCGACAAGGTCGTCTACCAGCCGAAACAGATGCGCCCGGAGCGGTTGCAGGAGTTACTCGACGAGGCCTGGAACACCTTTTATCAGGACGAGCCGCAGCGCAGCATGATGGTAAAGCTCTTCCAGCGGGCTGTGGTCAAGGAAATGGCCGCCGGGACCTATACCCCGCGTGACCGCACTCTGGCCGGACAGGCGTTTGGCAAGGTCGCTCGGCCATGAACGATAATCCGTCCTGGCACGCCATGGCTACCGAGCGGTTGGCGGCAATGATCGCCGGGCCGCCGGAACCGCGGCGGAGCTTCGTTCGGGGCGGGGCCAGCCTAGCCGAGGTCTATGCGATGGCCGCCTGGTTGCGTGCGTATTACCGAGGTCCCGGGGCGGGGGAGGCAGCCGTTTGTCTGGTGGCCGAGGATCGGGCGGTTATCGCCGCTGCGATACTTGCCGCGTTGGCCGGTGGACCGACCCTGCTGCTGCCGTTCAGCCGGTCAGCGGCGAGCCTGGAGGCAATTCGTCGGCGCACCGGGTTTGTTTCCGTGATCGGTGATGGTATCGATGCGCTTCCCCGCGGTGTTCAGGTCGTCCGACCGGAGCCCGATGGTGCGGTCGTGGTGCCGATGGTACCGGTGTCACCGGATCGGGTCATACTGCACCTCTCAACCGGCGGCACCACCGGCGCCCCACGGATATGGAAGAAGACCGCCGCCAATGTGCTGCTCGAGTCATGGTGGCTGGCCGATTTTTTCCGGGTTACCGAAGGTGACTGCATTGTCGCCACTGTCTCGCCGTACCATATCTACGGCCTGCTTTATACGGTGCTGCTGCCGCTCGTGTCGCCTGCCGCCGTGGCACCGGAGACACCGTCTTATCCGGGGGATATCGTCGAGGCGATCCAACGCCACCGGGCAACGATTCTGGTCAGCGTGCCGGCGCACTATGCGGCGCTGCAGGGCAAGCCGGTCAACGCAGGCAGTCTGCGGCTGGCCATCTCTTCTGCGGGCATGTTGGCCGAGCCGAGCAATCATGATTTTACCGAACGCAACCAGGTTGATCTGTTCGAGATCTACGGTTCCACCGAGACCGGTGGTATCGCCCGGCGCAACCGGTTTCGCGGCGAGACGATGTTCACCTTCTTTCCGATGATCGAGCGCCGGTGCAGCCAGAACCGACTCGCCGTCCGCTCGCCCTTTCTTTCACCGGATCTGCCGGCCGATGCGGAAGGTTTTTTTGCAACCGGCGATGCCGTTCAATTCAGTGGCGAGGACATGTTTTTGTTGCAGGGGCGTATCGATCACATCGCCAAGGTGGGCGGCAAGCGGGTTGATCTCGAGGCAGTACGGATGATTCTCAAACGCCAGCCCGGCGTGGTTGACGCCGTGGTGCTCGCCGTACCGGCGGCCGGCGGTCGGGAGAATAGAATTGTGGCTCTTGTTCAGGGCACCTGCGGGGCGGAACAGTTACGTGCCGCCGTGGCGCAGGAGGCCGAACCGTACGCCTTGCCGCGGACGATCAAGGTGGTCGCCGCTATCCCGTTGACGGCAACCGGAAAAGTTGACCGGGAAGCCATTGGTGCACTGTTGAGCCATGACTGATCTTCGTTTGGCGTTTGCCACCGGCTATGAGTGTCTTGCCGCGTGGGCCGATTTGCTTGACCGGATCAATGTCTTTCCGGTGGCCGACGGTGACACCGGCACCAATCTGCGGATCAGCCTGGCGCCGTTGCGCGACGTGGGCGGAGACCCGGTCCGGGTCGCTGAAGCGCTCGGCCGCAGCGCTACCGGCAATTCGGGAAATATCGCCGCCGCATTTTTTTGCGAGATGGTCGGTGCCGCCGGGGCGGCGACACTATCGGAACAGGCCGCTGCCGGCCGGGATCGGGCCTGGCAGGCGGTCGCTCTGCCGCGCCAGGGCACCATGCTGTCGGTCTTCGACGCCTTGCCGCCGTTGCTTGCCGGTCATGACCGGCCGGATTTTCATCAACGGCTGGTGGTCGCCTTGCAGGATGTCGTGACGGCAGGCGTGCCGTTGATCGCCGAGTTGGAACAGGCCGGGGTCGTCGATGCCGGGGCGCTGGCGATGTTCGTCTTCTTTGATGGATTCTGTCAGCACCTTGTCGGCCGGGAGCCGGTCTTTGTCGATCTGCCGCTCTATTTCCCCGATCGGCTGGTTATCGCCGACGGATTTCAACACGAGGTTGTCGGCCAGTTCTGTGTCGATGCGTTGCTGGCCGTTCGCGAGATCTCGCCGTCGCGCCGGGAGGCCCTGACAGCGCTGGGTGACAGCGTGGTGCTGCGCACCGATAACGACCGTCTTAAACTCCATCTGCATACTGAAGAGCCGGAGCGACTGCGGCGGCACCTTGCCGAATTCGGCGAACTGCTCGATTGGCGGGACGAACCGATCGGGGGCACGCCTGCACCGGCGTTTGCTGCTGATCGCCCAGCCGCCGCGATCCATATCATGAGCGATGCCGCCGGCTCGTTGCCCAGAGCGATGGCCGACCGTTACGGAATCACGCTGCTTGACAGCTATGTGGTCGTCGACGGCGCGTCCCGGCCGGAAAGCCTCTGTGAGCCGCAATGGATCTACGCGTTATTACGGGCCGGCCAAAAGGTGACCACGGCCCAGGCCTCCACCGCGGAGCGGCACCAGCATTACCGCCGGGCCTGCCGGGAGATGGGCAAAACGCTCTATCTCTGTGTCGGTTCGGCCTTTACCGGCAACGTTGCTGTCGCAACGACGTGGCAACGGGAACATGACCCCGATCAGCTCCTCGAGGTGCTCGACACCGGGGCGGCTTCCGGGCGGCTCGGCCTGCTTGCCCTGCTGACCGCCCGCTATGCCCGGCAGACAAGCAGCCCGGAGCAGGTGCTCGCGTATGCTCGAAGGCTCTGCGAGACGTGCCGGGAATATGTGTTTATCGACGAGTTGAAATACCTGGTGGCCGGCGGCAGGGTGTCGAAGGCCGGCGGATTTTTTGGCGATCTGCTCCATCTGAAACCGGTGATCAGCCCGACCGCCGCCGGGGTTCGCAAACAAGGCGTGGTTCGCAGCAGCGCGGCCCAGCTTGCATTTGCAAGGCGACGGCTCAAAGCATTGTTTGGCGAGCAGGACCGGCCGGCGGTGTTGCTGCAGTTCTCCGATAATGAGGCGTGGGTAACGGATACGGTGTTGCCGGCGCTGCGACAGGTGGTGGCGGAGGCGGAATTTCTCGTGGTGCCGCTGTCGCTCACTTCCGGCGTGCACATGGGGCCGGGCACGTGGGCGATGGCTGTCGCTCCGCAGGAGTGAGCGGATGAACCCGGCCATCGTCATTCCGGTCTACAACCATGGCCGGCAGATTGGTGCGGTGGTGCAGCGTGCCCTGTCGCTCGGGTTTCCGGTGTTTGTCGTCGATGACGGCTCGACCGATGAGACTGCTGCAGAGATCGCCGCTGTTGACGGCGTGGTCGTGTTGCGCCACCCGCACAACCGCGGCAAGGGGGCGGCCCTGCTCACCGGGTTTGCCGCTGCCGCTGAGCGGGGGTGCGATCTGGCGATCTCGATGGACGGTGACGGACAAAAGCTGGTCGAGGATGGCAACACATTGCTGGCGGCCGTCGCCGACGGCAGGCGTTGCCTGGTGGTCGGCGTCCGGCAGGGGATGGATCGAGGCACCAATGTGCCGTGGACGAGCCGGTTTGGCCGTGGGTTCTCCAATTTCTGGGTGGCCGTCTGCGGCGGGCCGCGCCTGGCCGATTCACAGTCCGGTTTTCGCCTCTACCCGCTCCCGGAGACACAGCAACTCGGCGTCCGCGCGCAACGCTATCAATTCGAGGTGGAGGTGCTGGTGCGGGCACGGCTGGCCGGAATTGCCGTACGAGAAACACCGGTCCAGGTTATCTATCCCGAAAAAGGAGAGCGGGTCAGTCACTTTCGCCCATGGCTCGATTTTCTGCGCAATTCTGAGACCTTCTCCCGGCTCCTGTGGCTGCGTCTGATCAGGATGGTATTCCGTTTATGAGGTTGCTGTTTTATCGACTGCTCTTGTGGTGGGGCCGCTTTTTTGGCGCCTGGTTCGTGGCGTTCGTGGCCCGGATCGTGGCGCTTGGTTATTTTCTTTTTTCTCCGCAGGTGGGCGAAAGCCGTCGGTTTTATGCGATTCTTTTCCCTGAGCGCAGCCGCTGGTATCACCGCTGGTGCAGCTTTCGCCAGTACCAGAATTTCACGACGATTCATGTCGACCGGTTCAGCCGGGACGTGCTCGGCCGCCAGGCATCGTTCGCCTCGTCGGGCTGGCACCGACTCGATGCGGTGCTTGGTCGTCAGGGCGGTATTCTGCTGATGTCGCATCTCGGAAACTGGGAGGTGGCTGCCGCCCTGCTCAAAGGACGACGGCATGACGCGGATATCCTGCTGTATATGGGGGTCAAAGAGCAGGAGGGGATCGAACGGACCCAGAAAGAGATGCTGCGTGCGGCCGGGATCCGGATAATCGGCGTCGATCAGGGGCGGACCGCGCCGTTCAGCGCCGTCGACGGTGTGCGCTGCCTGCGCGACGGCGGGCTCGTTTCGCTGGCCGGCGATGTTGTCTGGAATGACGAGCAACGGCGGGTGCCGGTGACGTTTCTCGGTCACCGGGCCTGGCTGCCGGCCGCACCCTATATCTTCGGCCTCGTTTCCGGGGCCCCGCTGTTTGCCTTTTTCTCGTTTCGTACCGGTCCAAACAGGTATCGTTTCTCGCTGTCTGAACCGATCAGCGTTTCCCCGGCGGATCGGCAGGACCGAGACCGAGCCATCGCCGAGGCCGCTCAGTGCTATGCCGATCTGCTGGCCGCGGCACTGCGTGAGCACCCACTAGAGTGGTACCATTTTGACCGCTTCATCCATGAGCCGGTCATTGGAGAGGGGGGCTAAAGTTGTTGTGATCATCCGTTGAATCGGTGTATTGTCCAGGATTAACTGTTTTGATTCCCCTATTTTTGCAGGGCAATGAGTGATAATGACCAGAGACGAATTGCACGTACACATCCTGTCGATTCTGGAAAACGATTTTGAATTCGAAGCTCCGGGACTTGATGACAATCTGCGCGATGATCACGGCTTCGACAGTATCGACGCCATCGAACTGCTCGGCAAGATCGAGACGCTGCTCGGTTTTTCACTGACCCGGGAGGAAAAGGAAAAGGCCATGAGCATCCGTACGATCAACGATATCCTCGATTATATCGAGCAGATCCGCTCCGGGCGGCAGTCCTAGCGAAATGGCCCGGTTATCATGAGTCGTCGCGTCGTCATCACCGCCTGCTCGGCCATCACTCCGATCGGCTACGGCAAACAAGCCATCGTCGATAATCTGCAACACGGTCGCTCCGGCGTCAAACCGCTCCGCGACGACGGGCTGTTGACCAATCATATCCACTCCCGGGTATTCGGTACCGTCGATTACGCAATCGATTACGATTTCAAGCGCTCCTTTCGCAAGACCATGGGGCCGGTGGCCTACTATGCCTGCCAGGTCGCAAAAGATGTGCTGGCGCAGTCGGGGCTCGACGAGAGCTTCATCACCTCCGGACGACTCGGCGTCGCCTTCGGCTCGACGCATGGCAGCCCGACCATTCAGCGGGAAATCTACAAAACCTTTTTCCAAAACCTGGAAAAAGAATTCTCCTCCATCGGTGCCGTCGATTATCTGCGGTCGATGGTACACACGACGGCGGTCAATATCACCCGGATGTTC
>CAZSOA010000110.1:0-11574 GCA_964608305.1 uncultured Desulfofustis sp. | reverse complement strand
GCCGTCTCGTGGAGATCGCCCGACAAAGCAGAATCAACAGGCTGTTGAGTTTGTCGTACATTGTCGATTATGCCTCAGCGTCGCCGCCGACTGTCGATGAGGGCTTGTTCCGCAGCCTTGCGACATTCGGTCGGCCATTCATGAATAAAGAGCAATTTCTTGTCACTGGCGATCTGTTCCAGGACCGGTCGGATCTGCTCTGCCGGGAATCCGGGCAACGCCGCGATGACTTCCGGGACCCAGGTTTCATCTCGTTTGTCCTGCGACAAGGTGCCCAGGCCTTCGGTAACAATGCGGGCCGCCGTCGTTTTCAGAACGGCCGGAATGACTTTTTCCGAGGCCTGCCGCAGGTATGAATAGAGGAACAGCGAATGTTCCTGTTTACTTAAATCGAGAAAACGGCAGGTTGCCTTCATCAGCCATTCAGGCGGTCGTCGGCGCAGCCCGCCGAGAATGCGCTCGCCGACGAAGGACTCGATCTCGGTTTTCATCAGGAAGGCAAAAAGCGGATAACAGTCGGAGGGCAGGCCGGGAAAGATATCGGGGGCTATCGTGTTATTCTGAAAAGCATCCAGGTTTCTGAGCTCTTCAAGACCGGCAGCCATCTCTGTCGGCGGGAAGCGGGCGGCGAATCGGCACAGGGCGACAAATGCTTGCTCGTCTGCGCTGCTGCCGCAGGCAAGCAATTCATTCACTGCATATGGCCAGAGTCGTTTCGCCTGTTGTTTGTCGCAGAGACGGGTGGTCAGGAGCAGCAGGTACAGCGTGTTGGCATGGGGAGAACGACGCAAGGGATCGGCGATCATGCGCATCATGGCGGCAATCCGTGGTTGCTTGCCATCGGCAATGCAGGTTTGCAGACCGCCGCATAGAATGGCCCAGGTTTTCTCCTGAAACGGACCGGAAATAAGCTCTCGGATCATCTGTTGCATCCGCGCCTGGTTGGCCAGCGACTGTTCATGACGGGCTAATTGCAGGACGATTGACAGGGTCTCGTGGGCTGGCGAGGCTTCCGGAATATTTTTCAAGATGCGCGGATGCAGCCGGTTCTTCGTCGTGTACTCCTGAATCTGCTCGACCGAAAAATGGGGGGTATCCGGGAATACCCGATGGACCTGAGCGGAATCAGTTTCGGATGTGGAGGCTTCGGTGGTGAGCGGCTTTCTGATGATCGAGATCAGCAGGTTGATGGTCTCCCGTGATGTGGCATCGGTGGTTTCTCGCTCCAGTTTTTTTAAAATAGCCGCGAGTGCGTTGATGTTCGTATGGATCGATTCATGTTTTTTTAGTTCTTCAGGAGGAGACTGTCCGGCGCGAATGGCTCGGGCCAGCAGTCGGGCGACATCATCCCACGAAGCAAACGGAAGATCCGTCAGCGGCATCTGACTCTTGCTGAGGCGCTCGGGCAGGGAATCGAGCAGTGTTTTACATTGTTCGATTTCACTTGTCGACAAGCCGTAGGAAACGAGTGACTCGATAAATTGTTCAAGATTTTCAGCCGCTTCACCTGAGTGATCGTCGGAAATTGAAGCGTCCTTGCGGGCGAGAAATTCCTTGAGACGAACGGTAACGGATAATGGGAATTCGGCTATTTCAATCTGCGTGAACGACCGGGTTTTCTGGACTTGGGAGCGAAAGGCAAGCATCTTTCTGATGAAGGTATGCAATTCCTCGCGAGAAATTTCGCGGCTGAAACTGATAGCGATGATACCAAGGTTTGTCAGGATGGAGGCGAACTCTCTGACAAATGACAGATCGCTGTCCAGCGGCAGTTCCGAGACCGCCAGTTGATCTCCCTGCAGCGTGATCGTTACCTCCGGCTGATCACCGGCCAGCGCTCTTAACAGCCTCAGGAACCGATCGGTGGCTTTGTCCAGTGTCGCATGGCCACTCGGATAGTAGATGCCGATTTTAAAGAGCCGCTGCAACGAATTCATGAATTCGTTAATCGTTGTCGGGTCGACGGCGATACCGCTGTTCTTCTGTTTGGTCATCAGCCTCTTGAGCCGGGCATCTTCAGCAGAGAAGAGATTGGTGCACCGCCCGGATCAACCGGGAAAGTGCTGGTTCTTTGTAAGAATAACTATTATTTTGAAATATTGAAAGAAAGAGTGGTGATCAACTGCTGAAAAAACGGCGCAGAAAAAGGTTATCACCTGCGCCGTTCCATGGTAATTCTCGGGCAGATGATGGCGCCGAGAAGCGGACTTTGATGGTCAGGTGGAGCAGGGGGGAATATGGAAATTGATAGAGAGCGTCAAGCGCAGGCGCTGGCCAAGGCCAAGGAGATCATTGCCGATGCCGAGAGAAAGCGGGAAGCCGCCCGGGTGGAAAAGGGCGTGGCGATTTTCCTGCAGGGCAAATTCGAGATTCTCCACAATGATGAACTGGTCGAAAACCTCGCCTCCTATATCCTGAACAAGTTCATTACCGATCAGCAGGATGAGGCGATCAGGATTCTGCACAAACTCGGGAAAAGCCTGTGCTGGGATGACGTGGCGATTCGCGAGCGGTCACTGATGGTTATTTCGGTCTGTACCGAAATCATACTCGAAGAGGATTTCGCTGAATTTCGAGAGTCCGTCGCACGAATTCTCGTTGATTGGCTGAAGTACGAGACCGAGTATATCGCCGGCTTTGAAATCGTCTGCCTGCAGTTGCAGAAGATCGTGCTTCGCATGCTGTATGCCGGGCAGTGGCACGAGCTGGAAAATCTGATCATCGTACTCTACCAGATCAGCACCGGGGTCATCGCCAAGAATAACCTTATTCGCGGTATGACTGCAAAGGTCCATGAAAACCTTGCCGAGCCGGATCTGCTTGACAAACTGGTCAACGTCTACCTCGACGAACATGACGACCGCCGGCCGGTGGTCGAGAGCCTCCTGGTTCATCTCGGTCGGCTGGCCGCCAGCTTTCTGGTCCAGAAGCTGATCTACAGTAACAACAAAGAGGATCGGTTCTCGCTCATTGATCTGATCCCCAAGGTCGGCGAAGTCAGTATTCCCGTTCTCAACCATTGCCTGAACGAGGAGCCGCCCTGGTTTGTGATCCGCAATATCATTCTCATCGTATCCCGGCTTGGTGATCCCGGCCTGTTTTCCATGGTCGAGCCGTACCTGACCCATAATGATATCAGGGTGCAGCAACAGGCCATCAACTGTATCGAATCGCTTGGCGGAAAAATGATGCGCAAGCGGCTGATCCAGGCTTTGATGAGCATAAATGATGAGTTAAAGGGGCAGCTGATCGTCCATCTCGGGCAGTTTGAGGGGCGGGACATCGGTAACGCCTTTCTCGACCTGCTTGAACAAAGAGATGAGATCGCCAGCCATGTTCGCCATGATCTGCTGTTGAAAGTTTGTGTCAAACTGAAATTTTATCCATCCAAACGGGCCGTAGATTGTTTGCGTGAACTGATTGCTGAGCGGCGGAGTAGTTTCGGCGAGGCGGACAAAATCGTCCGAGCCGCAGCGATGTCCTTGCAGGCCATCGAGATCAAGATGCGGGAGCGCGCCGACGGCGCTGACCTGCCTTCATTGCCGGATCTTGATGAAGCTGTGGCAACCAAGGCAACGGCGGGTGGCGTTGGTCACCCGGAACAAGCAACGCCGGATGACGATATGGATGTACTCTTTTCGGACAGCGAAATCAAACATCTGGCAGCAGGCAACGAGATCGTTGCAAAAAGCGAGACGAAAAGTGAGGTGTCAACACCAGGGTCCGGCCAGGAGATGCCCTTTTATGCCAGTCAGGACCATCATCTGCTTGTGTGGAGCAAGCTCTACGAGCACATGCAAACCGATGAGGTCAATGACTTATTCGCGCTACTGAAGCCGATGGTGTACCAAACCGGTGATGAAATCGTTCATCAGGGTGATACGGTGACCGACCTGTTCCTGATCGATAGTGGTTTTGCCGGCATCACCCATTTCGATGAGCACAGCGAGGTATTGCTGACCAGTTTACAGACCGGTGACCTGATCGGCGCGGAAGGTTTTATCCGTGAGCTCAGCTGGTCGGTATCACTGCTTGCCCAGACCGAATTACTGGTTCGGGTATTGGAGCGGAGCGCGTTTGCAGAGCTGACGCAAAAACACCCGCATCTGGAAGAAAAGCTGCGCTACTATTGCAATCATTACGACGTTATCCCATATCTGATCAATATCAGCGACACCCCTGATCAGGAGTCGATCGGAACGGAGATAACAGTCGATTCGGCATCGATGCTCCTTGATGATACTGGTGAGCCGATGACTGATTCTTTGACCGGGAGGCTCTATTATATTGCCCGCGGCGGCTACTGCTTTTCTCTTCCGCATCTCCATGAAGATAACGCTCATGCGGCTCTCGGGAGACAAGTCTCATCAGATATCGAGTTGCCCGACGGCGCTCATCGCACCTGTTTTGGTGTCGTTGCCGGAGCGGGCCGGCATGACTGGCATGATGAGGTCTTGTTTCTCTATGTGAAATTTTATCATCCCCTCGAAAAAGCCGATTATCGCTGCAGCCGGTTGGAAATGATGTGAGATTCGGACAAAATGCAGGAAAGTATCGAATCCGCTTGCCGGCAATGGGATCAGGGAGAGAACCGGCTGTCCCCGACAAAAGATGGCAATGGTGTCGAATGCCGGTGGTTCGGTCGACGGTGGGCAGCAGAGCGGTGTGCGCAGCGGGAGGTGTAGCAGGTCAGCTGCGGTCGGTTCCAGAACTCATTGCCTGCCTGGTTGTCCGGATGGGTGCAGGAGCCTGCTTCACCGGCATGATAGATACATTCGGCGCAACTGACCTCGTCGCCGATTTCGACGATGTTGCATTGATCGTTGAAACACATTGGACAGAGCGGCGGCAGCCCGCTCGTGCCGGCCCGACTGGTGAAACAGGCGGGCACATCGATATGATTGCAAACTTTGCACTTCAGAAATGGCATGCCGGTGCCGATGGAAATCGATTGGTAAAGATATCAAGTGGTGCCTGAAAACATAGCAGATCGGATTTCCAGATTCCATAGGTAGAATTACCCATTTTTACGTCTGGCCGGCTTTTTTGTCGGTGATTATCGACGGCTGAAGGTGCCTGGTCATCAACCTTCTCAAGAGGGTCGGCGCCAAAGAACATTTGGTTTGTAAACTACGATAAAACAGGAGTTTAGACGATGGAGCGTAGTGATACATCGGTTGGGGAGCGACTGGTGAAAGCCCTGAAAGATCCTCAGCGCTCAGACAGCCAGGAAAGCTTTGCCAAGGCCATGGAATTGACCCGGGCATATGCCGGTTCCGGTGCGGTAACCCATTACGGTTCAGTGGCCAGGCTGTTTTTTGATCTTTTCGAGATGTTTGAAACCGGTCGGGATCCGCGTGAGAAGTAGAAAAGCGGCCTGGGGGTCAGCTGCGAAACGGAGGGCGGCGTCTCAGATGGGTGGAGAGGCCGTCAATGTCATTACACGTCTGGATGACGGCGCTTAGATAGCTGATATTGTTGTTTATGTTCTCCTCGTAGAGATCTTTGTCGATCCGCCAGCGTTGTTTAAAATGAGTGCGCATCGCACGGGCAACATTGCCAAGTTCCTTGCGCAACCGTTCACTGATGACCTGATGAAAATGGGTGGTGTCGTTCATCAGGTCAAAGGCGCTGTCATAGTGGTTCAAACCGCCCGCCCGATGCTCCTGGAACAAAAACGGCAGTTGCTCGAGATAGTAGCGGTCGGCCATTTGTGCGAGGATGTCGGCGGTTCCGAGGATCTGCCCGCCGCATTTGATTTCCGGTCTGCTGAACTCGATAAAAGCGATATCAAGCGAAAGATTGGTGCAGCGGATCATCGACGCACAATCGATTCGGGTCGTGTCATCAAAGGAATGGGATTCGAGGTACTTAAAGAGGGAACTGATCGATCGTGCCTCGTGATACTGGGTGAATTCGGCCCCGGTGTCGGCTGTGTCAAACGAACGCAACAGCAGCCCGGTATCGTGAAAGTAGGCACTGAGCAGCCCTTTTATGACAATGTCTGCAGAAAATCGATGCCCTTCCAGCGTGAGACCATGGAACAGGCGGGCCGTTGCCAGGACAACTCCGTAGGTATGGCGAAGATTATGGTATTTGTTGCCGTTTTCTCGAAACCCTGGGTAGTAGCCGGAAAAGATATCCTGGATATCCCGGTGAAACGTCTCAACCAGATGCTGGTCCACCTCCGGGTTGATCAACGCGACCAGCGCGAGAATCTCATCGATCGGTTCCGGTGTCGCCCCGCTTTCAAAAATGCGGTGCAGGCGAAACGTCTTGTTTTGTCCAGAAAGTTTCATTGCTAGTCAATCTGTTCCGTGCGGCAATCGACGGTGCAATCATGTCGGGTCGGGCTGCCGTTTGCGCCTCTCATTCCATTATAGATAAACGGCACCGTTGCAGCAACCGTTGGCGTGCCTAAGAGCGTCTTTATACTCATCGTTTCTGAAAAGACAAGCAGTTCTTGTGCTGTTGCGCATGGGCAGATGCAAATAATTACCAAAATGTAGTTGGACATTATCGGCAAAGATAGCTACAATACCTGCTAGGGATTGCAGAATAACTCTTTGGTTTCTGTAGGTAATTGCATGGATTGGCAAAACGGCGATACGGCTGTTATCCTGGCGGTGGATGATGACGATTTGGTGCTCAAGACGCTCAACGTACTGGTCTCGTCTCTTGGATATCGTTGCCTGTGTGCCGCCGATGGTCTGGAAGCTGTTGAAATATTGAAAAAAAAGAAATGTGATATAGTCCTTTCCGACCTGATGATGCCGAATATGGACGGTATTGAACTGTTGAAACATATCATCAGGCACCACTCAGATACCGATGTGATCATCGCCACCGGGTATAGTGAGCAGACCAGCTATGCCGATGTGATTAAAGCCGGGGCGATTGATTTCATCAAAAAGCCGATCGACCAGGCCGAACTCGAAGCAAAACTGGCCCGAGCCTTGCGAGAACGGCACATGATCCGCAAACTCGAAGCGCTGTCCATGTGTGACGGGTTGACCTCATTGCTCAATCGGCGGGCGTTCGATCTTCGTTTTCCGCGTGAAGTCGAGCGGGGGTTTCGTCAGGGCTACTCGTTGTTTCTGGCCAACATCGACATTGATAATTTCAAGGAATACAACGATTCCCACGGGCATGACGCGGGCGATAAGGTGCTCATTTCGTTGGCCGATATTATGAAAATCTGCACCCGGAACAGTGTCGATCTTTGTTTCCGGCTCGGCGGTGATGAATTTGCCGTATTACTACCTCAAACCAATGCCACGCAGGCGACGGAAATCGTGCAGCGGATCCTGCTCAAGTTCGTCGAAAGTAATTTCGACGGCACGACCTTGTCTATCGGCATTGTTTCCTGCGTCCGGAATAGTTCGGTTCATCTGCTCGAAGATATAACTGCGATGCAGAAACGGGCCGATCAGGCCATGTACGACGCCAAACATTCGGGGAAGAATTGCGTTGTCTGCCGCATTTGAGATCAAATCGTTTCCATCTCGGCGGGATCGATCGGTTCAGCAACCGCAGCCACTGAGTATATCCTTGTGGAACGCGCGGTCCGGCGGCACCGGATAGTCGGCGTTGAAGCAGGCCAGGCAGAAATCGTCGCTGGTCATCCCGGTTGCTTCGACCATCCCTTCCAGGCTGAGATAATAGAGCGAATCGAGGCCGAGATAATCGGCAATGGCGTTGATGTCGTTGTTGGCGGCTATCAGTTCCTTGCTTGAAGGAAAATCGATGCCGTAGAAGCAGGGATGGCGTGTCGGCGGGCAGCTGACCAACATGTGAACTTCCTTGGCGCCGGCATTGCGCAATGACCGGACCCGGCTCTTGCCGGTGGTGCCCCTGATAATCGAATCCTCGATGATGATAACTCGTTTTCCCTGTAAAAACGAACGCACCGGATTGAGTTTGACGCGGACGCTGAAATCGCGCATGGACTGGGTCGGCTGAATGAAGGTACGGCCGACATAATGGTTTCTGATGACACCGAATTCAAACGGGATTCCCGATTCCTGCGAGTAGCCGATAGCTGCATAGTTCCCGGAGTCGGGAAACGGCATAACAAAATCAGCGTCGATGTGTCGTTCACGAGCAAGGATCATACCCATTCGCTTTCTCGTCTCGTAAACATTGACGCCGAAGATATCGGAATCGGGGCGGGCAAAGTAAACGGTTTCGAAGATGCAGAAGCTGCTGCGTCGAGAAGGCCATGGGAAGATCGAGCGCAGCGCCTTGTCCTGACAGATAAGTACCTCTCCGGGGGCGATGTCGCGCAGATATTCCGCTTCGACGAGGTCAAGGGCGCAGGTTTCCGAGGCGACGATATAACCGCCGTTGGGCAACTTGCCGAGACACAGCGGCCGGAAACCATTCGGGTCACGCACGGCGATCAGCGCGTCATTGGTCATCATCACCATGGAAAAAGCGCCTTTCAGCGCCACCAGCGTTTCCCGCAGGGCCTCCTCGAATGACTGCTCCGAGGCATGGGCCATCAGGTGCAATACGACCTCACTATCCATGGTGGTTTGAAAGATCGAGCCGCGCATCTCGAGGTTTTTCCGCAGTTCGATGGAATTGACCAGATTGCCGTTATGGGCGACGGCCAGCGAGTTGCCCTTGTGGGTAATCAGCAGTGGCTGGGTATTGATGATGTTTGAAGCGCCGGTGGTTGAATAACGGACGTGTCCGATGGCCAGAGACCCGGCCATGGTGTCGAGAATTTTTTCGGAAAAGACCTCCGGAACCAGCCCCATGTTTTTGTGAATGACCACCTGTTTACCGTTAGACGTGACGATACCGGCACTCTCCTGACCGCGGTGCTGTAAGGCGTAGAGGCCGAAGTACGCAAATTTTGCAGCATCCTCGTGGCCATAGATACCGCATACGCCGCATTCATGGCGGGGACGAAATGAAACGGACTCAGACAAGGGCTTTTGCAGGTTTGATGAAGTCATGGGTGATTGGTGGAAGGTTCAGTAATTGCAGGCGGCGGCCGCCTGTTCTATTCCAGCGATGGCAATTCAGCAGCGTGGTGATGATACGAGTGCAGTCTTGATCGCTTCTGTTTAAAGCACCTGCTTCGGAAGTTCAACAGCAAAGCAGCAGGTTGAACAGGCCGGTACCGGTTATTCGGTGGCAATGGCATGGATCAGTTCGGTGAGCCGGACCATGTCATTGAGATCGAGCCGTTCGCCGGTGGTGTGTACCTCGCACATACCGGTGGCAAGGATCGCCGTTGACAGGCCGTAACTATTGAAGATATTTGCGTCGCTACCGCCGCCGCCGACGATAAAGGAGAGCGGCCGGTCGATTTTCTTTGCGGCTCGGCGCACCGTGACCAGAACTTCATCGTCGTCGGACAAACGCATCGCCGGATAATCGGATTCGACTACGAACTCAATGGATGGCTGCTTGCTTCCGGTACGTGTCGAAACCGGCCAGGATTCGGCAGTTTCGACAAAGTGTTGTTTCATTTCTTCAGTCAGTGCGGTGAGTTTTTCCGGTGAGTGACTGCGGACTTCGCCCTGGATGAAGACATGGTCGGGAATGATATTGCGGGCAACGCCACCCTCGATGACGCCGATATTGGCAGTGGACTCTTCATCAATCCGGCCGAGGCGTACCTTGGTAATCGCCTGGGCGGCGATCTGCAGGGCATTGACGCCGGACTCCGGATTCAATCCGGCGTGCGCGGCGGTACCATGGACATCAATTCTGACCTTGTTGGCCGCCGGCGCGGCAACGATAACTTTGTCGATGCCGGTTGAATCGAGGGCATACCCGAAGGTGGCTTGCAAGGGGCGGTGGTCGAGCGCTTTTGCACCAAGCAGGCCGACTTCTTCAGAGGTGGTGAAAAGCAGCTCAATGGTCCGATGGGGGGTATCGTTTTCCTTGAGCAGCGAGATCAGCTCGATGAGTGGTGCAATGCCGGATTTGTCGTCACCGCCAAGTATCGTATCGCCTTTGCTGGTGAAGATATCACCATTGCGCTGTACCGCAACGTCGTGTCCCGGCTTGACCGTATCCATATGGCAGGCGAAAAAAACCGGGGGCACAGGCGATGAGCCGTCGAAACGAATGATGAGGTTGCCGCAATCGGCGCCGGTTTGTGGTCCGGAATCGTCTTCGAGGATCAGGCTGGCGCCGAGTTCGGTGAATGTCCGGCGCAGGTAATCGGCAACCCGCTTCTCTTCGCCCGACGGGCTGCTCAGTTCGCAGAGCGTGATAAAGTGGGCGGCCAACCGCTCCCGGTTGATGGTAATGCTCATGGTGGTGTTCCTTGGCTGGTGGTTGTTTGAAGCAGGACAACGGCATGGCAACAGATACCCTCACCTCTGCCGGTAAAACCCATTCGTTCCGTTGTGGTTGCTTTGATGTTGATTGCCTCAGCGCTGCACCGGCAATGGTGAGCCAAGGTGGCGCGCATGGCAGGAATATGGGGCGCAAGTTTCGGCGCCTGGCAGACGATGGTCAGATCGGCGTTGCTGATCACCAGGCACTGCTGGTGGACCGACACCATGACCCTGTCAAGGAGCAGCAGCGAGCAGATATCCTTGAAGGACGGGTCATGGTCGGGAAAGTGCCCGCCGATATCACCAAGGCCCAAAGCACCAAGAAGTGCATCGCACAGGGCGTGGGTGACGACGTCGGCATCGGAGTGTCCGGCCAATCCCTGTGGATAAGCGATACGCACGCCGCCCAGCACCAATTGACGCTTTTCGGCAAAGCGATGAGCGTCAAACCCGTGGCCGATGCGCATGGTCGGTGCCCGGCAGGTCAGTGTCGCCTCGACCAGGCGAAGATCCGCCGGTGTGGTGATTTTGATATTGGTTTTGTCGCCGGCCACCAGACGGACCGGGATTCCTGCCTGTTCGAGCAGCGTCGCTTCATCGGTGACTTCCCGGCCGGCCAGATCGGCAAAGGCCGAACGCAGCAAGGCGGTCCGAGCCCCCTGCGGCGTTTGGGCGAGCCAAAGCCCGGTGCGATCGATGGTTGCAGCCACGTTTTCGTCGGCCGTCGCCCGCTTCACGGTATCGGTCACCGGGACGGCGAGAATGGCCGCATCGCTGTCGATGATGGCGCGGTAACAGCGCTCGATGAGTTGTGGCGTGATGTTTGGGCGGGCGCCGTCATGAACGAGCACAAGGTCGATATCATCATGCACCTGTTGCAGGCCGGCTTGCACCGAATCCTGGCGTCTCTGCCCGCCGGGTACGAGCATAATGCCTGCATCGGCGAGTCTGAATTCGGTGAGCAGGTGGCGGGTCTCTTCGATCCGGTCGGCAGGAACAACGACGATGATCCGGGTGATAAACGGGCAGCTGAGAAATGGTTCGATGCTGCGGATCAGGATCGGTTTGCCGGCAAGGTGCAGGTATTGTTTGGGAAGGGCCGTATTCATCCGGGTGCCGCTTCCCGCAGCAACAATAATGGCCGCAGCTGGTTGGTTCATGGAATGTCGAAAAAGGTGCTGCGGGGGAATCGGGAAAGCGGAGCGGGCTGTAAGCCGAATTCTGTACCCGTGAGGGCCATGATCATTTATCTGTGGATGCCGGTCGCCCG
>CAZSOA010000109.1:0-11645 GCA_964608305.1 uncultured Desulfofustis sp. | reverse complement strand
GTCCATTCCGCGATCAGCGCGCCGAGGATGGCGAGCGGCGCGGCGATTTTCAGGGTACGGCAGAGTGATTCCGGCAGGCCCATGATCCGGCCCAGGGTCTCGCAGAACCGACCCATTCGCACCGTATGCTTGGCGGTTTCGTTGTCCCGGAATTCAGCCGCCTTGGACAATATGAGGATGGTTTCTTCCCGGGATTTATCCAGCTCAAAGGTCCGTTCTTCGACGAGCAGTTCCAACTCCTCGCGGTGCCGGCGATTTTCCCGCTCGAGGCGGAGCCGGCGCAAGGCATTGGTGATGTTGATGATCAGTTCATTGGGCTGGAACGGCTTGGTGACGTAGCCGTACGCCCCCATATGCAGCGTCTCGATGGCCGTATCGCGGTCATCGACTCCGGTAACCATGATGAAGGCAAGATCCTGGTAGCGATGGCGGCAGGCGTCGAGCAGCTCAACGCCGGTCATGCCGGTCATGTTGATATCGCTGATGACCAGATCGAACGATTCTTCCGCAAGCGCTTGCAAGGCTGCTTCCGCATTATCCGCAGTCCGGAATCGATACCCTTCGGTCTCGACGATAACGGAAATGACGGTTCGAACCTGGGCGTCGTCATCGACGATCAGGATTTTTGACTGATCCGGGAGGTCCTGATGGTTCTGTGCCATGATGAGTATCCATTGCTGACGAGTGGGGGCCTTGAAACATTCGAAATTTCGTTCAAGATCGAGGCGCGCAAGCATATTTTACCGCAGGCATAGACATGCTATTCCGAGGATAAAAGGTGATTGCGCAACGATGCTATTGGCCGAAGTGGCAATTCTCAAGGTTCCCACGTGTTGTATCGTATGCTGTATTAAACATAGTTTCGGCGGAAAACTCAAATATTCGCTTTACGTATGCTGAGCCGGAGATTTTCTTGCATTTGCCGGAATAACCGATATATCCTTTGTTTATCAGCTGTAATCATGATCAGAATCGGACGGTTACCGAATATTGCAAACGTGTGGCGGGAGAGGGTGGTATGGGTGATCGTGAAATCGTTGCCGGGTCGCAGGAGCCGTTATGGGATCGAACCTTACGGCGAATCAGAGAGCTGTGGCCGCTCGGCGACCCGGCGGCACTGAAAGATCTGGTCGGTGTCGATCTGTCGGAGGCGGACATTGCCCGGGTTCGCGCAAAGATCGATGCCTGCCTTGCCGGGGAAGGCGGCGAGGTGTCTGCCCGGTCCCGGGCCGCCGAACTTGGCGAAACCTACGCAATTCTCAGTAAGGTCGGGCGTCGACGGTTTCTCGAGCTGCTGGCCGTGGCCTATGATGTCGATAACGATCTCCTCGAGTCGACCATCGCCGACCGCCGGGAAGCAGCCGATGCCGTTGAGCGGCAGCGGATCACCGCCCGGTTGCGCGAACTGCTCGAACCGCCGCGGATCAAATTGCTGCGGCAGTTTAACGGCCTGCGGGGCGGCGTCAAGTTTCTCGTTGATTTGCGGGCGGAGCTGATGAACTGGGCCGGAGACAATCAGGATCTCCGTGCCCTTGACCAGGATCTGCGGCGGCTGCTTGCTTCCTGGTTCGATGTCGGATTTCTTGAACTGCAGCAGATTACCTGGGCCAGTTCCGCGGCACTGTTGGAAAAGTTTATCCACTATGAGGCGGTTCATGAAATCACGTCATGGCAGGACCTGAAGAACCGGCTTGAGGAGGACCGCTGTTGCTACGCCTTTTTTCACCCTCATATGCCCCGAGAACCGCTTATTTTTGTTGAAGTGGCACTGGTCAACGGTATTGCCGTCAGTATCCACGATCTGCTTGACCAGCGCCCGACGACCACCGATCCGTATCGAGCCGATACGGCCATATTCTATTCGATTTCTAATTGTCAGGACGGATTGGCCGGCGTCAGTTTCGGTAACTTTTTGATCAAACGGGTGGTCGCCGACTTGACGACGCGGTTGCCGAACCTGAAGCAGTTTGCGACGTTGTCGCCGATTCCCGGTTTCATCAACTGGTTGCAGCAGCAAGACGATGTGCCGGAATTGAACGGCGTGGATGCCGACCTGGTGGACTGTCTGCGGGCCACGCCGATCGATACCGACATGATCGCGCACTGGTTGCAACCGACGCCTGATGATCGCGAGATGCACGAGAAGCAGCAACTGCTGCAACAGGCGCTTGTCTCGCTGTGTGCGCGGTACCTGCTGACGGCCCGACGCAATCGGCAGGCATGGGACCGGGTCGCCCATTTCCACCTGACCAACGGTGCCCGTATCCATCAGCTCAATTGGGCGGCCAACCGTTCGGCTCGCGGCATCGCCGAGTCGGCAGGATTGATGGTCAACTATCTCTACGACCTGTCGTCCATTGAGAAACAACACGAGGCCTATAGCAGCAAGGGCACCATCTCCGCCGCAGCGGCGGTTAAAAAACTGGCAAGGTGATCGGCTCGCCCGGGAAGGATCCGGGAGCGTTGCGTTGGATCAGGCCCATGACCGCATAAACAAGGTGAGCGGCGGCAAAGGATGAGGCGAGATCGGTTGGTTGCGGGGCCAGTTCAACGACGTCGAAACCGATGACGCGGCGCCCGGTGATCACCCGTTCAATGACCGCCAGCGTATCATGCCAGCCCGGACCACCGGGTACCGGTGTACCGGTCGCCCGGATCACCGATGGGTCGAGCCCGTCGACGTCGAGGGTCAGGTAGATGGCTTGCGGAAAGTCTGCGGGCAATGCGAATGCGTCCATACCGTCGCGGTGCCAGGTCTGGGCGTCGAGGAACCCGATGCCATGCTGCACCCGGTAGTCCGCTTCTTCCCTGCTGAGCGCGCGGACGCCGAACTGGAAGAGCGGTAGGTTGAGGTCGGCATGGGCGCGACGGGCGACGCAGGCATGGCTGTAGCGATTGCCTTCATAGTGGTCGCGCAGGTCGGCATGGGCGTCGAGTTGGAAGAGACCGACCGGTTGCGATGCGTGCTCGCTGATAGCCTGCAGGGCGCCGAGGGTAACCGTATGCTCGCCGCCGAGCAGTACCGGTATGGCGTTATCTGCGAGAACCGCCGCGCATCGGCGTCGAATCCGGGCCAGGACCTCGTCGATCCCGCCGCTGCAGTCCACCGGCTCACCGGTAGCGATGCCTTGCTCAAGCGGCGTCGATTGACCGTCGAACGCTTCGAGTTGCTGCGAAGCGACCAGAATCGCCTCCGGCCCGCCCTTTGTGCCGGCGCCATAAGAGATACTGCATTCAAGGGGTACCGGGATGATCTGAAACCGTGCGCCGGTGGCGTTGGTGGTTTCCAGTTCCGAGGCAAGAAAGGGTGGTGGCAGGGATACAGGCATCAGGACAGCCTCTGCTTGAAATCGTCATAGCCGAACGCACGGATGACCTGCAACCGGCTGTCGTGCGGCTCATAGAGCATGATCGCCGGGAGCTGGACGCCGTTGAAGGTGTTGGTTTTCACCATCGTGTAAATGGCCATGTCGGTAAAGATGAGTTGCCGGCCGACCTGCAACGGCTCATCGAACGAATACTCCCCGGCGACGTCGCCGGCCAGGCAGGACAGGCCGCCGACCCGGTAGTTATGCGGCTTTTCACCGATTCTGCCGGCGCCGATGATCTGCGGACGGTACGGCATCTCGAGCACATCGGGCATATGGGCCGGAACCGAGGCGTCGATAATGGCAATGTCCATGTCCGCGGTGATGATGTCAAGCACCGTGGTTACCAAAAAGCCGCAGTTGAGGGCGACCGCTTCGCCCGGCTCGAGATAGACCATGGTCCCCCAGCGTTCGCGGAAGCGGTTGATCAAGGCGACGAGCAGATCGATATCGTAATCGTCCCTGGTAAGGTGGTGGCCGCCGCCGAAATTGACGTAGGCCAAACCCGGCAGAAACGGCGCGAAGGAGTGTTCGACGGCGGCGATGGTGCGCTGGAGGCAGTCGGCATTCTGTTCACAAAGATTATGCCAGTGCAGGCCGGTAATGGCTGCGGGCAGGATATCCGGGAAGGCGCGGCGCCTGATGCCGAGCCGTGAGCCAGGGGCGCATGGATCGTAGAGCGGTACCGCCCCTTCCGAATGTTCCGGGTTGATGCGCAGGCCGAGTTGCAACGTCCGTCCGAGGGCTGCAGCCTGGACCCGTGCCGGGGCATGGAAGCGATCAAACTGGTTGAACGAGTTGAAGACCAGATGATCGGTGGTGGCGGCCAGTTCGGTAATGTCCGCTGCGGAATAGGCGGCGGCAAAGGTATGCACTTCGCCGCCGAATTCTTCCCGACCGAGTCGCGCCTCATGCGGTGAACTGGCGCAGGTGCCGTCGAGCACCGTGCGCAGCAGCGGGAAGGTACTGAACATGGCGAAGCACTTGAGCGCCAGGAGAATCCTGCAGCCGCTGCGCCGCTTGATATCCTCGATAATTGCAAGATTGCGGCGCAGCAGGCCCAGATCGACGACAAAGGCGGGGGTGGCGACCTGACCGGCGTCAAAGGCGACGCCGTCCCGCTTCGCTACCATGTGCGTACCTGCCACGGCAGGCCGTGCTCATTGAGTGCCGCCATGAACGGATCCGGGTCGAACTGCTCCATATGCCAGACACCGGGTTGTTTCCAGGTACCGGTCAGCATCATCATCGCGCCGATCATCGCCGGCACGCCGGTGGTGTAGCTGATGGCCTGGGAGCCGACCTCCCGATACGCCTCTTCGTGGCTGCAGATATTATAGACATAGAGCTGTTTTGCAACGCCGTCCTTGGTTCCTTTGAGCAGGCAGCCGATACAGGTCCGGCCCTTGGTGAGCGGCCCGAGCGAGGCCGGCTCCGGCAGGACGGCCTTGAGGAACTGCAGCGGTACGACCGGGGTGCCGAGATAGTCCACCGGATCGATCCGGGTCATGCCGACGTTTTCGAGCACCCGTAGATGGGTCAGGTACTGGTCGGAGAAGGTCATCCAGAACCTCGCCCGCTTCAGGCCGCGCAGATGCAGGACCAGCGATTCGAGCTCCTCGTGGTACATCAGAAAGCATTTCTTTTTACCGATGCCATCCGGGAAATCATAGGTCATCGACCAGGACAGCGGATCGGTTTCCACCCATTCGCCGTGCTCCCAGTAGCGTCCGCGCTGGGTAATCTCGCGGATATTGATCTCCGGGTTGAAGTTGGTCGCAAAATGCTGGCCGTGGTCGCCGGCGTTGCAATCGATGATGTCGAGTTCGTGGATCTCGTCGAAATGATGTTTCTGGGCCCAGGCGCAGAAGACATTGGTGACGCCGGGATCGAAACCGGAACCGAGCAGGGCCATCAGCTTGGCATCGGTAAAGCGTTGTCGGTAGGCCCACTGCCATTTGTATTCGAATTTTGCTTCATCGGGCGGTTCGTAATTGGCAGTGTCCAGATAATCGACACCGGCCTTCAGGCAGGCATCCATCAGCGGCAGGTCTTGATAGGGCAGCGCTACATTGAGCAGCAGGTCCGGTTTGCATTGTTCGATGAGCGCCACCGTGTCATCGACCCGGTCGGCATCAAGCGCATAGGTATCGATAGTCACGCCGGAGCGCTCCTTGACCGCTTCGGCAATCGCATCACATTTGCTTTTTGTCCGGCTGGCCAGGGAAATCCGGGAGAAAACCGCGGGAACCTGGGCGCATTTGTGAGCGACCACGCTGCCGACACCGCCGGCGCCGATAATCAGTACATGTGCCATGCTCCGTCTCCTTTTTGGTTGCGGCTCCAAGGGGCCGTTTTACGCCTGTTTCAGCGCTCGAAATACGTATAGCCGCGCAGGCCCGCTTCATAGGCCTGGACGATTTCCTTTCGTTCCTGGGGGGTGATCCGTTCAGCCCGGACGGCGCGCTCGGCGGTCTTGCGAAAACTGTTGAACAACCGTTTCGGGTCGTATTCGACGTAGGACAATACGTCGGCCACGGAATCGCCTTCCTGTTCATTGACGAATTCGAATTCGCCGCCGTCAAGAATCCGGATGGTCACCACGTTGGTGTCGCCGAGCAGGTTATGCAGATCACCGAGCGTTTCCTGGTAGGCGCCTACCAGGAAGGCACCGAGCAAGTATTCATCGGAGTTCTTCAACTCATGGAGCGGCAGATACCGCCTGACCCCGCGTTTGTCGATAAACTGATCGATCTTGCCGTCGCAGTCGCAGGTGATGTCGGCCAGCACCGCGTTGACGGTGGGCTGCTCGTTGAGCCGATGGATGGGCATGATCGGGAACAGCTGGCCGATGGCCCAGGCGTCGGGGAGCGACTGAAAGACGCTGAAATTACAATAATAAATATCTGAGAGGACGCGATCGAGATCGGCCAGTTCGGGGGTGATATGCTTGAGCTGCTTGGAGAGCTCGGCAATGGTGGCGATCGTCGTCCAGAAAATCTGTTCGGCCAGCGCCCGCTGGCGCAGGTCGATCTTGCCATGATGGAACAGATGCCGTGCCTCGTCCCGGTAAAAAAGGATGTCGTTGAAACTCTCCTGCAGGTTACGGATCGTCAGGTTCTGCAGCGTCTCCATCATATAGCCGATCTGCGGTGGGCAATGCTCCGGCAGTTGCTCCGGCAGCGGATCGGGGCGGAATTTGGTGACATCGAGCACGTTGAAGAGCAGGATCGAGTAATAGGCAACCAGGGCCCGGCCCGACTCGGTGATAATAATCGGGTGCTCGATCCCCTCCTCGTCCAGCGAGGTCATGACCGCTTCGATGATATCGGTGCAATACTCGTTGATCGAATAGTTGCGGCTGGACAGGAAGTTGGACTGTGAACCGTCGTAATCGACCGCCAGCCCGCCGCCCAGATCGAGGTATTTGACCGCGGCGCCTTCCTTGGCCAGGCCGGCGTAGACCCGGCAGGCCTCGCTGACCGCCGAGCGGATTTCGCGGATATTGGAGATCTGTGACCCGAGGTGATAGTGGACCATCTGCAGGCAGTCGAGCATGTTTTCAGTCATGAGCAGATCGACGGCCTGAATAACCTGGTTCGTGTTCAGGCCGAAGATCGAGCGGTCGCCGCCGGACTCGGCCCAATGCCCGGAGGCCTGGGATGCGAGCTTGATGCGGATGCCGAGAATCGGCTTGGCGCCGAGCTCTTTCGAGCGCTCAAGGATCAGCGGCAGCTCGTCGGGCATTTCGACGACGAGGATGCAGTTAAACCCGATCTTGGTGGCGTACAGACCGAGGTCGATAAACTCCTCATCCTTGTAGCCGTTGCAAATCAGCACCGATTTACGGTCCCGCATGGTGCCCATGGCGGCGATCAGTTCCGCCTTGCTGCCGGCCTCGAGGCCGTGGTGGTAGCGGGAGCCGAAATGGGTGATCTGTTCGACCACCTGCTGCTGCTGGTTGACCTTGATCGGATAGGCACCGAGGAAACTGCCGCGGTAACCGAGTTCGGACATGGCCTGGTGAAAGGTCTCGTTGAGGGCGGTTATCTGGGCGTCGAGGATGTTCTCCACGCGCAGCAATACCGGCATATCCAGGCCGCGCGCCTTGACGCCGGCGGCGATCTGGTTGATGCTCACCGCTCGTTCGTTGGCGCCGGCGGTGGGCAAGACCATCATCTCGCCGTTCTCGGCGATAGTAAAATAGCCGCCACTCCATTCGGGAACACCATAGAGTTCTGAAGATTTTGTGGCATTCCAGCGTTCCATTGTCTGTTTCACAACCGATGACCTCGTGCTACGGGTTCGTCTCCTGCCTGTCTGTTGGGCAAAACGAGCCCTCTATACAGATACTGGGGATAAAAATAAAGCATTTTCTCCGGCCGGGCAGCCCGAAATCGTGAAAGCAGCGTTATTTCAGAAGAGAAATGAAGGGAGCATCGGACTACTGATCGGCTCGTTGCGATTTTTTCAGGTTCTCTTCAGTAATGGTGCGGATCAGCTGGTACATCCGGTTCAATTTATCGGACATCGATATCTCAATTCGTGCCGTCCGCAGGGCGGCCCGATCGTCGTAGCCGAACCGATAGGATTTCCTGGCCATCAGTTCCCTGGTCAGGGTTTTCATCATCTTATGACGACGGAGGATAACCCGGGCGGCCTCCTGGTCATGATCCCGCAGCACATGAACGAGCATGTCCAGACAATCGCGGATGCACTGGTAGAGGCCGTCGGTGAGCCGAATTGTTTCTTTGCTGCGGACGTGTTGAAGCTTGATGGCCTCTTCTCCGAGATCGACAAGGTCTTTTTCGATGACATCGGCAAGATGTTCCAGGGCCACGCTGGTCACCATCAGCGTCTGATGCTCAAGGCTTTCCGCCGTGGTCAGCTGCTGTTTTCTGATCTTGCTGAGAAATTCGATGCAGGCGGCGTCGAGGATGTCGATCTTGTCGTCCTCTTTGATCAGCGATTGAATCTGTTTGATGTCGTCATGGGGCAGCGCATCCTTGATTCGATCAAACATCGCCAGAACCAGTTCGCTTGCCCGGGCCAGCTCCATGCGCACATGTTCGAGCGCAACCGTCGGTACGCCAATGAGGGATTCATCGAGAAAGATCGGCTGGATCGGGCCCGGCTCCGGCTGACGATCCGGGACAAGTTTGCTGGCCGCCCAGGCGAAGACGCCGGTGAACGGCAAAAACAGGCAGGTGTTGATGATGTTGAACAGGGTATTGGCGTTGGCGATCTGCCGCGGGACCTCGGCGGCCAGCTGAGCCGTTGAACTGAGTTCAGGATAACTCGGGGACAGGCGAACGGCCAGTTCGGCGAGGTGAGGAATAAAAAAAAGCCAGACGAGCACGCCGGCAATGTTGAACGTGATATGCACTACCGCCGCGCGGACCGCTTCGGGAGGTTTGCCGACACCGGCGAGCAGCGCGGTAATGCAGGTGCCGATATTGGCGCCGAGCGCCAGGGCGATCCCTGCTTCCAAGGTCAGAAAGCCTTCACTGGCCAGGGCGATGGCGATGCCGACCGTGGCCGCCGATGATTGGACGATGCCGGTGAACAGGGCGCCGACGATGATGCCCAGGTACGGGTTGCTCATTTTTTTGAGCAGTTCGAGGAAGGGCTCATGGCTTCGCAATGGCGCCATCGCATCGCTCATAATGGCCATGCCGAAGAAGACCAGGCCGATACCCATGGTTACCATTCCGATATATTTGAGCCGTTCGCTCCGCTCAGTGAAGATGAGGAAGAAGCCGATCGCTATCGGTAGCAGCGCGTATTGGGAGATGTTGAAGGCGAGGATCTGGGCGGTGACGGTGGAGCCGATATTGGCCCCCATGATAATGCCCACCGATTGCGACAGGCTCATGATCCCGGCGGTGACAAAGCCGACGACGAGGACGGTGGTGATCGATGACGAATTGAGCATGCCGGTCACAACCGCCCCGGTCAAGGCACCGGTTACCCGATTGGTGGTCAGGCGGGCAAGCATGGTTTTCATCGATTCGCCGGCCGCTTTCTTCAGACCGTCGGCCAGTTGTTCCAAGCCGGCAAGGAACAATGCCAGGCCGCCACCCAGGCCGATGAGCAACGGAAACCAGGCGATCCGGTCATGATCCGCCATTGCTGCGGCAACCGGGAACGGCATGATCAGCAGACCTATGGCCAGGAGCAGGACAAGAAGGGCTCGCTGGGTAGCCGGCAGCGTCATTATCGAGATCTATGAGTGAACGAATCCATTTTCCGGCCTTCCTCGAAAGATGCATCAGATGCAGGCCATGATCGAACTGATCGGCAAGCCGTCGGTTCCTTACCTCCTCTGAACCGTTGCTCCTGAGATAACGAAACAACCTTCACCTGTCGTTGTCCGTCTCGGTGGCAGGTGCACTCAGGATCGCTTGGTCAGGGAGAAACCGGATCATTGTAGCCCAGGGTCTTTTGAATGTGAAGAGAATACGTGTTTGTCGGCAGGGCTGGATAAAGCCGTTTGTTGCCGGTATACTGTGGGAAACCGGCCGGCCAACGAAGCCGACCGGAGATCGATGTTTCGGGAGGAGATATCATGGGCTGGGAACAACGCAGAGACGATTTGTCGGCAATTCTGCATGCGGCACTGCGTCGTGTCGATCCGTATCGGATGTTGACCGACCATGTGCGGTTGGACGGCTCACGTTTGTGTGTCGATCTCGATGGTCAAGAGCGGGTCGTCGATTTGGCTGCTTTCCGGCGCGTGGTGGTGATCGGTGCCGGCAAAGCGACGGCGCCGATGGCTCTGGCGATGGAGGAGATCCTTGGCCAATGGCTCAGTGGCGGGGTCATAACCGTCAAGTACGGCCATGTCGAATCGCTGCGGAAAATCGAATTGGTTGAGGCCGGCCATCCCGTTCCCGACGCAAACGGCCTGGCTGCCGCCCGCCGGATACTTGAGGTTGCCGCCGATTGTGATGCCGAGACGCTCGTTATCTCTCTGATTTCCGGGGGTGGCTCAGCCTTGTTGCCGCTTCCGGGTGAGGCGACCATCGACGCTGAAAAACTGGTGCTGAGCCTTGACGACAAACAACGAACCACCAGCCTGTTGCTGGCTTGTGGCGCTGACATCGAGGAAATCAATTGCATCCGCAAACACCTGTCGATGATCAAGGGCGGTCATCTGGTGAGCCGTCTTGCCCCGGCGCGCAGCGTCAATTTCATACTCTCCGATGTGGTTGGTGATCGGCTCTCCAGCATCGCCTCCGGTGCCACCTGCGCTGATCCGACCACCTTTACCGATGCCGTCGAAATCATGAGAAAATACGCACTCACCGAGAAGGTGCCGGCGACGGTGCGCCGGTACCTCGAAGCGGGGTGCCGAGGCCTGGTTGCGGAGACACTCAAGGAGGGGAGCCCGGAGCTGGCATTGACGAGCAATATCCTGGTCGGCACCAACCGGCACGCCCTTGATGCTGCCGCCCAGGAAGCGCAGCGGCGAGGGTACCGCCCGGTGCGTCTGACCAGCCGGATTGTCGGGGAAGCTCGTGAGGTCGCCAAAGTCCTCGCGGCCATCGCCCTTGACTGCGTAACCCATGCCGTATTCGCGGCACCGCCGGTATGCCTGCTTTCCGGGGGCGAGCCGGTGGTACAGATTCGCGGCGCCGGCACGGGCGGCAGGAATCAGGAACTGGCCCTGGCGTATCTGCTCGAGTTGCAGCGACATCAAGATATCGCTGATTCGCTGAGCTTTCTGTCTGCCGCGACGGACGGCAACGATGGACCGACCGATGCGGCCGGCGCTTTCGCCGACTTGCAGGTTTTGGCCCGGGCGCAGTACTGCAGGCTCAATCCGCTGCGGTATCTGGAAGAAAACGATTCCTATCATTTTTTCCAGCAGACCGACGGGCTGCTGGTGACCGGTCCGACCAATACCAATGTCTGCGATCTGCACCTGGCCCTGATCGACGCACCGGCCTCGGCACAGCAACCATAACTCGTAAGGTAACCTTGAAAAATTGCCATTTCGCCCATCTCATCGTTGCGCAATCACATTTTATCCTCGGAATAGCATGTCTATGCCTGCGGTACAATGCTCTTTCGCGCCTCGATCTTGAACGAAATTTCGAATTTTTCAAGGCCCCCGGAAATCAAGAGCCATGTTCTGCTTACGTATCGCGGTACTTCTAATTCCACTGATCGGAATCATTTCCTGTGGTCCGAAAACCAGTGTTGATTATCGACAAGCGAAAGTCCCCTCCCACCACGAACTGGTCAACCGTCTTGCCGAACAGTATCGGGAGT
>CAZSOA010000108.1:0-11819 GCA_964608305.1 uncultured Desulfofustis sp. | reverse complement strand
ACTTCTAATCCGTAGGTCGCAGGTTCGAATCCTGCCGGGCGCGCCAACATATTGATAAATTTCTCTGATTCCGATTTATCTCTCCACGTACCTCGCGGGCCCTGGACTGCGTTTAATACGTCGGCAATGGCCGGTCGGCAGGCGTCGGATACGGTGCAGCTACTCGTCAACGGTGCTGAGCGACTCAAAAAGCCTGGTGCTGAAGTTGTAGTAAGCGACGATCTGAACCAGATTGAGGATATCCTTGTCCTGCAGGCCCACCTCCTTCAGGGCGTTGATATCCTGTGGGCTGCAGGCGTTGGGGCATCGCGTGACCTTGACGGTAAAATCGGCGATGCACCGTTCGCGCACGTTGAGATCGGCCTTTGTGTAGTCAACCTTGACCTGTTCCGCTAAATGCTGATCACGAGCCACTCGACCGAGGGCTGCCAGGTGGGTGGCCGTTCAGTGGACGCAGCCGTTAAAGGATGAAACAATCAGGGCAGCGATCTCCTTTTCCCGCAGCGTCAGTCCGTCGGCGCCGTCATAAATCGCTTTTTGTACGTCATGAATCAAGCCGGCCACTGAAGGAGTCAGGCTGTTGAGCAGGACAAGGTCGGGAGGGGTGCCGGTCGCATAATCACGCGTCCGACGATACAGTTGTTGTACGGCAGCGTCGCAGGTGTCCTCCGGCACGGTAGCAATCCAGGTCGTCCAGGTCATAATGCTCTCTTTTCGTTAACGATGGTGAAGGGAGAAGCGGATACGGTCTGGCTGGGGGCAGCGCTTACTCAGGATACAGGATTCCAGGGTCGAATGGAAGCTCCACGGAAATTCTGATGGGAACATGTATCCCACGGGGCAATCTGTTTTCTTGCAGGCCTGTCGACAAATAGTGAACCGTATGGGCGGAACAGATCTGCTGCATATCGGGACCTGTAGGTGGAACTACGATTCCTGGCGGGGGCTTGTCTACCCGAAAAACGGCCCGGTCAATTACCTCAACGAGTACAGCAACCATTATTCGACCGTCGAGGTCGATCAGTGGTTCTGGTCCCTCTTTACGGGTGACACGGTTGTCCTGCCCAAGCGCACGGTTGTTGCGGACTATGCGGCCGCCCTCCCTGACAACTTTGTTTTCGGCATCAAGGCTCCCAACAGTATCACTCTGACGCACCATTACAATCGTGCAAAGCACGGCTCGCTTCTGGCAAGTCCGCATTTTCTGTCCATCCTCATTTTTCGTGCAGCCTTGCAAGGCTCATGAAATCGCCAGAAAATATTTTACCATCTGTAAGCCATTTGTAATCAGGACTGGTTAGGATGGAAGCGGGGATAACGGGTGGGCCGTATCCAAGTGCACAAGGCGTTGGAAAGTGATCCGGAAGTCTATGACAAGGAGGCTATGATGGGTACTGTATCGGAAATGCTCGTTTGGTTGCTGCTTCTGCCTGCTGCTGTCAACATTGTTTTTCCGCTTCTCATGCTTTCATCTTGGCTCATTTTCAGAGGAATCAGGTTGGTGCTGGCACTTTTCATGATTCACCCCTTGCGCTCTGCTCCGCAAACAGTATGAGGACATAGCCTGCGTAATAAACATTCGCTGTCGGGGGACAGCCAGTCCACCCGGTACTATGGCTGGAGAGACCGATCATCATGAATGGTTGAGGGGACGTATGTTTTCGAGTGGTCCCCTGGACAATAATGGTGGTCGGTTGCTCTTTTCGACGCCATACCTGGGTATCACCAGGTGACTGCAGATAAAACGACGGTGTGCCAGGGTGTAGATGGCGCTCACTCCAACAGGTCCAGCGCCAGGCGTTGTTCTGCAACGATGATTTCTTGCCGGAGGGAATCGGCAAATCCTTCCGGGTCTGTTTCCTTTACCAGGGCTCTGGCTTTTGCAATCAGGTTGAGCCAGCTTCGTTGCAAGGTTTTGGCATAAACGGCAGCGACGTGGAAATCTCGATGCTCGGGAGCAAATTCCCCTTGATACAACCTGAGTCCTTGCAAGAGATGGCTGCTTGCCGTGGAGATGTTCCGGGAAGAACTGCGCTGTTCCAGCCACTCGAAGTGCCAGCAGTCGGCCCAGCATTTCTGAGGGTTCAACAAGAGCCGGCCATTGTTGATGAGGATCGCTTCCTCATCCCCGAACAGTTTTCTTAATCGATGCAGGGTGGTATTCAGGTTTTGCATCGCCCGGTCTCCCTCAGTCTCGGGCCAGAGGCGATAGGCGGCGGTATCCCGTGGAATACCCGGTCGCTTGACGGCAAGCAGCAGGATCAACAACTCGAACAATTTTCGCGGCGGCTTCGTCGATGGCATGATGAGCTTCTGGTCCTTAAACATGCGAAGCCCACCAAAGGTGAACAGTTTTATCGGCCAAGGCCACCGTTCACCGGTTAGTTCGGGGGATGGTGCCTTCAGTTGCCAGCGGTCGATCAGGTCGTAGAGAATTTCGTCGCTGAAGCCGGCGTTCAACGCCTGGGCGACAACATGGCCGATGCGTCTGTTGACCAGCGGAAACGGCATGGTGAGTCCATGCTTCTGGACTATGCCCAGGGCGTTCCGGAAATGGTTCACCGCGTTCGGCAGATCCTGTGTTGTAAAGGCGCCATCGGCAAGCGTGAGATAAGTGACAAACTTGATGATATTGTTATGCACGAGGCGATCGTTATCGAGGATGCCGATCAGGTCTTTCTCTGCGAAGGTGGGTTCTTTTCCGCAGAGTTGCAGGTTCGCCTGCAGGATCTTGACCGAGGCCATGGTATAGGGATTGCCGCATGTCTCGATAAAATCCCGGGCTTTGCACAGATCTTTCCAGGCGCTGATCGTGTCCTCGTTTTCAATGTGATGCCAGGCAAGAAGGAAATGGTACTGGGCATGATCCCATAACGCATGCGGCGCAAGCAGCAATTCGAGTTTCTTGAGATAGGATCTCGCCATGGGCAGATCGCCGGTTGAGAGACTCGTATAAACCACGAAAGCAATGAGCATGTGGTCGTAGATATGAATGCCGTTGCTTTTGGCGATATCTAACGTGTATTGCACCAGGCTGATGCATTGCCTATGATCGCCTCTTCCCACAGCCGCCAGGGCAAGCAGGGTATGGATCATGATCCTGCCGAACGGCGGCAGCCCCGGTTGGCCGAGCACCGCGTTGAGGCGGGTTTCCATGATGCTGGCTTTGCCGACATCGCCAAGATAGTGGTACGACCAGAATAAACCTGAGATAAGCAGTGCCATGGCTTGCATACTCCGGCATCGATCAAGCAACGTTTCGCAACGCTCCTGCCAGACAGGGAGCTCCGGGTGACCCTGGTGACGCAGCAACAGAGCAATTAGCATGCTTGAAGCAAAGCACGCAGCGCTATCAGGATCGTCAATGCTCTGAAAGGCTTTGCCGAGCCGCTCCCCTTCGGAAATCCAAAAATCAAGCTCGACAAACCCGGCACGCATCATGATGAAGCTTTCGACCACGGTGGACCAGCTGCGAATCTGGCCGGCGACATTACCATCTGCCGCGAATGCCTTATATGCGCTGGTGCATAACGCCAGGCCCTCAGGGGGATCAGTGATCAGGCAGGTGACACCGCGCCAGTAGAGAAGGTAAGGATATCGTCGTACCATCTGCTCAGGCACGGCACGTATCCAGTCCGCCAGTGTTCGGTAGCGACCCTCTGCCACCAGTTTGTCGGCCTGGGCCAGTACAATCGAGGCAATCTGCTCGTGTGCATGAATGCGTGCGTAAAGATGTACCGCATCTTCCCAAAGCGCGTATTTTTCAAGAAGGCGAGCTGATCGCTCGCAAAGGTCGTGGAAACGATCCGGGGAGAGGATCATTTCCGCGGTTTTCTTGAGATACGCATGAAAAAGCGGATGGTACTGATATATCGTGGTCTGGGACCATCGCGTCTCAACGAAAAAATTTTTCTGGCGTAACAACTCGAAGAGTGACGGAACGGGGGATTCGATCAGTTCCTCGACCATAGAGCTCGTCATGAATGGCAGGTGCGAGGTCTGCACCAGGAAGTCTCTCATGTCTTCCTGGGCCTTGCCAAAAATTTCTCCTGCAAAATAGGAGAACACCAGTTCGGGGGGATCCTCGAACGCATACTCGTCCTGGATTGATTGCTCCTTCATCTGGAGAAGCCACAGAATAACCCCTGCAACCCAGCCTTTGGTGAGTCTGAATAACCGCTCCGCTTGGCGAGTGGCGTCACTCACCCGTTCTCTCTCAAGGAGCACCGTTATCTCGTCACAGGTAAAGGCCAGATCGTTCCAGCCAATCTGGGTGATAACGCGATTCGCGAGAAAACGGGTCATTGCCGGTACCGGCTCCTGCCGGCTGATAATTGCAAGCCTGCAGGTTCCAGGAAGCTGTTGGACGGCAGCAACCAGTATCCGGGTGAGCAGCGATTGTTCCGGCGCATTTTCAGTATTATCGAAGACGAGCCAGGTTCCGGACGGTAATGAATGGAAAAGTCGCTCAAAATACTGCACGAGAAAGAGGTCGAGGTTCGGAAGGTATTCCGGTGTCAGAAGCGGTAAAACGCCGCACTGTTGAGCCGTAAGCGAACGAACCGCTTCATTGAGATAGCAGAAACATGTTGCGGGGTCCGTATCGAGAAGGTCGACCCGATACCAGATTGACGGCGTGCCCGTTTCTTCAAGGAAACTCGCAACCAGCGTGCTTTTCCCGGATCCAGCCGGTCCGGAAATCCAGAAAGCGTTTGCGGCCTTGTTCGAATGCAACAACGAAAACAATCTCTGGCGCCGGACCGGCTGGTTGAGAACCAGCGGCGATATCTTCTTGGCATAAACATGTGGGTTGTACATGGAATACCGAGAGGTTGAGTTGATGGGGTGGGCGACCAAGGGCGGGCGGTGCGGAGAGAAACAGGAACGACAGAACCGGATCGGCGCAGCGACATGCGCCCGGATATCCGTAGAGCACTAACAACCGACCGGGATGTACGACTCTCCCGACTCCCCCCTAACGGTGACAGTAGCACACATTTTGTCAGGGATCTAATAAATTGTTTGGCCAGAAACATCGGCAAGAATGAGAGGAATCTGCCTTTGTATATATGTTGTCGAAAAAAATCTGTGAGCTCGCTCCGAGGGGGGGCTTGTTAGGTGCTCAAGAAATATCGAGTAGCTCAGGAGGGCACTGAGCGGTATCCCGCTCGACGTTTCCGGGAGGATTGAGCCGACCACCATCGAACTCGATAAACAGCTGGTGGCTCCGTCCGCAGCGGTGTGTGTCAGAATCTTTGTCGTTGGCGCAACGGCGAGGGACCTGCTGCTCGAATGGTCCTGTAACATTCGTTCATATCGGGCTATCGAAGATCTTGATCTCGGGGGCCGGGTCGCCAGTTGGGGCGAATTTCAGGCATGGTAGCAGTCACTGCTGGCCAGCGGCAGTGCGGCACCGGATCGGCAACCGGAGAAGCCAGTGTGCCGGGGCCTGCACCTGGTCGACATCATTCGGTCGGTCCGATCGGCGGTACAGCGCAGGACATCGTCTAGCCCCGATGACGCGATGCTGCCGCTCTCTGCGGAACACCCCTGATCAATGCCATGATGTCGGTCCTGCGGGGAGAGCGGAAGCATGGCAGATCAGAAAGCTAGCCCTAGACATGTGCCCCCGCGGTCGACTACCCGGAACGTTTGCCGATCCGCCCGTCCTTGATCTTGACGGTGCGCCCTGCACGGGCAGCGAGCTCGGGATTGTGGGTAATCATGATCGTCGTCAGCCCCGCATCGCTGAGCCGGCGTAAAACAGCATAGATTTTTTCGCTGTTTTCCGTATCCAGGTTCCCCGTTGGTTCATCTGCCAGCAGGACTGCCGGATCATTGACCAATCCGCGGGCGATGGCGGTGCGCTGCATTTCGCCGCCGCTCAGCTGCGCCGGCGCATGCTTGAGGCGATGCGCAAGACCAACCATTTCCGCTAATTGTTCGATCTTTTTTCGATCCGCCGTTTTCTTGCTGAAGAGCAACGGTAGGGCGATATTGTCAAAAACACTCAATCCGGGGATCAGATAAAATTGCTGGAAAACGAAACCGATCTTCTCTCTGCGGATTTTTACCAGGTGCGATTCGGGCATGCCGGCGGTGTTGACCCCAGCAAAGAGGACCTCACCCTTCGTCGGTCGATCGAGACAGCCAAGGATGTGCAGCAAGGTGGTCTTGCCGGCACCGGAAGGACCGACAATGGCCATCATCTCGCCTGCGTCGATCGTCAAATTCACCCCGCGTAAAGCGCGAACATCTTCGCCCCCGCGACGATAGATTTTTTCGATATTCTTTAATTCAATCATCCTCGTATTGCCTCTACCGGATTGATTTTCGATGCTTTGAACGCAGGATAAATCCCGGCACAGAGTCCGATAACAAAGATAAAGGTCACGCTCCCGAGCGCCACGCCCGGATCGAAACTGATCAGTTGACCAGAGGGCACAAAGGGCATGACGGAGCGGACAAAGGCCTCAATCAGGCGTGCTCCGAGGGTGGACAGCACGATGCCGACAACGCCGCCACACAGGGCAAGGATCGTTGTTTCACCTAGTATAATGCGGAAGATGTCCCCATGTGACGCGCCGACCGCACGCATCATGCCGATCTCCTGAGTGCGTTCGAACACCGCCATCAGGATCGAATTCATCACCCCGACGGCGCTGATCAGAATGGCAATCAGCACGATAGCCAGACTCAATGCCCGTGCTGCAGCCGCGAGATTGCTGACGGAGTTCATCACTTCGCCCATCGTGACAATCTGGATACCGGGTATCGTTGCTGTCAGTGCGTCGGTAATGACACCGATCCGTGTCGGGTCATCGACCTTGACGCCGATGGCGGTTGCCGCTTGCGGATAACCAAGCAGGCTCTGGACTGTTTCAATCGGCATGTAGACAAAGGCATCGTCCTGACTGCCGGAATATCCGATGATCCCTGCCACCACAAGATCAACCCCAGCTGCCGGCGAGGAGAAGTGGTCGCCTGGCTTGCGGTTGTCGTGCCGGGCAACCTCGTAGCCCAACAACACCTCATGCTCATGGCGCGGAATCGTGCCGGAGATTTCCCAACCCGGCTTTATCGCCGCCAAAACCGCCATATCGACACCGTAGATCAGATCGATCTTGCCCCGTTGTTGATCAGGCAACTGGGCAACGAGAATCGGTGTTGCCAGATCGATACCGTCAGTGTGCAGCAGATGCTCCATTACCCCGGTATCGAGAAACTTGGGGATCACCGCCCCGTGCAACACCAGCGCTGCGACCTCATGAGCACACCCGGACGGCACAATCATAAAGTGCAGGCCGGTGCGCTCCAGTTCAAGTGCAAGACCTTCAGTAAAGCCCTTATTGAAGGACAGCACGGCAAACAACACGCCAACCGATGCGGCAATACCGAGCATGGTCAACATGCTGCGGGTACGATGACGCAGGACGTTTTTTGCGGCGAGTTTCAGATAGCTCGTCATTTGATTTCAACTCCGCTGGCAATCAACAGGTACGCCTGCTGGTGTTTTGCCACCGTTCCGCTGGCGATGGCCGTTCTGTTCGGCAGCAAGGGCAACTCGAATCCGTTGCGTGACAGGTCGATAAACACCTGGCCGGTTTCGTCCTGCAGATAAAACCAGCAACCATTTGATGCGCACTGACTGACGATGCGGCCTTCCAGGGTGACTTTTTTGCCCAGCATATCCGGTTGTAGAAACATGTCCTTGACCTGCACTTTGGGCGCACCGGGATCAACCCCGGCGCCGTATTGTTCACCGCCGCCGCTACATGCAGCCAGGAGGAAAGAAAAGGCAAGAACGTACGAGAGCACCAGTAATTTCATCAACACAACTCCTCATTGTTAATCGTCACTTCATCCGGCTGGAATGATAAGGGGTTGGCTCTTCCGGGGCAAAGCTGAGGAAGGTCGTCCCGCCCGGAAGCACCATTACTCGGTATATATACTACATAGTGCCATTAGCGTCATTAATATGCCGTGACAGATGTCGAGAAAATCAACGGTCTGGGTGGCAGGGGAGTCGTGCAATGATTGGCAGGGCCCTTGAGGACGGGGTTTCGGCAATGGGTGGGAGGTGCGCGAAACGAGCAGGCTATCTGGAAAGAAAACAATGAGTTGCATCACCGCTTGTCATCGTTTTCTGAAGGCCCGTCACATCATCGTGCTCCTCTCCAGAAATCGGGGTGGAGCATGGCCAGAAACGGAATCAGTTCGAGGCGGCCGACGATCATGTTGACGATGAAGATACACTTGGTCGGCCAGGAGAGGTAACCGTAGGTGCCCATCGGCCCGATCTCGCCAAAACCGGGGCCGATGTTTCCGATTGTCGCGGCCGTTCCCACCAGACCGATGGTGGCCGATCCCTCAAGGATCGTGACCGCATACGCGGAAAGCGTCAGGAGCATAATGTAAAAGAGGAGGAATCCGAGAATCTGGAACTGAATGGTCTCGGGTACGGCCTTTCCGTCTATTTTGATCGGCATCACCACGCGCGGGTGAATCAGCTGAATGATTTCACGACGCATGTATTTTGCGGCCAGCAGCACACGTACGACCTTGATGCCGCCGCCGGCCGAACCGGCGCAACCGCCGACGAGCATGACGCTGAAGAGCAAGGTCTGGGCGGCAACGGACCAGAGGGCGAAGTCGGAAGAAGAAAACCCGGTGGTGGTCAGGATGGAGACGGTTTGGAAAAGCCCTTCCCGGATTGCGTCCTGCCAGGGGGCTGTTTTATTGATGAACAGTACGGCAGCAAGGAGGGTGGCGCAACCGCCGATAATGGCGGCATAAAGGCGGAATTCTTCGCTTTTCACGAGGGTCAGCGGGCGGCGGCGAACCACCGTCCGGTAATGCAGGGCGAAGTTTGCCCCGGCCAGAAACATGAACGCGGTGATAATCCAGGTTATCGTCGCCTGCTCGTAGCCCATGATGGACTGCGGATGCGGGGAAAAACCGCCGGCGGCCATGGTTGAAAGCGAGTTGCAGACGGCATCGAACGGTGCCATCCCGGCCGCTGTCAAAAAGACGATTTCAAGAATGGTCAGCCCGACATAGACGAGCCAGAGCGCCTTTGCCGTCTGCGTGATGCGCGGGGTGACCCGTTCCTCGGTCGGCCCCGGGGCTTCGGCAAAAAACATCTGCCGGCCGGCAACCTTGAACTGCGGCAGGATGGCAACGAAAAGGACGATTATGCCCATGCCGCCGAGCCATTGGCTGAGGCTGCGCCAGAAGAACAGGCTCTTCGGGTAGAGGGAAAAATCAAGAAAGATCGTCGCCCCGGTCGTGGTAATGCCGGAGACCGATTCGAAATAGGCATCAAGCGGATGCAGGCCGTAGAACAGATACGGGATGGCACCCATGACAGCGGTTGTAATCCAGGCAAGCGAAACGATCAGGAAGCCTTCGTTGCGGCTGAGTCGGTCGAAGTTGCGAAGAAAACCGCCTGCTTTCTGCAGTACGAGACCGACTGTGATCGCATTGAGTGCCGCAAAGGCAAAGGGCAGCAACGAAAAATAGTCTTGCTCGATCAGGGCGACAACGATCGGTGTCAACAAAATGATACCGAACGCGGTCAGGATGATGCCCAGCGATGAGCAGACGTGCTGCCTCTTCATGACGCGGCAAATATCTTCTTGATGGCGTCGGCATCGTCGGCCATCGTGAAAATGATCAGCAGATCCCCGCCGGCCAGCTCTGTTTCGCCGCGCGGGATGATGATCCGGCGGCCGCGCTCGATCGCCCCGATGATGGCTCCGGCACTGAAGCTCAGATCAGCGATCCGGGTGGCCGGATAGGTGTCGGGGAGGGAGATGCGCAGTACCTCGCCTTTGCCGCTTTCGATCAGGGCCAGGATATTCACATCCTGGACCTGGACCCGATTGATCAATTCCTTGAGCGCCGCCTCGCGCGGAGACACCACCACATCAATGCCGACCCGGTCGAAAAGCAGCGCCGTCTGCGCGTTGCTTACCCGGGTTATGACCCGCCCGCGGCTGAGTTGTTTGACGAGCAGAGAGCAGAGCAGGTTTTTCTCATCGTTATTGGTTACGCAGATAATCGCGTCGGCCGTGCCGACCGCCTCGCTTTCCAGGAGTTCGAAGTCGGTGCCGTCGCCGTGCAGAACGAGCGATTTGTTAAGAGCGTTGGCCAGGAACAGACAGCGATCCTTGTCGTGCTCGATGATGGTGATCCGGATTCCTGCCGCTTCGAGCTTCTGTGCCAGCAGAAAGCCGACGTTGCCGCCGCCGATCAGCACAACTTTCCTGATTGTGCTGCTCTTCTTAAAAAAGCGTGCGGCGAGCGAATCAAGCGCGCTGTCGCTGCCCATAAAAATGACTTTGTCGTCAAGCCGGATCACCGTCGAGCCGTTGGGGATGAACAGGTAATTCTCCCGGGTGATGCCGACGATCAGGGTGTTGTCGGGAAAGGTGCAGTCCATGATCCGCTTGTTAAGAAATGTCGAGTCTCCTTTGATCCGGTACTCGAACAGCTTCGCCCGCCCCTGGGCGAAATGTTCGACATGGATGGCCTCGGGAACCGAGACGATGCGGAAAATATCCTGGGTCAGCAACTGTTCAGGCCAGATAACCGTGTCGATATCGTACGGCGCGCGGTGCTTGCCCCGGCTGGAGCGGGTCAGATTGGTATAGAGTTCGGCCGAACTGACAAAGCAGATGGTCTCGATGTCGGCGATCCGCTTGGCCGTCCAGCAGGCGATAATGTTGGCCTCATCCCGGCTGGAACAGGCAACGAAGAGGTTCGCCCGGGAAAGATCGGCCCCCTCCAGCGCGCTGATGTCAGCCCCGCTCCCGGAGACAAAGCTCAGATCAAGGTTATTGAACCGCTCCGGCGGCTTCTGTGCTTCATCCAGCAGCGTAATGTCATGATTCTTGCTCAACCGTGCCGCCGCCACATAAGCAACGTCGGATGCACCGTACAGGAATAGCTTCATCTGCAGTGGGGTCAGGTCTTGTTATTTGATGTTTTTCGCATCTGCAGTGGGGTCAGGTCTTGTTATTTGATGTTTTTCGGCTGTTTTCCCGCACGCCCACGCGCCTTGCCGGCCGCGCGGGGGATCAGTCGTAATAATGAGGTCGAGAAATGCCAAGCCAGTCGAGAACGGCGGCAGGCTGGTGATGATTCGGGCACCGGTCTCGTCCATATTCAAACCTGTTTCCTGATCGGTCTGATGCGATAAACGGGTCGTTGTTGTCGTGGGTAAGAACGATTGCTGTCTGCAGCCTTCCGAAATCTTCCGGAGAAAGTTTGTGCTGCAACTCCTTGATGAAGGATGAAGGTAAACAGATAGTATCCGGCCATGTGCCGTGCCGGGCATGGAAAGATGCAAGGGTGGTCACAAAGCGTATCCAGTTTCTCGATGCTCCGTTTGGCATGACTCATCCTTGATCATGGCTGGATAAAAACAGCTCTCGTCTGTTTTGTGGCGGACGGGAGCATTATGAAGCAATCATGGCTCTGGTGCAAGGTGTTTTTTTCAATCGGTCCTTGCGGTTCGCACCGGTGGTGCAGCATGTTCCACGTGTCTGAAGGGCGCAGAACACTCACGGCCGGGCTTGCTTCTGGTTGAAATCCAGCACTGATCTGATTTTTTCTGCCAGATCTGTTCTCGTAAATGGTTTCTGGATGAACTGGACACCTTCGTCGAGCACGCCGTGATGGGCAATGATGTCGGCGGTATAACCGGACATGAAAATGAGTTTCAGATTCGGATTGCCGGCCAGCAGGTTGGCAGCCAGTTCCCGGCCGTTCATCTCCGGCATGATGACATCGGTTATCAGCAGGTGAATTGTTTC
>CAZSOA010000107.1:0-11837 GCA_964608305.1 uncultured Desulfofustis sp. | reverse complement strand
ATTATCGAAGGAAAATTCGGATTTCTGCACGCCTATTCGCCGGCGTCTGATCCACAAAAGGTACTGGCTCATTGGGCGGCGCCGTATGAGGTCATGCGGACGAGCATCAAACCATATGCCTGCTGCCGCTATAAGCAGGGGGCGATCGACGGTATCCTCGACCTGGTGGCTCGGCACCGGTTGCACCCCGACGATGTTGAGCGGGTCGAAACGGCGATTTTGCGCGCCGGATTCGCCCTGGTCGCCGAACCGATGGCAGCCAAACGTTCCCCGCAATCGGTCGTTGATGCCCAGTTCAGCATGCCGTTTGGCGCCGCCGTGGCGCTGCTCAGGGGAAGCGCGTCCCTTGATCAGTACACGCTGGAACAGGTCACGGCACCGGACATCATCGCGATGATGCAACGGGTTGAATGCGTGCAGGACGACGAAATCGAGAAGGATTTCCCACGCCGATGGCCGGCCCGGGTGACCATCATCACCAAGAGCGGGGATCGGCTCACCAGTCGGCTCGACTATCCGAAAGGAGATCCGGAAAATCCGTTGAGCTGGGATGAAATCATCGCTAAATTCATGAACCTTGCCGGCAGGGTCATGGGCGAGCAGCGTTGTCGGGAAATTGTCTCACAGGTACGAGATATCGACAGATGCCCGTCCATTGGTGTTTTCCTTGATCTGTTGCGGCGTCGTTGAAGGCGGTGAGACGGTAACCGGAAACCCGGTACGCGCAGACGCCACGCGCGCCTGTTCAGGATCGGTCTCGCTGCATCAGGGGAAGCGTCGAAAAAGGGCAGCCGCCAGGTCCTTGAATTGATCGATCGTCAGTAATTCGCCGCGAATCGACGGTGGCAGGCCGATATCGGCGATTGCTGCAAGGAGTTTTTCTCGTCGCCGCGTGGAGGCACCCGGATCAGACGTATCGAAATTGCGCCAGAGTGATGATGCCAGCAGATTGTTGAGCAGGGTTTTGCGGCGACTGGCAAAGGCGGCTCGCACCACCTGCTGGATAATCGCAAACGTCGCGTTATCGGGGAGCGGCGTAGCAAAGGTGATGCGAATCACCCGCGAATCGATGGTTGGTTTCGGGTGAAAACAGTCTGCCGGGACGGCCAGCAGCGCCTCGACCCGGGCGCAACAGCCCAGCAATACCGTGGGAATGCCGTAGGCCTTGGTCCCGGGTGCTGCCGCCAGCCGATCGGCAACCTCTTTTTGCAGCATGATCACCGCCTGATCGACCAGGTGCCGATTGTCGATCATTTTAAAGAGAAACGGGCTGGAGATCGAGTAGGGCAGGTTGGCGATAAGCTTCAGTCGGCCGGTTCCGGGGGCAACCAAGGTTCGCCAGTCGATCCGCAAAACGTCGCCATGGAGCAGGTGAACGTTTTCGGGCAGGATTCGTTCCCGCTCATGATAGGCGATCAGACCACGATCCACCTCGATGCCGACGACTTCGGCTGCTGTTTGAGCCAGCGGGATGGTCAGTGCCCCGAGCCCGACGCCGACCTCAATGACTCGATCGTGCGCGGTAAAGCCGGTAGCGGCGACAATCTGTTCGGCCGTGCTGGTACCAATCAGAAAATTCTGGCCGCGCCGCTTGGACGGAGCCAGTCGATGCTCTGCCAGGATAGCCTTGACGGATGGTCGGTGGCTCATTGTCCGAGTGGGGAGCGAGAGTAGACATCGTCGGTGGCGCTGCCGATCGTACCGTTTTCATAATATTTCCAGGCAGCATAAGCGATCATTGCAGCGTTATCGGTACAGAGGTGCGGCGGCGGCAGGTGCAGCGTGAGCCCTTCATCAAGACATCGCTGCTGCAGATTCTCGCGTAGCGATCGGTTGGCTGTGACGCCGCCGCCGAGAACGATCGTCGAAAGATCGTGGTTGCGGGCGGCACTGATGGTCTTTTCGACCAATACCTCGACAATTGCCTGTTGGAACGCGGCACAGAGGTCGGCCAGCGTCTGGTCATCAGGCTGCTGCAGGTGACGGAAGTGATTGAGGACGGCGGTTTTCAGGCCGCTGAAACTGAAATCACACGAATCGCTTGCCAGCCAGGCTCGAGGCAGCTTGAACCGGCTCGGGTCACCGCCGTCCGCCAGTCGTGAAATGGCTGGTCCACCGGGGTAGCCGATGGCCAGCAGACGGGCAATCTTGTCGAATGCTTCGCCGGCGGCGTCGTCGCGAGTTCGCCCGAGCAATGTATAGGTAGAGAAATCGTCAACGCGGATCAGCGCCGTCGTGCCTCCTGAGACGATCAGGGCCAGGTACGGAAAGGTTGGTTGCGCATCGGTGAGAAACGCTGAGAGCAGATGGCCGGCCATATGATCAACACCGACAAACGGCCGCTTGAGGGAAAAAGACAGTGCTTTGGCATAGCTGAAGCCAACGAGCAGCGAGCCGATCAGGCCTGGCCCGCGCGTTACGCCGATCAGATCGATGTCAACCAGTGTACGTTCGGCGCGGTGCAGCGCCAGGTCGACGACCGTGGTAATCGACTGGATATGATTGCGGGAGGCCAACTCCGGCACCACCCCGCCAAAACGGGCATGAATATCGTCCTGACCGGAGACGACATTGGCCAGGATTTCGCCGTTCGTGGTGAGTAGAGCGGCCGCCGTATCATCACAGGAACTTTCAATGCCGAGGATGGTAATCATGGTGTCACCATCCTACGGCATCGCCGGATTGAACGGCAACGGAAGATGACGCTGCACCCATTAGAGTTCGGATATCGCCTCGCCGCAGGTCGGGTATGAGCCTAACCATTCAAAGTATGAGCACTTGTTTTTGATCCGTTCGCAACCGCGCCGAATATGCTCTTCCTCGATGTGCCCCATCATGTCGAGGAAGAAGACGTACTGCCAGTTTTTGCCTTTAATCGGTCGCGATTCGATTTTCGCCAGGTTGATGCCTTCTTCGGAAAGTACCGTCAGGATCTTGCTCAGCGCGCCGGGCCGGTCGATGGTACCGATCAGCAGCGAGGTTCGATCGGAACCACTGGGCTCGGGTGAGGTGGTGCTGATAATTAAAAAACGGGTTGTGTTTCCCTGGTAGTCCTCAATGCCTTTGACCACGACCTGCAGTTCGTAGGTTTTGATGGCCAGCGATGAGGCAATAGCCCCGATGTTGGGGTTGTTGGCGGCCATCTGGGCGGCGGCGCTGGTGGAGAATACCGGCAGGGTGGGGGTGTTCGGAAGGTTTTTCTTCAGCCACTCCCGGCACTGGGCAAGCGGCTGAGCATGTGAGGCAACGGTCTGGATGTCTTCGATGTTGCCCGATTTGCACACCAGATTGTGGCTGATTTCCAGGCGAACCTCGCCGCAAATCCGGACCCGATATTTCATAAACGAATCAAGTGTCGAGTAAACGGCGCCCTCAATGGAATTTTCCACCGGGACGATGCCGTAGGTAGTTCGGCCTTTTTCCACTTCGGCAAAAACCTCGTCGATCGACTCCATTGCCTTGAATTCGGCAGAATGGCCGAAATACTTGACGCCGGCCAGGTGGGTAAAGGTGGCTTCCGGGCCGAGATAGGCGACAAGGATCTTCTTTTGCGACAAACGGCAACTGGTAATTATCTCGTGGTAAATGGAGCGGAGCGCCGCCTCCGGAAAAACCCCTTCGTTGTTGGCGAGCAACCGGGTATAGATCTGCCGTTCACGCAGTGGATCCCATTTTGCTCGCTGATCCTCGTCTTTGAGTCGACCAATCGCTTTGGCACATTCGATCCGTTCCTTGAGAAAGGTGAGAATCGAGTCATCGATAACATCGATGCGCTGTCTGATCTTATTGATTTCCGATGCATTGTCTGTCATGGTAGAACGCTGTCCGACGGCGACTGATAACGGGGAATAAAAGCGGCATCCGGTGGGGAGCACAAAATATCAAGCATAAAAGCCTTAATATGTAGGTGAAAGAAAAATGTATGTCAAGCGATAAAAGGTTGGTATAAAAAGCGGTTGAGTTGATTGCCCGTACCCGCTGTTTCCTGCGAAGACCTTTCGACAGCGCCGGTGCGGACCAGTTTTAAGAGTATACAGTGGTGCTATGATGCGGACCTCAAGAGAAAAAACCTACGCTGAGATCAATGCCAGAATCAAGGCCGGCAAGGCGGTTGTCGTTACTGCCGAAGAAATGGTCGGGATCGTTCGTGACGAGGGTCCGGAAGCCGCGGCCCAGCGAATCGATGTCGTCACCACCGGTACCTTTGCCCCGATGTGCTCATCGGGGGCCTTTCTCAATTTCGGGCAGATGGTGCCGACCATCAAGGCCTCTCAGGTCTGGTTCAACAAGGTACCGGCCTATGCCGGCCTGGCTGCGGTGGATGCCTATCTCGGGGCGACCGAGCCGTGCGAGGATGATCCGCTCAATAAGGTCTATCCCGGCGAATTCAAGTATGGCGGCGGGCATGTTATCGAAGACCTGCTCAAAGGCAAGACGATCCTGCTTGAGGCCAAGGCCTACGGAACCGACTGTTATGCCGCCCGGAAGATGAAAAAGGAACTGACCCTCGCCGATCTGCCGCATGCATTGCTGTGCAACCCACGTAACGGCTATCAGAACTATAATTGCGCCGTCAACCTGTCCGATCGTGTCGTGTACACCTATATGGGAGCGCTCAAACCCCATGGCCGAAACGCCAATTATTGCAGCGCTGGAGCGTTGAGCCCATTGCTCAACGACCCCTGCTACCGCACCATCGGTATCGGTACGCGGATTTTTCTCGGCGGCGGTATCGGCTATGTAACCTGGCACGGCAGCCAGCATAATCCGAATGCGCCCCGCGGCGATAACGGGGTCCCCAAAAAACCAGCCGGGACCTTGATGGTCCAGGGTGATCTGCACCAGATGCAGGCGCGCTGGCTGAAAGGACTGTCGATTCTCGGGTATGGGTGCTCGCTGGCGGTCGGACTCGGTGTTCCCATCCCGGTGCTCAACGCCGAAATCGCCGCATATACCGGTGTCGGCGACGATGAGATTTTCACCCAGATTGTTGATTACGGAGCCGATTACACGAATTGCATTGCCCGGTCGTATGGTGAGGTCAGCTATGCGGCCCTGGCCAGCGGTACCATAACCGTCAACGGCAAAGAGGTTCCCACCGCGCCGCTGTCCAGCCGGGTCAAGGCTCGAGAAATTGCGGAAACGCTGAAGCAATGGATCATATCGGGGTCTTTTCTGGTATCTGAACCTGCCGAACTGTTGCCCGGTCCAGAGTTATCCGATGGATCAATCAGCTGCGGATAAATATCAGCGTTTGCGGGAATTTCTGAGACAATATGAGTCGGTTGCCGTAGCTTTTTCCGGGGGAGTCGATTCAACCCTGGTCGGCTATGCGGCATGTCAGGCCCTTGGCCCGGAGCGGGTGCTGCTGCTGTTTGCCGATTCCTGTTTGTTGACCAGCCGTTCCCGAAACGATGCCTGCCATCTGGCAATGTCTGTTTTCCCGTCACAGATCCGGTTCCTGAAGGTTGACCATGAACCGTTGCGCAATGCGGCCCTGCGAGTCAACGACAAACAGCGTTGCTATGTCTGCAAGTCGGCAATCTACACACAATTGAAAAAAAAGATGCAGGCGCACGGGTGTGCGGTGTTGCTGGATGGCACCAATGTTGACGATCTGAGTGAATCACGACCCGGCTTGCAGGCTTTGCGCGAGCACCAGGTCGTGACGCCGCTGGTTGCGGTTGGGCTTACCAAGCGCGAGATCCGGTATCTTGCATCCCGACTCGGACTTCCCAATGCACGTAAGCCGTCCGACTCCTGCCTGGCGACCCGGGTCGCTTCAGGAACGGTGCTTACCGAGGAGCGATTGGCCCGGATCGAGCAATGCGAAGAGATGCTCCAGCAGGATGGTTTTGCCGGCTGCCGGGTGCGGCCGGACGGCAACGATGTGGTGATCGAGGTTGCGTTCGAGGATATGCAACGTCTTGCCGAACCAGAACAGCGAACAAAAATTATAACGTATTTTCAAGAAAAAGGATTCGACAGGGTGTTGCTGAACCTGGAGGGTCGGCGGTTGTTTTGAGCAAATACTCCGTATTGCTTGAATAATTTTTGAATTAGTGCTTGCCTAAGGGGTGTGATTCAATTATGCTATGCCCGTTTGTCATCCAAAAAGCCCGAAAATCAAGGGCTGCAGAGGATTGAGCTGGTCCCCGAATTTATGGAGAGCTTGATTTTTTTCTTTTGACAATTGTTTTTTCTTTGATTAAAGCATCATACTCAAGGAGACAGGGGACAGCACAATCGTTGCTGTTACTCAGCTAAGAACGAATCAGCAGGGAGGAATTCATGAACAAAAAGGAACTGATTGAGAGTATCGCAGGAGCGGCCGAAATCAGCAAAGCCGCAGCCGAAAAAGCACTGAATGCGGCTATGGCTGCCATTGCCGATGCTTTGAAGAAAGGCGACAAGGTTACCTTGGTGGGATTCGGAACATTCTCTGTTGCCAAACGGGATGCCCGTACCGGCCGAAATCCGCAAACCGGCAAATCCATTAAAATTCCGGCCAAGAAGATTGCCAAGTTCAAAGCCGGCAGCAAACTGTCTGACGCTATCAACTGAGCGAGCAGCAAGGTTTCCTGGCACGTTAAGAAAAGTTCCGTAAAGTTCTGGAATTCATCGAGCTGAAGTCGGGACGTGGCTCAGTCTGGTAGAGCACAGCGTTCGGGACGCTGGGGTCGGAGGTTCGAATCCTCTCGTCCCGACCATCACACTTAGCAGATCCGAAAAGTAAAAAGCGCGAAACTTGATTAGCATGCGAGCAGGATACAAGCCGCTTCCTTCCGGGAAGCGGCTTTTTTATTGATGAAACGTCGACTCCGCTCAGGATATACCACCGGGGCCTGTGCCGCGGCAGCAGCCAAGGCTGCCACGGTATTGCTGTTTCACGGACATACCCCTACCGAGGTTCATATCCCGTTTCCTGATGGCAGCCGAGTCTCTTTCCCGGTGCAGTCGTGCACCAGGAAAGGCAATAGTGCCCGTTGTTCGGTAGTCAAGGACGCCGGTGACGACCCCGATGTAACTAATGGTGCGGAAATCGTTGCCGTGGTTTCGCGCCGTCCGAATCAGCCCGGCGCCGGCGTTGAGCGCATCGCCATTATCGGCGGCCGGGGTGTCGGGCTGGTGACCAAGCCGGGTCTGGCCGTGGCGGTAGGTCAGCCGGCCATCAACCCGGTTCCGCTGGCAATGATCCGGCAGGCCGTCGGCGAAGGGGCTGACGGGGTAAAGCCGGTGCCCGGTGAAACGATCGAGGTCTGCATCGAGGTGCCTGCCGGTGAACTGCTCGCCACCAAGACCTTGAACCGGCGATTGGGGATCATCGGCGGGATCTCGATCCTTGGCACCACCGGCATCGTCCAGCCGATTTCCGCCGCCGCCTGGACTGCAACCATCGCCGCCGCCATGGATGTCGCTGCTGCCGTCGGCATCGAGGAAATCGTCCTGTCCACCGGTCGTACCTCGGAACGCAGTGTTGAAACGCTGCTCCAGGTTCCGGAGGAAGCACTGATCATGATGGGTGATTATCTTGATTTTGCGCTCCGGGAGGCAGGTGCACGGCGATTTCGCGCAATTCATATGGCTGCCATGTGGGCCAAACTTATCAAGGGTGCCATGGGTATCGGGCAAACCCATGTGCGTCACGGTATGCTCAGCGTGCCCGATATCTGTACATTCCTTACCGGCCACGGGATTGCCCCCTCCCTGATCGGGGCGTTGCAACGTGCCCATACTGCCCGGGATATGCTGGAAATGCTCCGTGAACGTGGCGACCAAGACGTAATTTCTCTCATCTGTTCGCTGGCAAAGGCTCACTACGAGCAGTTATCGGGATTGCCGGTCAGCATCTATCTGGTGCATGCCTCCGGAAAGATCCTGCAGCAGGTGCCGGCTTGAAGAGCACACGCCGATGAGTACGATCTCCGTTGCCGGTATTATCGGTGATTATATTCCGCAATCGACTCGGACCCTTGTTGTAAGCTCACCGCCCACCATCGTTTGCTCGACGAGTACGCGACGCTTGCTCGAGCCGCTGCTGCAGCCGGGAAGAGACTGTCAATGGCTCCCTATCGCTCCGGTTGAACGATGCCTCGATCTGATCGGCGAGCGCCTTGAGCAGGGGGCGGTCGCGATCGTGGTTACCGGTGATCCGCTCTTCTTTGGTTTTGGGCGTTTGCTGAGACAACGGTTTGCCGAGCAGGAAATTGTTTTTCTGCCGACCCTGTCGGCGATGCAGCTCTGTTTTGCCGGATTCGGTTTGTCCTGGGACGACGCCGTTTTCCTCAGTCTTCATGGCCGTCCATTGCAGCGTCTTGAGCAGCACCTCTGTTCAGCAAAGCTGTTTCTCTTCACCGATGCCGGCAATTCACCCGATCGGGTCGCAGATTTTTTTCTTGCCCGGTTTGGACCAGTCGGTGCCCGGCGATACCGCTTTTTTGTCGGCGAGCGGCTGGCTACTTCGGACCAACGGTTCGTTTCCGGTACTCCCGCGGAAATTGCCGGACAGCGGTTTGCACAGCCGAACTGCATGATTATTCAAGATACTTCAAACTACGGGAGGCAACCGCCACATCGGTTCGGCCTGATGGAGCGTGAGGTACGTCACAGCCGAGGCCTGATCACCAAAGATGAGGTTCGGGCGGTCGTGTTGCATCAACTCGCCCTGCCGCCCAGCGGTGTTCTCTGGGACATCGGCGCCGGGTCAGGCTCGGTTGGCCTGGAAGCCGCGCGTCTCTGTCCCGGCCTGTCCGTTTATTCGATAGAGCAATCGCCGGCGGAGATCGCCAATATCACAACAAATCAAACACGCTATGGGTGCTGGAATCTGCAACCGGTTTACGGTACGGCTCCCGATATTCTTGCTGGACTGCCGACACCGGATCGGGTATTTATCGGCGGTAGCGGCGGGCGGCTGGCGGAGATCCTCGAGATTGTTATGCAGCGTGCGGCCGTGCCGACGATTATCGTGTTGACCGCTGTTACCGAGGCGACCCGTACGACGGCCCCGTTGCTCCTGCATTCCGCAGGCTGGGCGGTGACGGCTAGCACCATCGCCGTACGGCGTTGGGATTATGATACCGGCAGCAAAACTGAACTGAATCCGATCGATGTCATCAGAGCTGAACAACGTGCCTGACGGGCGACCGACCGGGATGGTCTTTTTCATCGGTGCCGGACCGGGGGCCCCGGATTTGATTACCATTCGCGGCAAAGCGGTCATTGAGCGGGCGGATTGTATCATTTATGCCGGCAGCCTGGTGAATCCTGCACTGTTTGCGCACTGTCGTGTCCCCTGTCATGATTCCTCCGGGCTGCACCTTGAAGAGATTATCGAGCTCATGCGGGCCACGGTGGTCCGCGGCGGAACCGTGGCCCGCGTTCACACCGGCGACCCGTCTCTGTACGGGGCAATCCGCGAGCAAATGGCAGGGTTGCGCCGGTATAACATCAGGTACGAGGTGGTCCCCGGGGTCAGTTCCGCCTTTGCCGCCGCCGCGGCGCTCGGTGTTGAATTGACGCTGCCGGAAGTTACCCAGAGTGTCATCTTTACCAGGCGAGAAGGGCGCACACCGGTACCCGAGCCTGAACGGCTGCAACACCTGGCCGCCCATGGTGCAACGATGATGATCTTTCTTTCGGTGGGGATGATCGAACAGGTCGTTGAGGAGTTGCTGGCCGGTGGCTACCGTGCCGATACTCCGGCGGCGGTTGTGGCCAGGGCCAGCTGGCCTGATGAACGGTTGCTCCGGGGCACACTCGGGGCACTGGTCGATATGGTGCACCAGGCGGGGATTACGAAGACGGCATTGATCTGTGTCGGCAACGTATTCCAGGATACTGTTTTAGAAGCCTCCTCGAAACTCTATGATCAAGCGTTCGCACATGAGTATCGCAAGGGGCGGTAATGGTAATGGAACACCCTGATTTACCGTTTGCTTCAGCAGAGCAGCAACAGCGCTTTGGTGAACTGCTGGCGGAGTCCGTGGCGTTGCACGGGCACCTCTGTGCCGGCCAGGTGATCGGCGTACGGATGAGCATGCTTGGCTTGCATCATATCGGCATCGCCGATCCGAAAGGGGAGGATCGGAAAAAAATCTATGTCATCGTGGAAATAGATCGGTGCGCCACCGATGCCATTCAGTCGGTGACCGGCTGCAGTCTCGGCAAGCGCAGTCTGCGCTGGCTGGATCACGGCATCATGGCCGCAACCTTTGTCAACCTCGCGAACAGCAAGGCGGTGCGGATCACTGCTCGGGAAGAATCACGGGAGTTGGCTAAACAGCGCTGTCCGGGGATTGTCGATCGCCATCAACGGCAACTGCAGGCGTATCAACAACTGTCTGATACCGAGTTGTTCCGTGTCCAGCAGGTGCGGGTGACGGTTCCTGATATCGACCGCCCCGGCCGACCCCTGTACCGGGTGGCCTGCCGGCGATGCGGGGATTGGGTGCAGGACGGAAGGGAAATTAAGACGCAGGATGGCCCATTGTGCAAATCGTGCCACAATGGGGCCTATTTCGCCGTTTGTGACCCATGAGGCCAGCCGATACCGGGGATCCACCACGGCAGAACTCATACGCCGATTGTTCCCGCCGAATCGGACGATTTTGTGTGAATGGGCTGGTGCCGTCTGCTGTGGTTCGGCCATGAAGACCATGACATAAAGAGAGCGAAAAACAAATGATAACCTTACTCGATTACGGCGCCGGTAATGTCCGGAGTGTGCGCAATGCGGTCCGCAGTCTCGGCTATGAAATTGGTGATGTCAAAACGCCTCAGGACATCCTTGCTGCCGATAAACTCATTTTCCCGGGAGTCGGCAGTTTCGGCTCGGTCATGTACCGGCTCGTGGAAGACGGCTTTGCCGAACCGCTGCTTCGCAGAATCGCTGAAAACCGGCCATTTCTCGGGATCTGTGTAGCGCTGCAGGCCCTGTTTTCCGGAAGCGAGGAGTCCCCCGGCGTTGCCGGTCTCAATCTTTTTCCTGGTATCATCAGGCGCTTTTCCGAACAGCACCTGGCTGTCCCGCAGATTGGCTGGAACGGTATAAAGGTGCACCGGGACTGTTCGCTGCTTCGCGACTACCATGGCGAAAAGTTCTATTTCGTCCATAGTTATCACGCCGTTCCTGCCGACGTCGATCGTACCTGGCTGCTTACCACCACCGACTATGGCGCGGAATTCGTTTCCGGCATCTGCCGCGGCAATTGCGCCGCTTTTCAGTTTCACCCGGAAAAAAGCGGCCCGGCCGGCTTGGCGATGCTGCGGCGATTTCTTGAAGATGAAACGATCACCGTAACCGACCTGCCGTCACCACCCGCTCAACCGCCGACCCGGCTTGCCAGGCGCGTCATTGCCTGTCTGGATGTGCGCAGCAATGACCGGGGCGACTTGGTGGTCACCAAGGGCGATCAGTACGATGTCCGGGAAGCGGGCGAGGTGCGTAACCTCGGCAAACCGGTGGAATTGGCCCGGCGCTACTACGAAGCGGGAGCGGACGAGATCACCTTCCTCAATATCACCGGTTTTCGAGATTTCCCTCTCGCCGACCAACCGATGCTCGAGGTGCTTCGGCAGACCTCGGAAAAAGTGTTTGTACCGTTGACGATCGGTGGTGGCATTCGCGAATTTACCGATGCCAATGGTGTGTTTCACACGTCTCTGGCGGTCGCTGCCGAATATTTTCGTTCGGGAGCCGACAAGGTTTCCATCGGCAGCGATGCGGTTACCGCCGTTGAGCGCTTTCTTGCGACCGGCAAAGCTGATGGGACGAGTTCGATAGAGCAGATATCACAGGTCTACGGTGCCCAGGCGGTGGTTATTTCAGTCGACCC
>CAZSOA010000106.1:0-11917 GCA_964608305.1 uncultured Desulfofustis sp. | reverse complement strand
TTGTCGATCGCCAACCGGCAGCACCGGCCAAGCCTCACGACAGGTCGTGACGGCCGGTAAAACGAAGGAGTTCACTCAGTACCGCCGGATTTGCCGCAACCACTCCCCTGCCGGGAAACGCCCGGCCGCCAAAAAAATCGGTGACCCGGCCACCTGCCTCGTTAACCAGCAGCACCCCGGCGGCGATATCGTAGAGATTGAGGTTCAACTCCCAGAAACCGTCCAGTTTGCCGGCCGCCACGTAGCAGAGGTCAAGGGCTGCCGAGCCGCACCGCCTGATATCCCTGATATGGGGCAATATCTCGTTGAGATAGACCAGGTTGTTGTGGGTTAGACCGTCCCGCAGGCAGGCAAATCCGGTTGCCAGCACTGCCGTATCGAGGCGCGTGCAGGTCGAGACACGAATCGGCCGATCGTTGAGCGTCGCCCCCGCCCCCTGTTCAGCCAGGAACAGCTGTTCAAGGGCCGGGGCATAGACGGCTGCCGCCACCAACGCCTCCCCCTTGCGTACCGCGACGCTGACGGCGTAATAGGGCTGGCCGTGACAGAACGAGGTGGTGCCGTCGATCGGATCGATGATCCAGCAATACTCACTGCCCCGCAGCTGTTCTCCGTCTTCCTCGCCGATGATGTCGTGATCGGGAAACGCGGTGCGGATACGCTCCACGAGAAACCGCTCGGCCTCGCGGTCGAAGCGGGTCACCAGATCCTTCGGACCTTTCAATTCGATCTCATCCTCGGCCAACGCCTGTTGACCATGCCGGCAGATCGCACCGGCACCAAGAACCGCCTCGCGGATCATCGCAAGCATTATACGCTCCTGTTGCTGATCATGTTTTTCAACCGGTCGGTCAGCCCGCCGAACCGGACCGTCCGCCGTGTTACCGCCGTCTGCACGGCCACGCGATCGGCGCAGATCATCGCTCGGCGCCGCGCCCGGGTGACCGCCGTATAGAGCAGTTCCCGGCAAAGGATCTGATGGTTCCCCTCAGGCAACACGACGATCACCTCTGCAAACTCGGACCCCTGGCTCTTGTGGATCGTCATCGCCCAGGCCGTCTCACACGCGGGGAGCTGTGAAGGCAGACAGCGGCGCAGATCCGCCGGCCCTTGCTCGAACCAGACCGCCAGTTCTCCCGGTTGCCGAAAATCCGGAAGGCAGAGGCCGATATCGCCATTATAGAGCCCGAGCCGGTAATCATTGCGCGTCATCAACACCGGCCGGCCCGGATACCAAGGCCGGGAACCACACGCAAACCCGCGGCGCCGCAGGATCTGCTCGATCCGGACGTTGTACCGCTCCGCGCCAAACACCCCATGGCGCAGCGCACAGAGTACCCGAAACGAACCAAACAGGCCAAATAAGCGGCGATACTCATCGACCGAGGACGCCGCGGTGACCGCGGCCAGGTAGGCATGGTACCGGTCTGCTGCTTGCTCCAGCCAGTCATCGCCGGCCAGGGCTACAGCGTCGTTCCCGGTTGCCAGCATATCCCAGGCGGTAGCGGCAGCGCCCCGGTTGATCGCTTCGGCAAATACCGCCAGATTCCGATCAAACCGCCAACTCGTCCGCAACTCCGTTACCCGTTCGGGGAGCGCGCCGATACAATCGTTTAATACCGCGCCCGATTCCACCGATGCAAGCTGGTCCTTATCGCCGATCAAGATCAATCGGGAACCGGGCCGCAATGCCTCGACCAGCTTGCACATCAAGGCGAGATCGACCATCGACGCCTCGTCGACAATAACCACATCCCAGGGAAGAGGATTGCTCCGATCATGGATGAAACGGCTGGAGAGGCGGCGAACCCCAAGCAGTCGGTGGATCGTGCACGTCTCGGTCGGAAAGCTGCGGTTGCTGCCTTGTGTCGGTGGCAACCCGGGTAGCTGACTGGTCACCGACTCCTGGAGACGCATCGCCGCCTTCCCGGTCGGCGCCGCCAGGGCAATCCGCGGTGAAACGCCGCCCTGGTCAAGCAGCAGGGCAACAATCTTCACCACGGTTGTGGTCTTCCCCGTTCCCGGGCCACCGGTGATGATCGACAGCCGCTGCGTCAACGCCAGCCGGGCGGCATTTCGTTGCGGCGCCTGGGCGCGATCTCCCGGTGGGAAAAAGCGATCCAGCGTCGCTTCGACGCCGGTACCGACCAGTGATTCGGCAGCCAGGGCACTGAGTCGCTCGGCGAGGCGTTGCTCGTAGCTATAGGTGCGATGCAGGTAGAGCCGGTTACCGGCAAGCACGAGCGGGGCAGGATCCCCGGAAGAAACGGTTTGCGCCGCTGCCAGCAACTCGCCATCACTCGGCTCGACCTCAAGGCAACTGTGGCCGTCGCGGAGTGCAGCAAGCAAGATCCGAACCAACTCGCCGAGGCGTTCGCGCCGGCGCCCGGTCAAACCGGAATGCTTCGCACAGAAAGCGGCCATTGCCGTATCGATCGGGGCAAACGGCGGCGGCATCGTCATGACGCACCTCCGAAACAGTGATCGAGCCGAGCCACAACGGCAGCATCGGGCAGGGTCTGGTAAACGCCGCTGCCCGGCTGTTCAGGGCGCATTCCCCGAACGAACGGATAGAGCACCCCGCCGAAATGGTGCTCATACTCGTAACCCGGCAGCCAGCGGCGCAGAAAGCGGTGCAGCACGACGGTATAGAGCCAGTACTGCAAACCATAGTTATGGCTGCGCATCGCCGCCAGCAAAGCGTCCTGCCCATAGGCGCGGTAATCGTCCCCGAGCCAGTTGGTTTTATAATCGATAAGGAAATAGCGGCCGTTATACTGGCCGAGCAGGTCGATAAACCCGGTCAGGTACCCTTCGATCCGTCGATAAGCCAAGGGCAAACAGGCTGGATCGGCCGCCAGCAACTCGTTGAGCTCGTGGGTCGAACTCTGCCGAAGGTGCAGGGTAAAGGCCACTTCTTTCACGATCAGCAACGGGTCCAGATCGACCAGCGCGAATGGGGCGAAACCCGCACCCGGGCGCCCCAGCACCGTGGTCACACCGTGGCGCAACAGGGTGCGCAGCGCGTTCAGGTCCACCTGCACCCCCACCTTTCGGCAGGAGGCGATAAGGAGTTGGTCGGAAATTGATCCATCGGCCAGTGCAGCAAAAGGAACTTCTTCAAGAAGCTCGTGTACCACCGTTCCAAACCGGGATCCTGCCGGCAGCCCGGAATCCGTTCCCGGGCCCCCGATTTCGAGGCCTTCATCAGCGCCCGCCGGCCACGGCTCATCGAGCGTTTCGGCCGTCAGGGCGGTCAACCCCGAGAAACTGGTGCGGATCCGGCGTGGATGCAATGAGCGATCACCCGGTGGCCTGGCAGACAAGCCATCCACCGCCGTATCGATTCGATCCGGCACCGTCACGGGCTGCCGCTGCAGATCCAGGCGGCGATAAGCACAGCCCGGCAGGGAGCCGAGTGCCTGCAATCGCGCACATTGCGCGTCGGGATCGGCTTGCCCTCCAGGAAAAAGCAGACCGCCGAGCGGCGAGGCAAATGACGACGGTCGACCGCCCCACGCTTTTATTTCGGCCCAAACCACGTAGCAACGCAGAACCGCGCGCGTTATCGCGACATAGGTGAGTCGCAACCGCTCCTGCCGCTCCTCTTCCAGAGCCCGCTGACGATAATCATCGGATCGCTCCGAGCCGAGATCACAGATCCGTTGCCCGTCATCGTCATGGGCAAACACCACCGTCGCCGTTTTTCGCTGATCTCCGGGGTTGAGCAGCGATGGACAGAAAACAACGGGAAATTCAAGCCCCTTTGCACTATGCATGGTGACAATCTGCAAGGCACGAGCATCGGTCTCCAGTCGCATTTCAGCGGCTTCGAAGGTTTGTGGATCGGACGCCATCTGAGCAAGCCAGACAATCGCCTGCTCAATGGTAAGGTTATCGCGCTGCTGATGCTCCTGCAGCAGTTCAACCAGGTGGACGATGTTGGTTACCCGCCTGGCGCCGTCCACGCCGCGGCCAAGCGTGATAAAAATAGCTTCACGTTGCTGCAGGGCCATGAACATTGCCAGAAACCCTTCTTTCTGCCAACGACGAAGATACGCACCAAAGCGCTCCTGGACAGCGGACAGTGTGGTCTCGTCGTTGCCGACCAGGAAGTGCTCAACCCCATCGAGGCCAAACCAGTCGCAGCCAAGCGCCGTTTTGATCGCCTCGATGTCTCCCGGGCAGGAAACAGCGCGAAGCACGAGTTCTAACTGCCGGCACTCGGCCGTATGGAAAACCGAACGCCGACCGGTCACCACCGCCGGGATGCCGGCCCTCAGAAAACGATCCTGGTACACCGCCGCCTCATTGTTGGTTCTGACCAGCACCGCAATGTCGGCCGGCTCGACGCGTCGACCGGCGGGAGCCCCGCAGGAATCGAACAACAAGAGGCCGTTCCGGCCGTGAAGCAGGCTGCGCACCTCGTCGACGATCCAGGACCCGATCGCGTCGGCGGCATTGCCGGCGGTCCACTGCTTGTCGGCGACCGGCGGTTCGAGATAACAATAGCAGAGCCCGGATTCATCCCCGGTGGCGGTACACAGCCTCCCCTGATCGCTGCTGCGGGCCGGTTCCACCGGCTGATAGGGCACTTCGCCGAAGACGGCTTCGCGAAACAGGTCGTTGACCGCACCCATCAGCGCCGGATGAGCGCGAAAATTGCGCGCCAGGCTCAGACACCGATCGGCCTGTTTCCGGGCAATGTAATAGGTATCGATATCGGCGCCGCGAAAACGGTAAATGGCCTGCTTCGGATCACCGATCAGATAGAGATAGTGGTGGCCGCCACCAAACAGGCGTGAGAAAATCAACCATTGCGCACCATCGGTGTCCTGAAACTCGTCGATCAGGGCCATCTGATAGCGACCCGCCACTGAGCTGCGCACCATGTCGCCGTTGGGGCCGGAAAGCGCATCGGCCAGGCCGGTGACCAGATCGTCGAAACTGATCAGGCCGGCGCGGCGTAACGCTTCACCTAACCGGCGACGCAGTTCCTGCACCAATTCGAGTCGGGTTGCCGCAAGCAGCGCCGCCACCGCACGCAGGTAGGCTGCACCTACCTCGCCGGGCAGTGGCCAATCGGCACCATAGTGCAGTTTTTTCTCGGTGCCGCGCAATCGTCGTCCGTCAAGGCCATCCACGATACCTTCTTCGGTCAACCACTCGACCTGGGCGCGACCCGGCGCCAGGTCGGCGGCAAAGAGCCTGCCAAGCGCCTCAAAATGGATCGCCGAGTTCTCGAGAAACGTTGTTTTCAGGTACCCGTCCTGGGCCGCTTCGGCCAGTCGCGTCGCCAGCCGACCACTGAAACGGTGCCACCATCGGGACAGATCATCAAGGCAACGATCGAGCTCGACCGTTGCCTCAGCAAGGGTCGGAGCTGAGGACAGCACCCGGCAAAGCGGATCTTCCGCCCCGGCGACGCTTCGGTAGAGCGCCTCCGGATCGCGCAACTCGTCGCAGACGAGTTTGCCGTAGCGCGGCTGCATCGGATAGAGTCGGGCTCGCCAGAAATCCTGAACGAGCCGCTGCCTGATCAGCAGGGTATCGGCGGCGACCTCGAACTCAAACGGTTGCGAGACGGCCAGTGCCTGCTCCTGCAGGGTCATCTGGCAGAAGCCGTGGATCGTCCGAATCGGGGCCCGATCGATGTCGAGCAGCGCCAACTCGAGCCGCCGCAATGTCCGTTCGATCGGCCCGGCGGCCATGAGCAGCTGCGCCAGATCCACCGCCGTCTCCGGTGGCCCGCCACTCAGCACTGTTCTTGCCTGAACGAGCCGCTGCCGAATCCGCTCGCGCAGCTCCTCGGTGGCGGCAATGGTAAACGTCACCACGAGGATGGTGTCGATGGGCAGCCCTTTTTCAACCACCGCCCGCAGAACGAGCATCGCCAGTGAATACGTTTTGCCGGTGCCGGCGCTGGCCTCGATGAGATTGATACCCGGCTCGATCGGGGCAGAGAGCGGATCGAAATGGTGAGATTCAGGCATCCACCCCTCCCCGACGGTCTTTTTGCGCCATCTGCCAGAGCGGCAGGAGCAGGCGCTCACAACAGGCAACAAACCCATTGCCGAGCAGTTCCTCAACCGGCAGATCGCCAAAAAGCTGGTGATAGACCGCCCCACCGGACAGCCGATACTCGTCGGCGAGACGGGACCGGGCGGCCTCAAGCGGCGTTTTCCGATTCCGGCCCTCAGGTACGGTGGACTGCCGGGCGTACGCCAGTCCCGCTTCAACAAACAACTCGCTGGGAAACCGCCGTCCTTCAACAAACAGCTGCACCAGACACGCCAGGTCGTCTTCATCGCCGTAGCCGCCGTCAATTACCAGAATTTCATCTCTGGCGACCAGCGTTGTCGGTGCCTGCCGTTGCGACGCCAGGCCGGACAACAGGTGCCAGAGCCAGGCCTGGAGCAGATCGGCGCCACGCAGCGCGGCGTGGCGGTAGAACAGCAAACCCTTTTGCCGGCGGCCGGCGAGCAGTCCGCTCAGCGCGAAACCGGCAACCTCAATGGCAAACGGTTCCGGCGGCAGTGCTTCGCCGAGATCAAGTGATGTAAGGATCCGCACGAACGGTTGGATTTCTTCAAGCGCATCGGAGAACGCCAGAGAACCGGGCGTGCCGAGCGGCCAGAAGAGCTGTTCCTGCAGGCGGCGCAGGACCAGCTCTTCCGGACAGTCACGGAGCAACCCGTCGACGATCAGCTGCTCCGCCCGATACCGATCGAGCCCGTCTACGGCGAACGGTTCATGTTCGTCGGGCAGATCATCGGACCGATCAAGGCGGATACCAAGCATGGTGCGCACCAGGTAGCGGTGCGGATGGCGCAGGAACGCAAGCAGCTCCGCCCCGGTGATCTGATGCGGACAGCCGACCGGCAATGCCCGCTTGAGCCAGCGCCCCCTCGATTCACGGGATTTTTCGGCCGCCAGCGCTTGGGCAACAAGACAGGAACTCTGGTCATAGCTGAACAGTGACGGGTGCCCGGTAAAGTAGCCGCTGTGGAACGGCTGCAACGGATGCCTTCGGACAAGGTCGGTGACTGCATACCACTGCTCGAGCGTTTCGACGAGTTCGGTGACCACAACCGACGGCGGAATCGGTTTGTTTGTCCTGATTGATTGCCCGATATAACTGAGATAAAGTGTTTGCCGAGCGGCGAGGAGCGCTTCGAGAAATTGGTAGCGATCGTCGGCGCGCCGGGACCGGTCTCCCGGCCGATAATCCCGGCCAAGCAGATCAAATGAAGCGAAATGGTCGTCGCGGGGAAACTCACCGTCATTGAGGCCGAGCAGACAGATCACCGGAAACGGTACCGACCGCATCGGCAACAATGAACAAAACGTCAGGCGGCCGCCAAGAAAACCGCTGCTCGACCGGGTATCGGCATGCTGTTCCAACCACGCCGTAATCACCTCACCGACAACCGGCTCGCCGTGATGCCACGCGGCGGCTTGCTCAAGATCGTCGATCAGGTGCAAGAGCGTCAAGAGCTGTGTATCGTTGGCGTTGTCGAAGAGTTCCGCACACCACTCCCGTAGCCGCTCACACCAGCCGGCAACCGGAGCGGCATGCCGAAACAGGGCGCGGGCCTCGTCGATAAAACTGACAAATCGATACAGCCCGCCGAGCAGCTCGCCCTGGGCCCCCTCTATATCAGTAAACGGAAGGATGTCTTGCACCGGTTCATCACTGTCTACGGCAAGACCCATCAATAAGCGTTCGAGACCGCTGCTCCAGGTTGCCCGGGCAAAGGGATGACAGCCGTCTTCCTGACGCTGATCGGCGGACAACCCCCACCGGATGCCGGCCCCAAACACCCAGGAGCGAATCAGCTCCAGGTCGGCGGCGCCCAGGCCGAACCGATGAGCAATCTCCGGACGCTCCAGCAAACCAAGGAGATCACTCCAGGTGTACCTGCTGCTGAACACCTGCAGAAACTGGAGAAAGCCGTCGAGAAGTGAGTTCTCCCGGCGGATCCGGCAATCACCTATCTCGTGCGCGAGCTCACCGAAGACTGCCGGGATGTACGGGGCATACGCTTCGATATCCGGCGCCATTACGACGATGTCATGCAGATCAAGGGACGGCTCCCGGTAGAGCCGGTCCAGCAGAAAATCCTTCAGCACCATGATCTCCCGGTGACGGGAGTGACAGGAAACGATCACCAGCGAATCGTCGCCACCAACCGTCGTCTCGGGCCCGGCCGGTTCCGAGCATCCATCAAGCAGGTCAGCTTGGAGTCGCTCCAGCAGCGAACCGTCGGCAGCCGGCTCGACAAAGAGATCCTCTTCGTGCCAACCATCCATGAGCGTCAGCAATAATTCCTGAAAATGGGCGCCCTGACGACCGAGCGAGGCAAGCAGCGGGTGATAACGGTCTCCGAGCGACTCGGCGCCAAGCAACGCTCCGGCCGGCTGACGGCGCAGCTGCTGCCGCTTGGTCTCGATGTCACCCCAATACTGTCGGCACGGCGACAATAAGAAGAAATGGACATCACGATGCCGGGCGAAACCATTCAGGACATGGAGAAACAGCGGTGGGAGGGTATGGATGCCGAAGACAAACAGCCGTTGCAGACCAAGCCGGTGACCGTGACTTTCCTCGGTCAGGGCCGTTGCCGCCGCCTCGATCAGTTCGCCGCGGTGGCGCATGGTCGGGTCATCTGCGCGCAGGGCATTCCATAATGAGCACTGCCAGGCTTCATCCGCGGTTCCGGTGGCAACCTTCCCACGTTCCCAGCCGGCCAGCAGTTCAGGGCGCATGACCTGATACTGATCGAACAGATTGGCCAGTCGATACGCCAGTTGATAACGCAGCCGCTGCGGCTGCCCGCCGCTCAGGTAGCGCCGCAACGGTACCGCAACGGGGTCTTCCACCGCCCGCAAGTGCCGCTCCAAACGCCAGACGAGGGCCGCACGCTCGTAGGCACGGGGATCGGCATCATCAAGGACCCGCTCGCAGAGAAATTCGATAAACCGGCCGGGGAGCAAGTAAGTCGCGTTGCACCAGACACCAAAGACGTCGGCAAGCGACTGAGAAAGCAGCCGCTCCACCCCCCGATTCTGAATCAGAAACGTCTCGCCGCCGAAAAGCGCGGGGCCGCCGCCGTCGTCAATAACGCCGGCCAGCCGCTCAATCAGCTGCTCAGTCCGGTTGGACGTATAGAGAAAAAACATGGGCCGCCGGAGGTGATCGGGGTTCAGGGTTCAGCTCATATCCACCCCGGCATACTCCCAGATGCCGAGAACCAGACCGGCGATGATGCCGATCGCAAAAAAGAGGCGCAATTTGCGATCCCATGGTACCTTACCACCGTCCCCCATGTATTGCAGGACGGCGACGATCAGATAGGTCAGCCCGGCAACGAAGGGGGCCGTCTGCAGGATCTGCCAGCCGGTGCCCTTCAGCGTACTCAACAGATCACCGCCGAGCCGCATATTAAACAAGAGATAGAGGAACGCAGACAGCGAAAAACGAATCTTTTCCTTGATATTTTCCATATGAACCCACTGAGAGCCTTTCTTTTTCCGGATACCGATATTTGTACCGAGACCCGCTACCCGCTCATGTTGGCAGGGCGGTTGTCGTTCCTGCAGCCGATCGAGGCGGATCCGAAGGATTCCGAAGCGAACGAGCCTGATCTTTTCATTAAACGGGGGTTGTGTCAAGCACATACTCCGGCACCGCTCGGTGCAGACCGGCAACGATTTCGCCGACTGGTCGACGATATAAAATACCGACGTGACGATTATGCGGCACAGCTCTCAGCCCTGACCATGGCCGGGTTGTCGGCGCCCCGGACCGAAAAAAGCGGCGAGTCTCGCCTGCAGATCCTCTCGTCGCTGCTCAGCGAGCACGGCATGGGCACCACCGATCGATCCCCAGGAAACGCTACCGAACTGTGGCAGGCCCGATTGGTACTGGCTATTGCGGAAATTCTCGATCAGGAGGAGGAAATGCTGCTCAGGGATCTGCAGGTCCTTGACGAACGGGAGTGGGAGATGCTCCGCTCCCTGCATGGCGACGACGAAGATACCGACGAGGAGAACCCGCTCGCCGAACTCGAACGGCTCAGGGCCCGCCTCGGCACGACGCGACCCACCGCCTTTCGCACCCGGTTTCAGGCGTGGCTGAAAATGATGCAATCCGCCCCCGCACCCGACGTCGATGTCTGGATAGCCGGCTCCTCGGATGCGGCCGATCAGATCTTCGAGTTGTCTGAGAAAAACGGAGCAGGAGCCGCACCGCCCCTGATCAGTCTGCCATTACCGCGCTATATCGACGCCAGCCCAAAATACGTCGCGGAGCAAATCGGTCAGTTTCACGATGAGGCGACTGCTCTTTACGACGCCTTGAGCTCAGACCTGCAGCGCGTAAGAAATGATGACTATCATGAGCCGATCGATGCGGCCCTGCTGTTGCCCAGCGCAGGCCCCTGGATTGACGAATGGCAGACGCTGGTCGACAAGCACTTTCCCGCCGGCTCGCACGGGAGAACCGGGCTCCGCTTCTATGTGCTACGCGATACCTCGGTTGAAACAGTCCTCGGATTGCATGCGGCAACGCACCATCCGGCACGCCACGGGCTGCTGGCGGTTCTCACCCCGGAAGCCGCTCCCAGATAGCTACGGACAACACCAGAGAGAGGCAGTTTCGTTTTTGCATATCAGCCGGGCCGTGGTTCCCCCGGCCAGACTGAACGTCCCGCCGTCGCTTCGGCCGCTGCCGCCAAGTCCGACGGCAATTGCCGCATAACCGCCTTTGTCGGCTTCGCCCAATAGCGTTCCAGCACTACTCAGTCCCCAGGCAGAGCGCTGTTCGATCCGTTCATCGGCAATCTGATGTTCATGCAGGATGGCCCGGGCACGAGCAAAGATCTCATCGTCTCCAGCCGCTCCCGGTACCGCGGTAACCTGCAGCAGGGTAATCCGATGGTGCGGCTGATCGGCCAGCATATAGCCAACATGGTCAGCGGCGCGATAGGCAGCTTCGGACCCGTCCAGACCGATCAGGACCCCCTGCCGTTCAGGATCGACCTGGGGACAGATCCAGATCGGCGTGGCGAGGCTCTGCTCCCTGATCACTCCCAGGGCGATTTCGTCAGCCGGCCGTTCGATAAGCCACTGCAGCGTATAGGAGGCCCGCCGACCGAGCACGATGGCGTCATAGAGTCCCCGCGATCCTTCGGCAAGGATGTCCCGCACCTTGCCGTACCGTTCCGCGACGGTTTTGGTCAGCATCTGATCGACAAGCATGTGCTTGTCGCGCAGCATCCGTGCAGATCGATCCAGCGACCGGCGGGCGCCGACACTCAGCGCCCCCTGGATACCCTCGCTGGGCCCTTCCCAGGCCTTGAGCAACTCGGCCTTCATATCACCGGCGTCGAGCCGACAGAGGTGAAACAACGTCACCTGGTGCGGCGACAACGACCGAAAAAAAGAACAGAGGAAATGAACCCCGAAGAGGTTCTCCACATCATTGCTGATGGTCACCAAAAAATGCTTCTGCATGGCAGGGGCGGCCGTTTCAGTCATCTCAACCGCCCTCGCCTCCGGCAACGCCTTCGATCCCTTTGCTGAAATCGGTCAACACCGTCGTCGCTCGAGCGCCCAGTTCGCGGTCCAGCATCAATAAAGCGTGGGGATTGTCACCGATCAGGTTGAGTTGGGCGATAATATCGTTGTCGTTTTCCTCTTCTTCAACCTGTTCGAGCACGTACCATTCGAGGAAAATCTGGGTGGCATGATCCTTCTTGGCAATGGCCAGTTCCATCAGTTCATTGATCGATTTGGTGATGTATTGCTCATGGGCCAAGGTCTTCGTAAACATGTCCAGCGGCGATTCGAAGCTAGTGGGTGGCTTTTCCACCGCCTCGAGAACCACGTCCTCACCCTGCCGCTGCACATACTC
>CAZSOA010000105.1:0-11987 GCA_964608305.1 uncultured Desulfofustis sp. | reverse complement strand
TCCGGCCTGGCGCCCACCGCTGGCGACATTTCTTGAACCCCGCGGCGGATTCGACCAGGATTTTGGGAAACGTACCGAGAACACGCATAATTTCACCATGGAGCAGGTGGTTATCCTGCAGAATCAGGATGGGGTCAAAACTGCTGAGATCCGTGCCGAAGAAGCACAGACCAGCGACGTCCCGAACGAGTTCGTGCTGCATATCGTCGATGCCGACCTCTATGATGCCGACGGCAGCCCGATCAATATCGTTGCCCGGATTGGGATATATAATACCGATACGAGACAGTTGATCCTGCGCGAAGAGGTCCGGATCAACCAAATTGCCGAGAATCAGCAATTGTTTACCGAAGAACTCTTCTATTTCGATCACAACCGGACGATCAAATCCCCCGGCCGTACTCGGTTGGTCGGTGAACGTGTGGAAATTGACGGCGGCAGCCTCGATTACGATATCACTACCCGCCACTACGAGATCGGCGGTCGTGTCTACACCACCATCGAAGGACTTGAAAACCCTTGAACGCCCGGCCTCGAATCAATCGATTAACCGGCATTGGTCGACGACAAACCGGTCTTCATCCACCCGCCACTCGACATTGACATCCCAGAGCGTCATCGCAAATCGTACCCGGCGGCTCCGCTGACTTGCCGGTCGCGGATCCTGACTGAGGACGTCTTCAATCAACGAGCGCAGAGATCGATTGGTCCGTTTTTCGTAAGCGACGCAAAACGACGTTGCAGACGATGAAAACCTGACAAAGCGGCAGGTCGACTCGGTGACAAACGGCGGAGCGGTCGCCCCTTCGATCCGATCAGCGTACGGCAGATACGGTTTAATATCAAGTACCGGTGTGCCATCAAGCAGATCGACACCCCCCAGCAGCAATACGGCCTGATCGTGATCACGGATGATGTCGAGCAGCCTGACGGCAGACAGCCCCAGGTGATTCGGGCGATGCGGACTCCTCGTGGCCAGGACACCGAGCCGTTTCCGGCCACCCAGCCGGGGCGGTCGAACCGTGGCCTGCCAGCCTTCCGCCACCGCCTCATGAAACCGGTAAATCAACCAGATGTGGCTATACGCCGCCAGGCCCCGCAGCATCTCCGGCCGACCATTGCCGGCGCTCAGTTCCAATCGGGCAACCCCGGCAGGAGCCAAACCCGCCTGACGCGGTATCCCGAATTTTTCAACAAAACAGGACCTGATCACGCCGATCACCGCAAGCGGCGGAATCTCTTCGGGCACTACTCTCCTGGTGTCCATGGCTCTCTTCGCTTGTTTCCTCCAGCAAAACAGTTGACGCACCGGCGGCGGCGCGCTAACGTAGCAAAAAACTGCAGGTGGCGCCATGCTGAAACGATTTACCATATCTCTTGATGAAAAACTGCTCGACGATTTCGACACCTACATCGCCCAGCAGCAATATGTCAACCGCTCCGAAGCAATCCGCGACCTGATCCGGTCTTCCTTTGTCGCGAAAGAATGGCAGGCCGATAAGGACGTCGTCGGCGTGATCAGTATGGTCTACGACCACCATCAGCACAAATTGCAGGAAAAGGTCACCGAAATCCAACACGATTACCACCACCAGATCGTTTCGACCACCCATGTCCACATGGATCATCACAATTGCCTCGAGGTCGTCATCATCAAAGGCAAGGCCGGCTCGGTCAATGAACTGGCCGATCGGCTCCGTTCGCTCCGCGGTGTTCGCAACTGTAATTTGGCAATGAGCACCACCGGAAAGGACCTGCACTGAGGTCGTTGCCCCAACCGCCTCGGGCAACCCCGGTCGACGGCCACCGATCATGACCAGGGAACTATCCTGTTTTATTTCCCCGCACGGTTTCGGCCACGCCACCAGAACCATTGGCGTGCTCGAAGCGGTTCACGAACGGGTCCCCGAACTGCAGGTGCGCATTTTTTCCACCGTTCCCCAATCCCTGTTCAAGACCTGCCCGTTTCCTCTTTCCTATCATCGAACGCCCACGGATATCGGACTCATCCAGCACGACGCTTTTACGGTTGATCACCAGCAAACCCTACGCAAGCTGCAGGAATTTTTACCGTTGCCCCGCGATCTGGTAGATTCATGCGCCGCTCTTTGCTCCGGCAGCAGGCTGCTCCTCTGTGACATCAGCCCGCTCGGCATCGCCGTTGGCAAAGTTGCCGGAATTCCCAGTTTGCTCCTGGAAAACTTCACCTGGGACTGGATCTACCAATCACTGAGCGCTATCGATCCGGCGTTTTCCTCCTTTGCCGCGTATTATGCCGCATGTTACGAACAAGCCGACATCTGGGTCCAGACCGAACCGCTCTGTCACCCGCTACCGGAAAAACTGTGCTGCCCGCCCATTGCCCGTTGCCATCACCTGAACCGTGCCGCCGTCAGGGAGGCGCTCGGCGTCGCTGACGAAACTGTCGTCTTGATCAGCATGGGCGGATTTCCTGCTGAGCTACCGTTCCTCGCCGCATTGCAGACGTTCAAAGATAGTCTCTTTCTGGTTGCCGGAGCCCCCGGCGATGCCTGGCTTGCGCCCAACGTCAGAATGGTTGCCGCGACAACGCACCACCATCATCCGGATCTGATCAACGCAGCCGATCTGCTCATCTGCAAAAGCGGCTATTCAACCATCGCCGAATGCGCCCAAACCAAAACGCCACTTCTTTGTGTCAGCCGGCCGGATTTTGCCGAGTCCGCCGTACTGGCCGACTACGTAACCAATCGGCTGGGAGGATCGATCATGACACCGGATGATTTCATGTCCGGCAACTGGCTGACAGACCTGCCGCGCCTACTCGCCGCTCCGAGACGCAACCGCCGCCAAACCGGCAACCGGCTGATCGCCGATGTGATCACCGCTCAAATCGGCCGATGAACACGCGGATCAAATACGGGATCGGGTCGTGATCATTTGTGGTTATACCATTACCGAACAACTCAGCGAATCAACCCGGTCTCTGGTCTTCCGCGGCGTCCGCCAGGATAACGGCCAATCGGCCGTACTCAAGCTTCCCGCTCGTCCGGACATCGACCGGATCAGCTGCATCAAACATGAATATGTGATCGGCAGCCGTTTCCGCCATAACAAGATTATTGCTATGCTCGGGCTCGATGAGCACGACTCACTGCCGGTTCTTATTGAGGAAGATTTTGACGGTCTGCCGCTCACCGTTACCCACCGGGGACGAATCACTGATATCTTGCATTTTCTCGACATCGCCCTGCAGGTAGCGGATGGACTGCGGGAAATTCACCGGCAGGGAATGATTTACAAGAATCTATGCCCGACCCATATCCTCTATCGCGTCTGCACCGGCCGCATCAAGCTTATCGATTTCAGCATTGCCGGCACCCGCGAGAAAGAATACCCGTTTTATGCCACGCCCCAGCTCCCACAGGGATCGCTCGCTTATAGTTCGCCAGAACAAACCGGTCGGATTAACAAAGAACTGGATTATCGTTCCGACTTCTACTCGCTCGGTGTCATTCTCTTCGAACTCCTGACCGGTAACCGGCCGTTTACAGGCACCGAACTGTTTGAAAAAACAAACTCTACTTCGCCGGTCACGCCGCTCACGGAGGATTATCCGGACATTCCGGCTACCGTCTCGGAAATTATCGTTCGACTGCTGGCGCCGGCAGCAGAAAATCGCTATCAAAACAGCAACGATCTGATCACCGATCTGCTGACGAGCCTGATCGAACTTCAGGAAAAACGTTCAATTACCGTCTTTTCCGTGAGTCGGCAAGACCGCCACCCGGTTTTTTCGATTCCGGATAAACGGTATGGCAGCAATGCCGACCTGCAGACCTTGCTCCGTGGTTATGAAGCGATCGGGAGCAGGCATGCGGCAGCGTTTCTGATCACCGGCGTTTCCGGGAGCGGAAAATCGTTGTTGCTCCGCGAGGCGAAGCGAACCATGGCCGCCCGCGGCGGTATTATTCTTGGTGGTCCATCGATTGCCGATGGCGACAACGGTCCATTAACGCCGATCATTGCGGCCTTTGCCGACCTCACCCGCCTGATCCTGCAAGCAGATCAGCGGGAGCAGACTTACTGGCGAGACCTTCTCAACAGCGCATTGGGCGGGCGGGCCGATATCGCCTGCGATCTGCTTCCAGACCTGGCCCAGATCATCGGTTCCCGAAAAACAGTCGGCGACCGCGACCCGGCCGCGGTCAAAAACGTGATCATCTCCTTGTTTCTCGATGTGGCCAAGGCGATCAATCGCCAGTTCACCACCCTGGTCGTCATGATCGACGACCTCGACCGTGTCGACCCTGAAACGCTCCGGTTTATTGAGGGGTACATCAAAGACAGCGAGCAGACCGGAATGTTTATTGGCAGTACCTGCGAGGCCAGGCAGGCCACCGAGCCATTATTTCGCAGTATTGCCGAGTCCGGCGTCGACCTCATCTCGCTCCCGCTCAACCCTATGCGCAGCGACGATATTGGTATGCTGATCAGTGAAACCTTATTTCAGCCCCGTACAGCAACCGCTTCTCTGGCGCAGATCTGTGGTGAACGGTCCGGTGGGAACCCGTTTTATCTCAAACACTATCTTCACCACCTTTACCATGCTGGAGCCATTGTTTTTAACGCCGACAGCGGTCGCTGGGACTGCGACCCGGAGGCGATCGCTACCGTTCCGCCACGACTCGATATTGAAGAGCTCTTGTGCGATCGGATCGTCTCTCTTCCGTCACCGGTGAGGATTGCCCTCCAACGTGCCGCCTGCATCGGCACCCGGTTCGACCTCTCCCTGCTCAGCGCTCTGTGCGGCAATTCCCGGAGACACATCCGCCTGGAAATTCAGCGTATGGTCGACGAAGACCTGGTCGCACCAGTTTCTGACCCAAGCAGCGAGGGCCTGAAAACCACTCCAGAACCACGCAATGCGCCGGAGATCTTTACGTTTACCCATGAATTGGTGCGGCGTGTCATCTTTTCCTTCCTGCCGGAGGATGAGCGCAACGCCATCCATGAACGGATCGGCAGCCATATGCTGCACTGGTCGGCAGCCAATCGATCCAGATATCTTTTCGACCTGGTGGGCCATCTCAATCACGCCGGGAGGGCCCTCAGTTCCGCCGACCATCGCCGTGAACTCGCCGCACTAAACTTTGCAGCCGCACGCACAGCGAGGCGGCGCGGGTTACTGCCGCACTATCATCGTTTTGCCGCAACCGGGCTGACGCTTTTGCCGAAGTCCTCCTGGCAAGACGACTACCGTCTGACGCTCGATCTCCATTCAGAAGCCGCCGAGGCAGCTGCGTGCAACAATCGCCCCGACGATTTCAGCCGCCTTTACACGACGGTCTGTCATCACGCCAGAAGCGACACCGACAAAGCCCGTGTGTACCTGGCCGTAATTCGCTTCCACCAATCCGGCGGTCGTTTGGAGCAGGCCCTGGCTGCCGCCATGCAGATACTTGCCGAACTGGGCATCGATCTTCCCGAAACGACCGGAAAAGCAACGATCAACGGTGCACGGGCCGGCATCGGAAAGCTGCTGCACGGCAGGACGAAGCGGCAGTTGCTCGACCTGCCGAAGATGCATTCCCCCTATTATCGCATGATCATGGACCTGCTGTTTGCCTGCACGGAAATTGCCTACCAGGCCAGGCCATCGCTCTTGCCGCCGATCGCCCATACCGTTATCCGTCTCTCGCTGACGCACGGAAATCACCCGACAACCGGTTCCGTCGGCTATCCGCTTTTCGGCTCTCTGCTCTGCCTGGATGGTGCGGTTGTCGAAGGCTATCGGTATGCTCTGTTCGGCCTGCGGTTGCAGAAATGCTTCGCAGATCACCCCCATCCCTTCTCCGTCTCCCTGGTGCACGAGCATGTCGTTCATTTGCATCGTCACCTGCAAACATCGCTCAGCGCTTTACGAAAAAGCTACCGGGTCGGCCTTGAAATGGGGCAACAAGAACATGCCGAACGGTGTGCCTTCGGCCTGACGACGCGGCTGTTTTTTCTTGGCCGACCGCTGTCTGAGGTGAAAGAAACCATACGGCTGCAGCAACAGCAGACCACCGGCAATCGACATGACCGCTTTGCGTATCGGCAGATGATCCTGCACCAGGCGATTGCCCACCTGCAAGGCAACTATGCCAATCCTCAGATACTTTCCGGCCGTCATTATGACAAGGATACGTTCCTTGCTGTGCATCATCGGCAAAAAGACTCGGGTACCGTCCTTTTCCATCACCTCATGAGTCTGGTCATCGCCTATCATTACGGTTCATACGAAGTGGCCGAGCAGCACGGGCGCCTGGCTCTTGCCATGGTCGATCCCCTGTTATCCTCCTTTCTCGTTCCCGTGCTCCAATGCTATCACGCCCTGGCGGTGCTGGCCCTTGCCCCGACAAAGCATTTCGGCCAAAAACGAGCCAGGCGACGCTCCGTTCGTGTCGCTCTGAATAAATTGCATAGCTGGTCAAAAACCGCTCCGGACAACTATCGCGCCAAATACCTCCTGCTCAGCGCCGAGTTTTATCGCCAGAATGGTCTCGTGGAGAGCGCCGCCCAGTATTACGAACACGCCGTTCGTCAAGCTGAAGAAGCTGGTAATATCCTGGACGAGGCGCTCTGCTATGAACGGGCTGCTCGTTTCTACCAGGCGCTTGATCGGCAGCTGGTCGCTCATTCCTACCTCAGTGAAGCATTCCATAGGTACCGGCGATGGCAAGCGGGAGCTTTAGTCAGCCATCTGCGATCCACCCAGGCTCCGCTGCTCGCCCCGCGGTTGCATCGTCCCCACCGGCAGCAGGTTCCCGCTGCCGTACCGCGTTTGCCAGGGACCCGCTTCGATATTGCCGATTTTGTCGAGGCATCCCGTACGTTCGGTAGTGCACTATACCCCGGTGACGTGGCCGTTAAACTGATCCAAACCCTTGTTCGTCAGAGCGACGCGGAGACCGGTTACCTCCTCATCAACACCCCGGATACATTGATGGTCAAAGCCCGAGCGACACGCAACGAGGATCGGGGATGCCCGATGGATGTCCCGCTGCAGGTGGTAAGCCGTCAACTCTGTGTGGCTATCGTCACCTATGTCGTTCATTTCGATACCGCCGTTGTGCTCGATAACGCAGTGGAACACGGGCTGTTCAGCTCAGACCCTTATGTCGTGCGCAACCGCCCGAAATCAATCTGCTGCATACCGATTACCTACCAGGATCGATTGCTGGCGGTCATGTATCTGGAAGACTGCCTCAGAGCCGCGGCCTTTTCCGGTGAACAACAAGAAATCCTTGAACTGCTCGCCGGGCAGGCGGCGATATCGATTCATAATGCCCAGCTGTACGAAACATTGCAGGGAACGCTGCACCAGCTTCATCAGGAAATTTCCATCAGAAAGGAGACGCAGATGCAGCTCCTTCATGCCGGAAAGCTGTCCGCTCTCGGCAGGCTGTCGGCATCAATCGCTCACGAGTTCGGCAATCCTTTAATCGGCATCAAGTATCTTCTTGACGACCTGGCGGAAAAACGTGAGCTGAGCGAGGAGGACCGTCATTTAATCGGCGTGGGGCTGCAGGAGTGTGAACGACTCAAAAAACTGATCAGCGACCTCCAGGATCTGCACCAGCCATCGAGTGGCGCCCGCACACCAGTATCGCTCAACTCGGTGGTGCATAATGTTTTGTCGCTGCAACGGAAACACTTCAAGGTTGCCGGTGTGATCATTCACACGTCTCTGGCTCACAATCTCCCAAAGATACTGGCGGTCGAAGATCAAATCACCCAGGTGGTGGTGAATCTCACTGATAACGCTGTTGAGGCAATGAAAAAACAGGGCGGGACCTTGCGAGTAACGACCCGTGCCGACGATGACCGGGTGATTCTGGAATTAGCCGATACCGGGGTAGGTATCTCCGCAGAACATCAGGAACATCTGTTTGAGCCCTTTTTTTCAACGAAGGGGCACGCGGAAGGAACCGGTCTTGGCCTGGCGATTGTCTACAGCATCGTAAAAAACAATCGCGGTGAAATAACCTATCGCTCAACCCCCGGCAAGGGAACTCTTTTTACCGTCAGTTTCAGGATGACGGACGATCGATTTCCATCGGATCGTTCTCGTCCTGGTCAATGATTCGCCAGTCCTCTTCTTGTTTGAAATCGACATCGGTGATCTTCGACAGCTCCATTTTCAGATAACGACCGCTGCCGGATACCGCGACGCTGCCGTCGGCGAGCAGAATCTCTCCGGTACCGGTGAAGCTTCGTTTATTTTCCCCGGTGATCCGGGCAACGACCGTTATCTGCTGATCGAGCGGTACCGGTTTCCTGAATTTCATCGAAAATTCAAGCGTGACCCCCCACAACTCCATATCCTGGTGGTTCAGCATCGCGCGACCAATGGTCTCATCAAGAATCGCCGCTGCAACACCGCCATGAAGACGGCCAGGATAACTCTGATGCTCTGACAACGGCGTAAACAACGCAACGATTTCTTTGTTCTCCAACTCGTAAAAACGGCTTTTGAGCCCGAACTGGTTGTTTAGTCCACAGACGAAACATTGCTTCGAGTTTGGTTGTTTGCCGATAACTTTATAGCGCACTCCATTCTCCCGATCGTCAATACTGTTTGTTTCAAACACAACCGCCTTTTACGAACCGACCGGTGGCCCACTGACGATCATATCGGCAATGGTCATCTTCAGCCGGGGCAGTCGCCCGCGAGCCTGTTGCACAAACCGTTTTTCCAGAAGCGCCAGCCGGTGCAACAACGCGGTTCGTTCCATGATCGGGATCGCCGGCGATTGTACCTGCCGCGACGCTACCAGTTCCTGGCAGCGAAAGCATCCGGGGAAATGAAAGACCTTGCCATCCGGCCGCGTCATTGTTGCCGGCACACCATGCGTTCGACAGACCATTAATCGGTACTGATAAAGCTCACAGCGGCCACCACGATTGAGCGGACACATGACCCGGGGCCGTTCGTCCCGTTGCACTGCTTTTCGGTAGTGTTGCCGGCATGCGGCCGCAGCGGCTATGATATCACGGCGACGGCCATCGTCAAGCGCAGCGAGGCCATGCCACAGATAAGCCCATTCGATATAGGTATGATGGGTGAAAAAGGAGTCGCAGCAATTGTCCGGACAGCCTTCACATCCATGCCCGAGCTGCTGAGCAACCTCGTCATAAGCTTCCTCCATCAGGCGATACAGCTCAGCCAGTTCGTCACCGAGGTCCGGTTGCAGGATCAGCATAACTGACGCTGCTCCGAAAAACTCTGTACCTGATAAACATATATCTCAGGCTTGCCACGCCGCCACGTCGAATTGGGCAGGCCGGCCTTGAGACAGAGATGATCGAGGAAGTGCTCGGGGTTCGGCAACTGCTCCCACACCTGGGGAAGAAAGGTGGCGCGCCGCGCGCCCAGTTCCAGAATCACCCCGTCGATACCCGGCCGCAACTGCCTGATCAGGTCGTCGCCATCCTGGTAGGTAATCCTGCTGGCCGGTGACAGAATCGAGATCTCCATGGCCACCCGGCCGAACTCCTCAGAAGTCAGCGGGGGGAAGCGATGATCGTGAAATGCTGCGCCTTCGGCATTGGCAATGATCGATTCCACCAGCGTGCCGGACGGTTCCAGGTTGCCGATGCATCCCCGCAGCTGTCCGTTGATTTTCAGTGTCACAAAGGTGGCGCCCGGTTGGTTGTAGGGGGCCTCGGTACATTGTTGATGCAGTGGCCGGTCGGTCAGCCCCAATCGTCCGCCGATCGTATCCCTGGCCAACTGCAACAACAAAGAACCTTGTTTGTCCGTCAGATTCATGTGACCAGCAACTCCGTTCAAGTTTTCCAGTCGATACCGAGGATCAGGCAATTGATGCCGCTGCCGATACCGAGCAACGCACCCTTCATTCCCGGTGCGAATGCCCCATCCTGCATGGCCAGAGCCATCGTGATTGGGGCGGAAACCGAGCCGACATTGCCGAGATACGACAAGGTTTCATAGTTCTTGGTGCTATCGAGTCCAAGGGTATCAAACAAGAGCCGGGTGTGCGCGGTGCCGACCTGGTGACAGCAAAAGCAGTCAATTGCATCGGCACGCCAGCCACTGGCGGTAACAAAGGCATGCCAGGTCCGTTGCGCGGTCTCGATACCCTGCCTCATCAACTCCTCGGAATCGGTGTTCATCAGTATGGTCCCTGCATCCTGGCGGCCGCCCTGACACAAATCGACATGGTCGGTGTTGGCCATCCAGGTCGCCCAGCGCAAACGCGGCAACCGCGCTCCGTCAATGGCTCCGGCACGACTCATGAACAAGGCCACCGCCCCCGAACCAATGGTCAGCGATGCAAAGGCCGGTTTCATGGTTTTTCGAGTCAGTGAGGTATCGGCGAGCAATGCAGCAATGGTCGACTCGATCAATTCTTCAGCCGTTTCGCCGCTGACGATCAGGCCGTTCTCTACCTGGCCGGATTCAATCATTGTCGCCAGCAGCAGCATGCCATTTAAAAAACCAAGGCAGGCATTTGACAGATCGAAGACGAGACAATCAGCCGGCAGACCAAGGGCATGATGAACGAAGGATGCCGTAGCCGGCTCCATCATATCACGGGAGACCGAGGTGAAAAACAAACATTGAACGCGCTCGGCCGTGACGCCGGAGCGCTCCAGGGCAATTCTGCCGGCCCGGGTTGCCGCCTCACTGGGCCGGGTGCCCGCCTGCCAGAGGCGGCGCTCGCGAATCCCACTCATCATGGCCAACCGCCCCTCGGGCAGTTTCAGCCGTTGATAAACCGGTGCGAGGCGTTGTTCAAGCGCTGCAGACGTGAGCGTTCGTGGCGGCAGCTCGTAACCGAAGCTGTGCAGATGTACCTGGGAAAAACAAGACATGTCTCATCACGACAAGATAAACCATTGCGCAGTGATTTCCCTGGGACGTCCCGGTTTTCCGCCACTGCAGTAGGTGACAACAAGGCTGCTATTATAACGACGGCCGCCGGTCGAAACAAGCGATTTACCCGATCACTGCCGATGATAACCGCGCTGCTCATCTCTCAGAGTTACAGCGACGGTAAGGTCGATATGCTTTCGTGAAGACGTTGCAGCAGTAGTTGTTCATCGCCTTCAGCAATACCGTTGGCAACATTCTCCAGGCGTCGCGCCACCTCAGCCCAGTCCCGTTCGCCGATATTGAGAAAAACACCTTTGAGGTTATGTGCACAACCGGCCAGCTCGCCTCGATCGCCACGAGCAAGAGCGGTAGTTCCGGCATGCAGCGACTCCCTGAGCGAACGACAGGCGCTATCGACCATCAGGTCGGCCTGATCCGCAGAGAGCCGGTAAATCTCGATAAAATGGCGGCGCAGGGATGCAACCGATAGCGGTTGCAGTTCATTTTTGTTCATGGCTTCTGAAAAAGCATTGAGAGCGTTTCGTCGTTTGTAGAGCCTAACAAAAACGTTATTACCAGGCTGCTCCGGGTCGGTCAAGGACTTCCCCCGATGAACCGTTTTGCTCGTGCGCCGTTGTTTTCCTGGTTGCTGTTATGGGTCAACTCCGGCGGATCAGCCAATAGCGACAGACGGCGGCAGAGCGTACGCAGTCCGGGGGAAGCCAGCCGTCATCCTGGGCCTGGCAGGAGAACTCCGTGAGCAAACCGGGGTCAAGCGTAAACGAGCGGAGATTGACACTGAACACCAGGGCCCCGTCCGGCCGCAATCGTTGCATGGCAGAACGAATCAATTCGGCATGTTCCTTCCTGGTGTCTCTCCGAGCCGTTCCTGCTGTGCGAAAAAACGCCGTACGTAGATTTGCGTGAATCACGTCATAGTCTTCACCGTCTTGTTTCAACAGGTGAATCGGGTCTCCGACGACAATGCGGTGGTGCGCCGGATACATCCCATTGAAGGCAAAAACCTGAGCAACCCGCTCCTGCCGGCCGGCATCGGCAACAATCGTTGTTGTCCGCCGGGCGCCGCCCAAGGCTGCGCAGACGGAAGCAGCACCAATGCCGT
>CAZSOA010000104.1:0-12005 GCA_964608305.1 uncultured Desulfofustis sp. | reverse complement strand
GGGCCTCCCCGGTAGATGTTGGATGGGATTGAATCTACTACCATTTTTTCGAGTGCATGTCAACGTCGTCCCCGGATTATTCCCGCGTGAATCTGTGTCAACCCGATTACGATCGGTACCAGTCGTCACCCAACGGTTTCTTGTCTTGATGCCATGATCTACGGCGCTCGTTTTCTTGCTATCCGCTCGGTAAGCGGTTGGATAACCGCGCTGGCGGTGATGGTCCTCGTCCTGTTCGGTGTTTCTGCTCTTACCTATAAAAACGGCCTGCTCCGTCTTGCCGAAAACGGCTCGATTCAGCTTGAGCTGTTTGCCACCTATCTGCAGGGCGTGCTCGGAAAATACGAGAGTCTCCCCGAGTTACTGGCCAGGGATCCGCAATTGGTCGCCTATCTCCGGCAACCGGGCAGCCCCGGACGGGTTGAGGCGCTCAACAGATACCTGGAGACGATAAACGAGATCAGCAATGCCGCCGACACTTACCTGATGGATCGAAACGGGTTGACCATCGCCGCCAGTAACTGGCAGTCCGAACGACCGTTTGTCGGCCGGAACTTCAGTTATCGTCCTTATTTTCAGCAGGCTATGCAAGGTGATCTTGGTCGTTATTTCGCGCTCGGCACGACATCGGAAAAGCGGGGGTACTATTTTGCCTATCCGGTGCGACGGGAGCGGGATATTCTCGGTGCGCTGGTGATCAAGATCGACGTTGATTCGGTGGAGACCCAATGGGGGTTTCATGACGAGATCTTTCTGGTGTCCGATCCCCAGGAGGTTATCTTTCTGACGACACATGCACCCTGGCGGTTCAAAACGATCGGCGAGATTGATCAGCACACGCTGGAACTGATCCTCAAAAGCCGGCGATACCCCGATGCGGCGATCAGTCCGATCCCGCGGCAGGTTATCAAGAACTACCCCTTTGGAGTCATCGTCAACCTGACCGATGAGCGGGGCGATGTTCGCACCTTCTTGAAGCAGACGCGCTCCATGGAAGAAGCCGGTTGGCATGTGCAGGTGCTCACCGATTTGCGCCCACTCAGGCGTCAGATTGCCCTCGTGGCCGGCATGGTCGGTGTTGTCATCGTTATGGCTCATCTTTTGCTGATCCTGCTGGTCCAGCGGCGGCAGCGGTTTCAGGAACTTAAACGATTCGAAAATCACACCCGAAAAGTTCTGCAGGAGGCCAATGAGAAGCTCGAGTACCGAGTCAGCGAACGAACCAACGAGTTGGTAACGGCCAACCGGAACCTGTTGCGTGAGATCAGTGAACGCAAACAGACCGAAGAGGTGCTCAGGAAGACCAGGTCGGAGTTGGTCCACGCCGCGAAAATGGCAACGCTTGGCCAGTTGTCGGCGGGCATTAACCATGAGCTCAACCAACCGCTGGCGGCAATCAGGAGTTATGCGGACAATGCCCGTCAATTGCTGGACAAAAGCCGATATGCTGAAGCTGACTGGAATATGATGCAGATCAGCGAATTAACCGAGCGAATGGCGCAAATCGGCATCCAGTTGAAGGAATTTTCCCGGAAAAGCAGCGGTCGTCTGCAAACGGTACCGATCCATGCCGTTATCGATGGCGCATTGGAGATTTTATCATCGGCCATCCGCAAACAAGCCATCTCGGTTGCAATCACCATTTCACCGGACGATCTTGAAGTTTTAGCCAATGGGGTACTTTTGCAGCAGGTCGTGGTGAATCTGTTGAACAACGCTGTCCAGGCGATGGAAGGTGCCGACAGGCGCCACATCGCCATCAGCGCTCTTCAAGACGGCGGCACCGTCATAATCTCGATAGAAGACAGTGGCTCCGGAATTGCGCCGGAGCATACCACGCACATCTTCGAACCGTTTTTTACCACGAAGCGGCTGGGCCAGGGACTGGGGCTGGGGTTGACCATCAGCAAGCGGATCCTCTCCGAGATGGGCGGCACCATCCGATTCGAGAATTCGGGGCGGGGTTCCTGTTTTATTATCACGTTACAGGCAGGTATCACGAGCGATGACCATGAGCAATAACGTTCTATTTATCGATGATGAAAAACACATCCGGCAGGCAAATACCCAGACACTGGAGCTGGCGGATCTGGTGGTGACAAGCGTGCCTTCGGCCGAGGCGGCACTGCCGCTGATCAACGATTTATGGCCCGGGATCGTGGTCTGTGATATTCGGTTGCCGGGCATTGACGGCCTGCAATTATTGCGGATGGTCCGAAGGATCGATGGTGATCTGCCGGTTATCCTGATTACCGGTCATGGCGATATCTCCACGGCGGTTCAAGCAATGCGAGACGGTGCCTATGATTTTATCGAGAAACCGTATTCGGCGGAGCGGCTGGTCAAAACGGTACAGCGGGCCCTGGAAAAGCGTGCTTTGACCCTGGAAAACAGGAACCTGCGGCAGGAATTGGCCGTTCAGCATATCCCGGGACCGCGCCTTTTAGGGAAAACGGCGGAGATGGAGCGCTTGCGGCGCACCATCAGCCGGATCGCCGATGCCCATGCGGACGTACTGATTACCGGTGAGACCGGCACCGGTAAAGAATTAGTGGCGCGATCGCTTCATGAACAGAGTCGGCGGCGGTCGAAACATTTCGTCGCCGTCAACTGCGGCGCCATCTCCGATACACTTATCGAAAGCGAGTTGTTCGGCCATGAGGCCGGTGCCTTTACCGACGCCCGGGATGCCCGGATTGGAAAATTCGAATACGCGAACGGCGGCACCCTGTTGCTCGATGAGATCGAATCAATGCCGATTCGGGTGCAAGTTCACCTGCTTCGTATTCTCCAGGAGCGGACTGTTGAGCGAATCGGTTCAAACCGTTCTATTCCCCTTGATTTGCGGGTCATTGCCGCCGCCAAGGCAGACCTGAAGGCCCTGGTTGGCAAGGGACTGTTTCGCGAAGACCTCTATTATCGTCTCAACGTGGTTCGGCTGCATTTGCCGCCACTCCGACAACGCCGCGAAGATATCGGCCTGTTGTTTCACCACTTCCTCCTGGTCGCTGCGCACCGGTATCAGATGGAGGCACCATTGCCCGACGGAAGTCAGTTGCATGCACTGCAGGGGTATGATTGGCCGGGCAATGTGCGCGAGTTGCGCAATTGCGCCGAACGGTATGTGCTGCTCGGCAGCCAGCATGACTGGGATATCGAGGAACTGTTGAGCGGCGTGAGCGGTGGCCGGTCGCTCAGCCTGGCCGAGCAGGTGGACCGATTTGAGCGCAGCCTCATTGAGCAGGCGCTGCAGGCAAGCTGCGGATCGATCAAACGGGTTATGGAAATTCTCGCCATACCACGCAAAACCTTGACTGATAAGATGCGTAAATTCGGCTTGGACAAAAATAGCTACCAATAGCCTCGTCACGGCGGTGCCTCCGCCGCCGTTCCAGCCATTCAATAGGTGGCGGATTTCCGCCGCGACCGAGCGTCCGATCGGCGGAAATCCGCCATCCGGGCCTCTCCCCATTGCGCGTTACCCACCGATTGTTCCGCTGTTCATGCTTATAAAGAAATTCTGTCGACTGGCTCCTATTTTGCACATCAGGCCTGCGGGCGAGCCGGAACGCAGCTGATCCGCTCCTCGCTCGTAACGTACCGCCTTTTGCGGCCGCCCCGTCGTCGGGGATCTCATTAATCATCCTGAGGAGGAGTCGTAATGTTTTGCAAAATCACGAAAATTCTTGCTGTTACCGCCGTTTCGAGCATGCTGGCGATCAGTTCGGCGATGGCGGCCGGACCAATCACCATTAAATTTGCTCATGTGGTGGCCGAGAACACCCCGAAAGGACAGATGGCAAACAAGTTCAAAGATCTTGTTGCCGAACGGCTTGGCGACAAAGTGGTGGTCAATGTTTTTCCGAACTCGCAACTGTTTGACGATGATCATGTTCTGGAAGCGATGCTGCTCGGGGATGTCCATCTTGCTGCTCCGAGTCTTTCCAAATTTGACCGCTACACGAAATCGTTACAAATCTTCGACCTGCCGTTCCTGTTCACCGACCTTGCTGCGGCCGAGCGGTTTCAGCAGGGTGAACACGGGCAACGTTTGTTGTCTTCGATGGAAGATAAAGGGATTCTTGGCCTCGGCTATATCCACAACGGCATGAAACAGATCTCCGCACACAAGCCGCTGCGCGTGCCGGCGGATGCTAAGGGGCTCAAATTCAGAGTCCAGGCCTCCGACGTCCTCGCGGCGCAGTTCGAGGCGCTCGGCGCCATACCTCTGAAAAAGCCGTTCTCGGAGGTTTTTACGCTGCTGCAGACCAAGGCGATTGATGGTCAGGAAAACACCTGGTCGAACATCTATTCACAGAAATTCTTTGAGGTGCAACCCTACATCACCGAATCAAACCATGGTTTGCTCGACTATCTTATCGTTACCTCGACCGAGTTCTGGCTGGAGTTGCCGGAAGATATCCGTGCCGAGTTGGAAAAGGCGCTCGATGAGGCCGTCGCCTTCGGCAACGAGGTTGCAGCGGATAAAGAAGAAAGCGACAAACAGCGAATTATCGAATCCAAGCGTAGCGAAATTATCACCATCACCGATGCCGAGCGTGCGCTCTGGGTTGAAGCGATGAAGCCGGTCTGGCAGAAGTTTGAAGAAGAAATCGGCAAAGATCTGATTGATGCCGCCTACGCGACGAATTAGACAAGACTTTTCATCGGCGAGCGTGTTGCAGGAGGGCAGGGTGACCACGCAGGCCGCCCGGCCCTTCTCGGCGTCCCATAACGCACGAGGTTGGCTATGGTTTTACGCGTTATCAACAGAATTGAGGAAGCGATTATCTGTTTGCTGCTGGTGGCGACTACGCTGCTGGTTTTCATGGATGTCGTCATGCGTTTTGGTTTCAACTCCGGTTATATCTGGTCACAGGAGCTGACCCTGCTCCTGTGTGCCTGGATGGTTTTGTTCGGGGCATCCTATGTGCTGAAGATCGGCTCCCACATTGGTATGGATGCCTTTGTCAAGCTGTTCTCTTCGACCACTCGGAAGATCATCACCGGAGTTGGTTGCGTGCTGAGTCTTATCTATTGCGGCCTGGTCATGTACGGCGCCTGGATTTATCTGTCGAAGATGAAAAAAATCGGCATTGCCATGGAAGACCTGCCAATCCCAACCTGGGTTGCCCATAGCATTCTCCTCATCGGCTTTGCGCTGCTCAGCATCCGTATTGTCCTGCTTCTCCGGGCTGTTGTCTTTGGCGACACGGAAGGCTTTCGAAAGACTGATGAGGTCAAAGAAAGCCTTGAAATTGCAGAGCAATTGGCGCGAGAGGAGGGGCGGATATGACGACGGCGGCGCTTTTTACTCTCCTCTTCTTCTGCATGTTGCTCGGCATGCCGATCGCGTTCGCGCTGGGCCTGTCAAGCATTGGAACCATTCTCTTTTTTTCCAACGACTCACTTGCTTCAATATCCCTGAAACTCTATTCATCGCTGGCAACGCACTATACCTTGCTCGCTATCCCGTTTTTCATCCTGTCATCGGTGTTTCTGTCAACCGGTGGGGTGGCAAAACGGATTATCAGGTTTGCGACCAGTGTCGTCGGCCATATCAAGGGTGGCGTCGCCATGGCATCGGTGCTTGCCTGTATGATTTTTGCTGCGGTTTCAGGGTCTTCTCCGGCAACGGTGGCAGCGATCGGCACCATTTGCATCGGTGGCATGGTCAAGATCGGCTATCCGCAGAGTTTCGCGGCGGGGACGATTACCACCGCCGGCACGCTGGGCATCCTGATCCCGCCCTCCATTGTCATGCTTGTCTACTCCGCTGCAACCGAGGTTTCTGCAGCGCGGATGTTCATGGCCGGGTTTCTGCCGGGTGTCCTGCTTGGCGTGATGCTGATGGTCTGTATTTATATCGTTGCCCGGATACGCAATTTGCCGAGTCATCCCTGGGCGGGGTGGCGGGAGATACTGGTGAGCGGCTGGAGCGCACTCGGCGGGTTGATGCTTATTATCATCGTGCTTGGCTCCATTTACGGCGGTGTCGCCAGCCCCACGGAAGCCGCCGCCGTCTCAGCAATATATGCGTTTGGTGTGGCGGTCTTCGGATATCGCGACATGGGACCGCTCAAGGGGCAGCTCTGGCGGAAGCCGGGGGAAAACGCCATGGTCATGGTGGGCAGGAACCTGTTGCAGATCATCATTTCCCTGCCACGGTGCATTGTCGACAAGGAGATCAACAAGGTGATGCTGGACGCGGCAAAAGTCAGCATCATGCTGCTGTTTATCATTGCCAATGCAATGTTATTCGCCCATGTCCTTACAACCGAGCGAATTCCCCATCACATCGCCGCTTTTATTGTTGAACTGGGCTTGTCGCCATGGATGTTTTTGATCGTCGTTAATATCTTATTACTGGTGGCGGGCAATTTCATGGAACCATCCGCCATCCTGCTGATTATGGCCCCCATCCTCTTTCCCATCGCGATGCAGCTTGGGATCGACCCGGTCCATCTCGGCATTATCATGGTGGTAAACATGGAGATCGGCATGTTGACGCCACCGGTCGGACTGAACCTGTTTGTTACTGCCGGCATTACCGGAAATACGATCGGCTGGGTCATCAAGGCGGTCTTGCCCTGGCTCTGTTTGATGTTGCTGTTTTTAGCCGTCATCACCTATATTCCGCAGATCTCCCTTTTCTTGCCGGAATATATCGATTATCTGAAAGGGTACTAACGACGGTGGATTGCAAAGAGACGAACGAGCAGGCGAGGAGATCATCTTTGCTGCTCGTTCGTCTGGATCAGCAGGAAACCTGACCCGTATTGCAACGGTGCCGCAAAAAATGATCAGAAGAGAAAAAACCTATGCTCCCAGCCTATAAAACCATTCTTTATGCCACCGATCTCGGCGAACATACTCGCCCGGTTTTTCGGACGGCCATCAGTATCGCCCAGCGATACGAGGCCGCCATTATCATGCTTCATGTGGTTGAGCCGATGTCCAGTGCGACCCAGGCAATTGTCGATACCTACCTGACTGAGGTCGATGCGCGGAAAATTTATCAGGACGGCATGCGAGCGGTCTTGCAGACGATGAAGGATCGACTGCGGAAATTTTCCGCCGATGAGTTGCAGAATCAGCACATGAACGATATCAGGGTGAAAGAAATGCTTGTCGTCAGCGGTCGGCCGAGTGAGGAAATCATCAAGGCCGCCGATCGGCAGAAAGCCGACCTGATTGTCATGGGCAAATCAACCCGCCGAATTTTTGGCACCGATATCGTCGGTTCCACCGCCCGCAGGGTTCCCCGCTATGCGACAATACCCGTCGTGATCGTCCCAAACAATTGAGATGAAGCAGGAAATATCAGTTATTCTGGCGTCACCACGAGGGTTCTGTGCCGGGGTCGTGCGTGCCATCGAAACGGTTAAATTGGCGCTGGCCACCGAGGGGCAGCCTATCTATGTGCTTCACGAAATCGTCCATAACCGTCATGTTCTCGCGGAACTGGAGCGGCTCGGCGCAAAATTTGTCAAGAATCTCGAGGATATTCCTACCGGCAGCAGTTGTATCTTCAGCGCCCACGGGGTTTCGGTGGCCACCGAGCAGCGGGCTGAAGAACTCGGACTGCGGACCATCGACGCCACGTGCCCGCTGGTAACCGGGATTCATCGGTTGGTGGAGCGTTATCATGCAAAAGGTTTCGATGTGATCATCATCGGTCATCATGGTCATCCGGAGGTCGTCGGCACTGCCGGCAGGGTGGCGGGAGACGTGCACGTGGTTGCCAACGAACAGGAAGCGGAGTTGGTGACGGTGCGCGACCCGGCAAAGGTGGCCTATGTGACGCAAACCACCCTCAGTCCGAAGGATGTGAGCAGCCTCAGAGAAACGTTGGTCAGGCGGTTTGCCACGATCACCGGCCCGGCAGAGTCAAACATCTGCTATGCAACGCAGAACCGACAGGACGTCGTACGGCTGCTGGCTCAGCGTGCCGAATTGATTTTTGTCGTCGGCTCGAAAAACAGCTCGAACTCCAATCGGCTCAGGGAGGTCGCCGTCGCCGCCGGCGCCCGGAGCTATCTGATCGATGACTGCAACGATATCCGGCCGCAATGGCTCGACGGTATCCGCACCGTCGGCATCACGGCCGGGGCTTCGGCGCCGGAGAGTCTGGTCACCGGCGTCTTCGACTGGCTTTCCGAGAACACCGTGATCGTCGGTGTCTCGGAGTTGTTCGGCAAGGATGAGCATATCAGCTTCAAGCCGGCGATTGGTGTCCATCGCTAAGAAAGATCTGAAGTCCAGGAGAAATGCCGGGTCCGGAACTGCGTCGCGCGGGCGCTCAAGTCAGTGAGGCGTCGATGCGTTCCATGGCCTCGATGACATTTTCTCGTGAGTTAAAGGCCGACAACCGGATATAGCCTTCTCCGCATCTGCCGAAACCGGCACCCGGGGTGCAGACGACGCCGGTATTCTGCAACAGTTGATCGAAAAATTCCCAAGACGGCGCCTTGCCTTCAATCCAGATATACGGTGAATGGTCGCCGCCGACACACGCGTAGCCAAGAGCAGTCATCTTCGCTCTGATTAGTTTCGCATTCTCGAGATAATAATCGATCAGCGCTGTCGCCTGGGCCTTTCCGGCAGGTGTGTAGAGCGCGGCGGCAGCCCGTTGCACCGGGTAGGAGACGCCGTTGAATTTGGTGGAGTGCCTCCGGTTCCACAACGCATGCAGTGATTGCGGCGCGCCGTTTTTGTCGTAAGCCCGGCAGTCTTTCGGCACCACGGTATAGGCACAGCGGGTTCCGGTAAAACCGCCGCTTTTTGAGAAACTGCGAAATTCGATGGCCACCTCCCGGGCGCCGTCGAGTTCGTATATGCTGCGGGGCAATGAATCATCCCGGATAAACGCCTCATAGGCGGCATCGAACAGGATCAGCGCCTTGTTGTCCCGGGCATAATCGACCCAGTCCTGCAATTGCCGGCGAGAGATGGTCGCTCCGGTCGGATTGTTCGGAAAGCAGAGATAGATGAGATCCACCGGCGTTTGCGGCAGGGCCGGCAGGAAGTTCGTCTCCTTTCGCGATTCCAGGTAGACAACCCCATCGTAGCGGCCGTCACGGTAGACGCCGGTTCTGCCGGCCATGACGTTGGTATCCAGGTACACGGGATAGACCGGGTCGGGAATGGCGATGACGATGTCACCGGCGAAAAGTTCCTGGATATTGCCGGTATCGCATTTTGCGCCGTCGCTGACAAAAATCTCGTCGGCGGACACGGTTGCGCCGCGGGCCGCAAAATCCTGCTCGGCGATGGCCTCCCGGAGAAAGGCATATCCTTGTTCCGGGCCGTATCCGCGGAAGGTCGGCTCGTCTGCCATTTCCTCGACAGCAGCGTGAAATGCCTCAATACAGGCCGGCGGCAGCGGCTTGGTAACATCGCCGATCCCGAGTTTGATGATCCTGCGATCAGGATGATCCTGTTGGAATGCCGCTACCCGCTTGGCAATATCGGAAAAAAGATAGGAGGCTTGCAGCTTTTTGTAATGTTCGTTAATGGTGATCATAGGTGGTTCCTGTCCGGAGAGAAAGGGAAAGAGTTTCGGTATGTGAATCGAGACGTTTGGTGACGCAGCGTCAAATATACTGAAATGGCCGTTGATGTCAACGCTCACCGGAGTAGTGCCGTTAACCGATTATTCATACGGGCGGACCGGGCATTCTTGTCTTGATGCTCTTCGATACGCCGGCGAGGGCAGGGAGCCGTTCGCGCAGAAGGTGTGCACCCCGGATACTATTTTTGCAACGAAACGACAGCATAATGAATCGACAAAACTTTCAGCCGATCAATCGAGTGGATTACGAGCCACCCGAATTTCTTGTTGACTACCTCTATCTTTCCTTCGTGCTTGGCGAACAGGAGACGATGGTCACCGCCCGATCGGCGGTGCGGAGAAATCAGCGTGCCGTTCGACGCTCACAAACACTGAGGCTGGACGGTGAGCAGCTCACGCTCAAGGAGTTGCTGATTGATGGGGAAAAGATCGAGAACAGCCGCTTCTTTTTCTCCGACCAGGGTCTGTGCATCGATGCTGTCCCCGATTCGTTTAATCTGGAGATCACGACGAGTATCTGTCCGGAAGGTAATACCGCGTTGAGCGGGCTTTATCTCTCGTCCGGGATTTTCTGCACCCAGTGCGAGGCGCAGGGGTTCAGAAGGATAACGTTTTTTCCGGATCGCCCGGATGTTCTCACCCGGATCAGAACAAAAATCACTGCGTTGCGCGCCACCTGCCCGGTCTTGCTGTCCAACGGCAACCTCGTGGCGTCCGGAGATATGGCTCGTGGCTACCATTTTGTCGAATGGGAGGACCCGTTTCCGAAGCCGAGCTATCTCTTTGCGCTGGTGGCCGGCAACCTGGAGTGTTTCGAGGATCGGTTCGTCACGGCCTCCGATAAGACGGTGACGCTGCAGATCTATGTCCAGCGAAAAAACCGGGAACGATGCGAGCATGCCATGGCTTCATTGCAAAAAGCCATGTGCTGGGACGAGGCGGTGTATGGGCTTGAATATGACCTTGATCGATACATGATTGTCGCCGTTGACGATTTCAATATGGGCGCCATGGAGAATAAAGGACTCAATATCTTCAATGCCAAATACGTGCTGGCTTCCCCGGAGAGTGCCACTGATGTTGATTATCTTGCAATCGAGGGGGTGATTGCTCACGAGTATTTCCACAACTGGACCGGTAACCGGGTGACCTGCCGGGACTGGTTTCAGTTGAGTTTGAAGGAAGGCCTGACGGTGTTTCGCGACCAGCAGTTTTCTGCAGATCAGCATTCGGCAGCGGTACAACGCGTCGAGGCGGTGCGGCTGCTGCGGCAGCATCAGTTCCGCGAAGATGGCGGGCCGACCGCTCATCCCGTACGACCTGACCAGTATCTGGAGATCAATAATTTCTATACCGTTACCGTCTATAACAAAGGGGCTGAAGTCATCCGCATGCTGCACACGCTGCTTGGCGTACAGGATTTTCGCCGCGGTATGGATCTCTATATCCAGCGTCATGACGGCCAGGCGGTTACCTGCGACGATTTTGTCGCCGCCATGAGCGATGCATCAGGCAAGGATCTCGAGCAATTCAAACGCTGGTACAGTCAGGCCGGCACACCGGTGCTACGCGTCACCGAGAGCTGGCAGCCAGATACCGGCATCTATCGGTTGGGTATCGCGCAAACCACCCCGGCGACTCCAGGGCAACCGGTCAAAGAGCCGCTGCATGTACCGATTGTCATCGGCCTGTTGGCCGCCGACGGACGTGACCTGACCGGAACTGTGCGTTGTCCGTATGAACGGCGGGAAGCCGGCATTGTCCTGGAACTGCGCGAGGCAACGCAGCAATTTGTCTTCGAAGGGGCTGCAGGCAAACCGGTTCTCTCGTTTCTGCGCTCGTTCTCAGCGCCGGTCAAGGTGGTTCCGTTCCAGAGCCGTGAAGAGCTGGCGTTTTTGATGAAGCATGACGGCGATCTGTTCAACCGCTGGGACGCCGCTTTTTCACTGGCTGAGGCGGTTATTCTCGAACGAGCCGAGACGACCGGCGATCAGTCGTCAACCCCTTCCATCGATCCATTGTTTCTCGAGGCCATGCGCCATATGCTCAGATCCCGGGAAGACCGGTCCCTATCGGCTCTTGCCCTGCAACTGCCGGCCGAGAACCATCTGCTCCAGTCGATGCGGATTATCGACCCGGATCGGCTGCACCAGGCGCATCGGTTTATCAAAAGACGACTGGCGACCCAGCTGGGCGATGACCTGCTGGAGCAGTATTGGGCCAATGAGCCGGCCGGGCCATACCAGGTAAGCGCAGCGGATATCGGGCGCCGGAGCTTGCGCTTGACGTGCCTCGATTATCTGGTTGCCATTGCCGATGACCGTCATGATCTGTTTCAGATCTGCAGTGATCACTACCATCGAGCAACCAACATGACCGACCAGTACGGTGCCCTGGCGGCTCTTGCCCAGCATAGCGGCGCACTCCGAGA